>CAXUIG010000476.1:0-2185 GCA_964250845.1 uncultured bacterium | reverse complement strand
GGTGGAACTGGATAGTCATTCAGGTCACTTGTGGTGCCAACTTAAAACTGCAAAATGGTGACTGTGCAATGAAAGCCATGCATTCAGTCACCATAATTGTAACTAAAGATATAGGACTAATATTTGATTTATGAAAAAGACTGTGAGAGAGTACTGAAGGACTCAGGGGGATAATTCTGTATAACAGAGAACAATGATGAGCCAGCAACGACAAGCAGCACTGGAGGAGTTGCAAAAATTTATCGCTCTGCATCCAGATGCGCGTGAGATGAGGAAGGCATTGGCAGTCAAACTGATTTATCAAGATTACCTGTATGAGGAAATTCAAACAATATTAGACGTGTCCCTGGGTTCGCTCACAGGCTGGAAGAAAGCATATGAGGAAGATGGAATCGATGGCCTACGCTTGAACTATCAGGGTCGGAAAAGCTATTTAAGTGACCAGCAAAGAGCAGAGGTATTAAGTTGGTTGCTTGACAAAGAATGTTGGGAACTGGGCGAACTCGAATATAAATTGGCATTTGAATACGACGTCACGTATGAGTCCTCACGGAGCTATTACGACTTATTCGACGCCGCTGGCATCAGTTGGAAGAAAACGACTTTCACACAATCCCAAGGCGAACCCAGACGCTGTGGCTGAAAAAAAAACCAAATTAAAACCCTGCTGGCAAGTCGGAGAGAGGAGATCGAATCAGGGGCACTCAGAGTATTGCTGATCGATGAGTGTCATTTGGTGTGGGGAGACTTAAGTGGGTATGTCTGGGGCAAAACTGACTCTTGTAATAGCCGTTCCTGTAGTGAACGAGCGAGATAAGCAGACATACTACGGGGCTGTTGACTATCTGGACGGCAAGTTACTGCTGCAAGCATATGATGCTGGTAACTCAGACAATACAGTTGATTATCTGCGTTATTTGTTAGCCCAATCTCCCGACCAAAAATTACTGATTTTTTGGGATGGCGCTTCTTACCATCGTTCTCAGGTTGTGCAAAACTTTCTGGGCGAAATCAACCAAGGTTTACACCTTGAGCAATGGAGAATTCACGTTCATCGCTTTGCGCCCAACTGCCCAGAACAAAACCCAATTGAAGATATTTGGTTACAAGCCAAAACCTGGGTGAGACGTTTTTGCGCTTTGATTCCCTCCTGCTCTCATCTCAAGTGGATGTTTACGTGGTTCCTCCAGAACACGAGGTTTGATTTTATGTCTCTTCAGATGTACGGAGCTTTTTCAAAAATCATCTATTAGTCCTATATGAGGCATCAGATTGAAACGGTTCCACACCTGAGATGGGGACAGCCACTACTGCGATGGATTCACCAAGCGCGTTAAATTGGTATTGCGCTACCAGTAGTATGTCGTTCACTAAAGGCTTTATTTAAGTATATGTTACAATACAACATCCACGGATAGTAAGTAGCACTCCAGTGCAAACGCATCTAAATTCGCCAGATAATATTCATAGTGGTTTCGGCTCGGGGCGTTTGCCCTGGATTTTTACCGCTTGTTTGACCCAAGTTGATGAAGACTCTAAACCCGCTTGTCAATAGCATTTGAAATCCGCTTACCCTAGGTTGTTACCGCGACAGTTAAATTAACAAAAATTAATTATGGCTGAAAAAACTATTCAGAGTATTGCCTTCCCCAAGCTTGACGATTCTCAACTTGCCGCGCTAGATGAATTTGCCGTTTTGAAATCTTTCCAAAATGAAGAAATGCTGTTTGAGGCGGGTGAAAGCGAATTTAAGTTCTTCGTTGTCAAGAAGGGTCAGGTGGAAATTGTGGAGCATTCCACCGGAAAAAGAAAAACCGTTACGGTACACGAGGAGAAGGAATTCACTGGCGATGTGGATATGTTGTCGGGTAAGCCCTCACTTGTGACGGCAGTTGCGAAAGGTAACTGCGAAGTCTACGAAATCTCGGCAAGCAATCTTAGAAGAATACTTAAAGAAATACCCAAACTCGGTGACTGTATTCTTCAGGCGTTTCTCTCGCGGCGGCAGTTACTGGAAGAATCGGGATTTATCGGACTGAAGGTGGTGGGGTCAAAGTTTTCACACGATACGTTTCGGATTAGAGATTTTTTGTCCAAGAACAGGGTGCCATTCACCTGGATTGACATCGAGAGTAAGCGTTCAGGGGGGGGAAGTGGTCGCTGTGGAATTGACCCCCGGTTCTGA
>CAXUIG010000475.1:0-2244 GCA_964250845.1 uncultured bacterium | reverse complement strand
ACGCCCTGTAAAGCAAGACGTAGAGCGCTTTACAAATTTTCGGACGTGTCTAGTAATCTGCAGAAGGCAATTTAGTGTACTATGTAGTACAATTGAGTCAAGATGTTCCTCAATCCTTGCGCAAGTTATCAAGCCATATTTATGCCGCTCGCCTGTAGGAGGACATCTAGATTGAACATCGTTGTGGCGTGGCGTAAACGTCTAAGTTTTTCATTTGGTTTACCACAAATGAACGCACAACTTAGCCGTAGTTTTGATGACTTTCAGAGAACTATTAGATGTTTGAACCACTGCAAATGAAGGGGTTAAAAGTGAAAATTGGAATTATCGGCTCGGGAAACATCGGTGGAACATTAGGGCGACACTGGGCTCATGTTGGACATGAAGTGATGTTCAGCTCCAGGAACCCGGATGACTTGCAGTCAATCGCCCAAGAGGCGGGTGCCAAGACTAGCACCGTTGAAGCAGCGGCAGCATTCGGTGATGTAATCTTGCTAGCAATTCCGTTTGGTAAAGTTCCCGAAGTAGCTCAGCAGGTTGGAAGATTAGATAACAAAATTCTCGTTGATGCCACGAATCCTTATCCGCAACGGGATGGTGATGTCGCTCGACGGGTAATCGAGGATGACTCGCAAACGGCAACAGGTTACGTAGCCGAACAGTTTACAGGCGCTCATACAGTCAAAGCGTTCAATTCCATCTACTTTAAAGTCTTGGCAGAACAAGCGTTTCAATCGGGCGACGAACGAATTGCCGTTCAGGTTTGTGGCGATGACCCCCAAGCCAAGCAAACGGTGAAGCAACTGATTGAAGAGATTGGATTTGCCCCCCAAGATCTTGGCGATCTCAGCAAAAGTACTCTGTTTGAGCCAGACGCGCCACTCTATAACAAGAACCTCAAAATTGGTGAAGCTGAGACACTGTTACATCAACTTAATTAGGCTTTGCTTGAAAGAGGTGTTGGTAGTGGTAAATATGTAGTGAAGACCAGAAAAAATGGTTAAATAATATCACTATATTTATCACTCTCTGCTCAATTTTTGTAGTATTAACATGACTCGACACGACTTGAAGGGGTTACAAGGAGGTCTGGAATGCAGACTTTCCTAAGCTCCTTGGCCCTCAAACCTCTTTGATAATACTTCCACTTATTGCGAGTGAATCTCATTAATCCCGCAACTGCGTCTATTCTTTAACCCGACCCACATATTTTTGTAAACCCATCTGTTTAATTTTTTTACCCTGAAATGTGGCAGTTGTATAGGCAATCATTATTAATAAAATTATTGCCTTCAACCGGAAGTCTGTAACGAGAGTCTCTTCTAAATTATACCCACCACTCTTAAAATCTCGCTCACATTTCTTCAATGTCAAATCTTTCTTGATATGATTTAATTGCTGAGTCTAAAGAATCCAGGTTCGTCATAATAAACCAGCCTTCATCTGGAACCCAGCCTTGATATTTTCTTTTCGATTTAGCAAAGGAGGAATTGAAGAGGGTTGCTTCCCCCGCAGACACTCCGCGCCAAATTAACTCGTTCGAATCCTTTTTGTTTCGTTACATTTACTCCTTCTAGATAGAGAGAAATACCAGGACTCAATCCCAAAGATTTCAATTGCACCCAAATTTTATCTTATAGCTGAATGTATTCAGTCTTTTTTAAACGTAAACACTCATTAGACTCCCTTTTGAGCTAACCAGGATGCCAACTTCACGCCAGCAAAATTCTCTGTCCCCCAATACTACTGTTTGGTAATTTTTAAACAGATGCAAAAATTTGTAGCAGAATGCTATTTGCTCTTCATAATTAGTACTCCCTTGTTTTTGCAGTAATTCAAAATAGATCGGAATGGAGCGCTTATCCCAAATCAAACTAATCATCAGTAAATTAATCCAGACCCAATTTGTACGATCAATTGCAAGATAAAGTACTTGATTACAGTCATGCGGCAGTTTCTAGCCACTTTTTAATAAAGGGGAACCAAAGTTTTTCAACATAAAAGTATTGGTAGCGACAAAAATCTCTCTTTGTCTATGCCGCCGACTTTCAAACTTAATCGGCAAGGGGAGTGCGGTCGCCTTAGCTTCCAGTTTCACCATTTTGATGGATTGCACTACTGTCAATCAAAATACTGTTCAGCAGATATTGGCACGGTTCTAGTTGACTTTTGAGGTATATCTGGTAAAATGGCACTGGTTACCTGAGATGGGATAGCTGAAAGCATTACCAGATATATGCTTAA
>CAXUIG010000474.1:0-2265 GCA_964250845.1 uncultured bacterium | reverse complement strand
CATTAACTCAATACTTTTGAGTCATTTTGTCATGCGTTAGTCTAAACTCCAGTCATCACTTTTTTGGCCGTAATTGCCCAATAACAGAGGCGCAGAACTGTGGAAGCGGTAATCATCTACTGTCCAGTTATTTAGTAAAAATAGTTTGTCACTGGACTGAATATCTTGGATTTTGTCTGTATTTTCAAAAAGATAGTAGTAGGCAGATTGAAAAGAGAGCCTATGTAATTTACCAGGCATATTATCGCGGTATGAGCGCACAAATACTTTGGCTTTGAACAACTGACTCCCCAACTGAAACATCTTTATACAAGTTGGACAAGCTTGAACAGAATCGTCTTCGTCGGAATTCATTTGCCCCAATGTCGTATCATCTCGATGGCAAAATCGGCACCGTTTTCCATAGCTTTCACGAGGTAAAAGTAAATCAGGTAGCTGAAGACAAAACTTACGATATTTTTGGTTATTAATGTTTTGACTGACTTTATTACATTGATTTGAAAGCTCGTTTGTGGCTACATAACAAAATTCAAACTTCAAAGAATCGAGAGCCAGAAAAACCTTGCTTTGAAACTCATTTTTTAGCCAAATATTAAATTTATGCTGAACTTGCTGGACTTTCTTGCTTGTGTCACTTGTAGCAGCAGCTAGCAGATATAAATTCCCACCACCTGCATAGATAACACTGGTACGTGGCAGATTCAGTTCTGCCAGGAGTTGCTGTACAACTTCCTCTGTAACCATTTCTAGATAAAAACTCCGGGCGCGGAGAGACTTGAGCGCACCATCAGAAGAAATTGTGTAGATGAATTTTTGAATCCCTGAGAGATCGCCAGCTACCAAGCTGAGTTCAGTGGCTTCAGGATGACTCGCCAAAGCAGCAGCAATTGCTCCGGTAGCCCTTACCATGTCTATGAGAGCAACATCAGGCTCCCCAAAGCTGAGGCAGGAGCCAAATTTTTCTATAATCAGAGTGAGTAATGAGAGATTTTGCCAATCTTCCTGGTCAAGACCTGACAAAGCCTTTCTAACTTCCTGTGTCAGAGCTTCTTGGTCTTCTGGAGTAGGCGGAGCTGTTTGAGGATAGGGAATCAGGGGGTCATGGTTTGCGATCGCCTTAGCAGGATGGTAATGCTGTAGATCTTGACCCTTACCATCTGGAAGTTTTACAGCGTCAAACAACAGACGCAGCCAGTTGAGACTTGTGCTGTCAGACCATGACAAGCTTTCCTTCGCTCGTTTAACTGCTGGATGTAGGTCTTCTGAAGGTTGACATCCACTGGATAAGTTAGCAGCTGCCCACTCTGCTAAGACTAATATTGCCTGCTGTGCAACCTGTAGAGCAACTTGAGAACTTGTCATCATAGAATTTGCTAGATGGGTAGATTCTAAATAAGTTAAGGACTGGCATAATAAGGTATAAGCGCTCACCTCACAAACTCTTGATGACCCGGTTGTAACCACAAATCAGGTTTACGTCAATAGCTTCACCACCTGCTGAAGCAACAAATCCGGCACAGGTCGGCGCTGACCCCGCTTCCATGGTCCTGCCACAATTTCCAGAAACGGCTCAGTTCGCAAAATCTCCAACCTTTCTTCCACGACACTGTGAATTACCGCCAGTGGCTGCAATTTTGAGCTACAGAGGCCATGCCACGTTTGCACCTTCTCTGGGTCATCACTGATGACAATGTAATGGCTACACTGCTCTACTACAGGAGTTTTGACCGGATCTGGGACTCCACCCACATCAACCAGTGCCAGATTCACCACCTGCCGGATATTAGCAGTTGCTTTGGCATGGTAGTCGAAGTACTTCCCGATCAATTCATCCGCATTGGGGTGCTGATGTAACTTGAACTTGTTTTCCTTGGCTAGTCTCGCAGCCAAGTCAAGGTCTGGAGTTTCATGGGTATGATTCCCCTCACCATCCCAGTTAGCCCGATGCAGATAAATCTGTACGTCTGGTCTCTTTCCCAATAAGCTCACACGGAGGGCATTGGACAGAACACTTTTACCGCTATTGGGAGGCCCCCCAATCAGGATGGCAGAACCTGGAACGTTGTTGTAAATAATTGGCACGGTATCGCTAGGTTGCTGCTCTGGAACGTTGCTATTGACGATGACAGCAGATTTTAAACGGATGTCATAACAACCGACCCAAAGGGCATGCTGACAACGCCAAGCTAGATGAGCATAGAGCCAAGTACAGCGGTTTTCAAATGGGTGAGGTACAGTAACAGCAGTGGGCAAACCAACCGTAGA
>CAXUIG010000473.1:0-2311 GCA_964250845.1 uncultured bacterium | reverse complement strand
TAGCTTTCGCCTGCTTTGTTACCCAAAATTGGCTGTTTTTGAACCATGCCATAAATTCATTGTGGCTTCCTGTTGGTTTTTAATTAATATGGAACGTCTTCTGTGATTACCGGCGACGGGTTCCTTTATAGTCCAGGTGCATCAACAACCCCTGGCGCACAGACCGTAAAAGCTTGAGTGAATAAGGGCGTTGCGCGATCGCAGCTAAAAGCGCGTGATTTTCTGCAAGCAATTCTTGACGCTCAAGCTCAAATTGGATCTGTCGATAGTCTTCGGGGTGGTTCATGGCGATCGCCTCATTAATTTCATACATCGCTTATTCCAAAATTAGTTTTGAGCAATGGACCGGAGTAGCAACCCAATCCAGGCAGTACACTTCACCTTCAACTTGGCGAACTACAAACGGGTTCCAACTTTGTAAATAACCAGGACAGCCATGCTGCCAGATGACGCGATCACCTACAGCAAATGCTTGAACATCTGTCGAAGCCGGTGGGGGTGGTTCGGGTGCTAGAGCCTCTGTTGCCAGTCTCTTCAATTCTTTGAGTCGCGATTTCTCGTCAGCATCCATCAGATGCCAGGCATTAATTTTGTGCTCAGGGTAGGCGGCGATCGCGCTCTCGACTTCCGCCCACGATTGACACTGCCGTAATTTGTCTGCCAGCTGATTGGCCGCAACTAGGCGGGGGTGTGCTTCAATCTTCACATTGCTCCCCCCGCCCATAGTCTCAAGGTTTTGCAGGATGCATATTCCTCTCGGCCAAGCCAGTCGAAAATTTTAGCTACATCGCCTGCACAATATTTAACAACCCACTGTCCCACCCTGCCAAAGCACTCAACGACAGAGCCGGGCAAGACCCGCCCCACCCCCCATGGCAATTCTTGAGTGTTGGCCAATTCGGTGTACGCATCTGGAGCAGATGCCCTTGCCGCGACCGTGGTAATATCCGGTTGGATTATCACTGGGTCGATGGACACTCCAGCATCCGGCGCTGTCGCCTTGTGGTGCGGCTGTTGGTTGAAATCCCCCGCTTCAAAACCGGAAAGTGAAACTACCTCTAATCCTTGATGTATATGGCTTAGACCCTGATCACCCCCCCCTGCCGTTTCACTATAATATTCAACGGGGGGGTGATCAGAAATTGTCGGATCAGAAACCGGATTTTGTTGCAGCAGAGACTCACGGTAGTTGACGTAGATTTGGGCATATTTCCAAGAGTCAGCAGTGATCTGACGTACCTTATAGCGGCGCCCCGAACCAGTAACCCCTGGTGCCCACTTTTTGTTTAGCTCAAGCCCCAGCTGCGCCATTAGCTCACCGAATATTTGCCCATTGGTCATTCGTCGCACAGCGAAGCCAATCGCGTCTTTAATTTTGCCAGCGTGTTTTTTAGCTTTCTCGGCTAGCGCGGCAAAGTCGGATAGTCCCCACCAAGAACTAGGATCTAGAAAATTAGGTAACCCTAAGAACTCCCGAGCCTTGCGCTGTCGAGCGGTCCAGCGTATGTCCCCAGCAAAGCGGCCATGGCCTTGGTCTAACTGCCGTTGTTCTGCCTTCGCGTCTTTGGCGATCGCCACATCTGGAGTCGCGGTCAATAAGTAGAATGCATCTAATTGTTTGCGATAGTCACCCCGTTTATCCTTAAGTATTATCGCTGCGAAGCCTCTAAGGATTTCCCCTGATGAATGCTCGAAAACCATCGCGTCAATTAGTTCCTGGCCAAAAGCTTTAAGTAGAAAAGTTTTTTCCACATTTAGTTTTTGGCTAGGAGTTAGAGTCATATTTTCTAATGATTTCAGTTCAGCATCATTTAATATAGTGGCAGCAGCTACAGCACGAGCATGAGTGAGTTCTACGGTAGCCCAAGCCTCTTCTAAACCCGCTTTCACCATATCGGAGGGCGCTCCATCCACTGGGATGACGCAATAACCCTCGTGCTCTAACCGCTCTTCCAGCCGCGTCCTCAGAGCTACCATGCAGTTATTGCGATACGCTGAATATTTGCAGAATAGGTCAAAGTGCGGGGAGTCCCATTCATCTTTCAGCGGGTCATACTGCACGTTAAAGGCAAGAATATGTTTAACGTTTTGTTCGTAGTTTCGTTTGTAGTACCCCTTTACTTGTTCAGGAAAAAGAGAGCGATCAGCAGCATATATTAACCCTGACTCTGCTGCCCAGACATTAAGTGACTTGGCACCACGAACACGGGAAAGTGATTGTGATGCTTGGCTGACAATGAGTACACCGTTGTAAAAGCGGCATGGTTCAAAAACAGCCAATTTTGGGTAACAAAGCAGGCGAAAGCTAGCC
>CAXUIG010000472.1:0-2466 GCA_964250845.1 uncultured bacterium | reverse complement strand
TAGGTAAGGCTGGTCTTCAATCGTCTCTACTTGCCCACGCCAGCGAGCAATCTGCTGGTCTCGCTCTGACGCACGCGGGTTGTTATCGGGAATGAGTTGTGCTTCTACGATCGCCGTATTCAACTCATTCACTGTCCCCCCTTGAGCAAGTCCACGCGCTCGATCTAGATGAGCCACGTCTTGAATTTCTAGCGACCAACGGCTAATCAGTTCCTGTGCTTTGTTATACATAGGCCGGTCGTAGCCAATATTTTTGGCGATCGCGATCGCTGCTTGCAAACTCGGAATCGTACCAATCCAGGCATTGCGCCATGCCTGAGCCAAGTTGATCAAGTCTTGAGCTTCTGACTGGAGATTGGTACTTGCAGGAATTTGGTTGGCGATCGCGATCGCCTCATCCGCATCCCGTCGATCTAGCGATGCCTGCGCCAACTCTAGAAGCTTGCCCCCCAACTCCTGAATCGTTTCCTGTACATCCTGGTAAATGTAACTATTTACATCAACCGACTCTGCCAGCTTGATCGCTTCTAATAAATTGTCTAATCCCCCTGTTTGCGCCAGACCTTGCGCTTTTGCCAAATTTTTGCTATCTTGTCGCGTTGTCTCAATCCGGTTAGTCAGTTCATCATACTTAGTAGTCGCCCAGTAGTTATTATTTACGTTTAGCAAGCGCACGGCAGCCATAGACGCCTGACGCCAGTGCGAAAGACGTATTTCTGCTTCCGTGTCTCGATAGATCCCTTCAGCGTCCGACCAGGTGGACTGCCAACTCTCAATCCGATCTGCCACCGATTGCTTAGCCGCAACTTTTTGGGGAATTTTATGGGCAATGGCGATCGCTTCGTGTATGTTACCCGCCTGGAACGCCTGATTTCCCAACTCCAACAGATCGAGCGACCACTGTTCAATGAAAATGTTGGCTTCTGGACGCAAGGGGTGATCGGGTGGTAGAGCTGCAACCAGAGCGATCGCCTGCAGCAAGTCGTTCACCGTCTGCTTATTTCCCGCCACCTGAGCGCAGTATAGCCGGATTGAGGCTGAAGCCGTGGGCCAGAAAATGGATGGACAGTTTGGTACTGCTGGCAGTTTCAGCAATAGTGCCACCGCACTGACTCCCAGTCCGCCCGAAATCAAGCATGCCAATACCCCCCAAAACACCCAGTTGCTTAACCAGCCTCGCCGTTTTCGATTAGGGGGAACCTGGTGGTCACCATTATCCGGTGGGACACTTTGCGGTGAGCCTGATGCTTTAGCATCATACCAACCTTCTGGAATGCTCCGCTCTCTCATTGCGCACACCGAAATAGTCGTACCACGGCTTAATTTTTTTACAATAACCCTGCACTGTCATCCTACCTTTCCAGCCCAGAAAAAGCTATATTTCCAGGGTCAAAATTCCCTACGATTCAGCTTGCAAATCTACGATCAGCTGGGCCAGTTCATCGCTGCTTGCCTGGTATACTGTTCCACAAAAGTGGCAAGTTGCTTCAGCCCCATCATCTTTTTCAATCATGTCTTGCAGCTCCGCTTTCCCGAGCATCTTCAAGGCACCCAACACTCGCTCAAAAGAGCAACGACAGTGAAAACGCACCAACTGGGTTTCTGGTAGCATTACCAGCCCCATGTCCCCCAGCAGCTGGTCAAAGATTTCCGGTAGCGTCAGCCCAGACTGCAACAGCGGGGTAAATCCCGACAGCGCCGCCACCCGCGATTCTAAGGTTTGAACCAGTTCATCGTCTCGTGCAGCCTTGGGCAAGACTTGTATCAGTAGCCCCCCAGCTGCTTGTACTCCGTCGCCGCCGACGAATACACCCAAAACCAGAGCCGAGGGTGTCTGTTCAGAACTCACCAGGTAATGGGTAACATCATCGCCAATTTCACCTGAAACCAATTCGACGGTGCTGGCGTAAGGGTAGCCGTATCCCACATCCCGCACTACATAGACATAGCCATCCCGTCCGACTGCGCCACCGACGTCCAGCTTGCCGAGGGCATTAGGTGGCAATTCCACACCTGGGTTGTCTACGTAACCGCGCACCGTTCCATCTAACCCAGCATCCACCAGAATCCCCTCCAACGGGCCATTGCCTTTGATCCGGATGTTGACTCGCGATCCGGATCTTTTCATACTGGATGCCAGCAACAGCCCAGCTGACATGGTGCGTCCCAGTGCAGCTGTTGCCACGTAGGAGAGTTTGTGCCTAGCCCGAGCTTCTTCTGTCAGGCGTGTGGTGATGACACCCACAGCGCGAATTCCACCCTCCGCTGCCGTGGCGCGAATTAACTGATCCGCCATGAAACACCTTACATTTCTTAACAGCTTTAACTTATCTATTCTAGATGTGTGACAAAGCTGACGGCGTGGGGGAGAAAATCCCACTGAATAAATACGCTGATTTGTTGGATGAGGGGGGACGTAGGGTAGAATTAGAATCTCTTCTCCCCCACTCCCCCCATCCCCCACTC
>CAXUIG010000471.1:0-2497 GCA_964250845.1 uncultured bacterium | reverse complement strand
TAAACTACCTAATATTTAGCGATCGCTCTTTGGGAAAAACTTTTTGGTTTACTGGAAATCAGAATTTCGAGACAATCGCATCTACACAGACATGGCGGATGGCAGCAAAATGATTGCACGAGCTAATATCTGTGCCACGGGTATTGAGTATCGACGGCTCAATCTTCCCAATGAAGACCAGTTTCTCAAAGTCGGATTGTTTTACGGTGCGGGTGCAAGTGAAGCACCGCTGTGTGGCGGCGAACACGTCTTTATTGTGGGTGGCGGTAACTCAGCGGGTCAAGCTGCCATGTATCTTTCGCGCTATGCAGAAAAAGTTACCATGCTGATTCGCGGCGATAGTCTAGCGGCTACCTTATCGCAGTATCTCGTTGAGCGCATTATCAGCAAGAGCAACATTGAGGTACTCTTTAATGCTCAGGTTACTGGGCTTACGGGTGATACATCGTTGGAGCAGATTGAAATTACCAACTGTCGTGATGGCTCGGTGCAGAAAATCGCTACTCGACGGCTGTTTGTTTGCATTGGCGGTGCGCCAAACACCGAATGGGCAAAGGACACTAACATTATCCGCGATCAAGCAGGTTATTTAGTGACCGGATCGGACTTGCTCAAAGAGGGTCGTCCACCAGCATGTTGGATGCTCGACCGTGATCCCTTCTTTCTTGAAACCAGTGTTCCAGGTTCCTTTGCGGCTGGGGACGTCCGGCATGGCTCTGTAAAACGGGTGGCTTCAGCAGTCGGCGAAGGTGCTATGGCTGTGACCTTTGTTCATAGATATTTAGAGGAAACAGCTTAAGTCTACTGTTAGTTCTGTCTAGGAAACGGTTGAAACCTCAACTAATCTTAATGAATCACTCGCCTGAACGAAAGAAAAGCGTATTTCAAAGCAATAGACTTGGAGGCTAACAGACCATGCGTTACAAATACACCCTTAACACAGACAAAGAAGTCGGGTGTCCTAGTGTACGCGGCTACCCCTGGAGCAACGTGAGATGCCGCCGCGCGGTCTCAGACTAAATAATGGTTAACTCGCTAGCGTAACACAATGCCCTGCTGAACAAGTACGCTCGCTGTAGCAGCACCTGGCGATGCTCCAGAGCGGACGACCAATCCTCAAGCCAGTCTGTAGCCATCTTATTTTCCGAAATCATCCGCTTGTATCCGCTCAAGGCAGGTTCGCAGCTGTTCAGCCAGAACCTGGACGTGGGGCTCAGCCATCATTGTGATATGGTTGCCTGGAACAATATGGATATCCACTGGTTCGGTAGAAAACTCGCCCCAGCCCCACGCCGGATCACCTGGAAGAATCTCAGAAAGCTGGTCACTAGCAGCATCCTCAGAATGAACCTCGCTGGCCCGCAAGAGAGTAATTCTCTTGGGATAGACCGACTGTGGCATGTAATAAGTTTGATAGTTAGCCTTGAAAACTTGCACGAGGCCGCGAACTTGCCTTATTCCAACCTCGGGGGTCAGCAGGTTGACCATTTGCAACCGCTCCTTGAGGTAATTCAATTGCTCGTTTGACTCGAGGGGCTGGAGAGCATCATACGACACCTCCAGGTTCTTTCCGAACCAGCGTCCTATTATGCTGGCAATCTCGGTCAACCATCTAGCATCATCCCAATCAGCACCTACCGGCTTGTTGCCAGGAACCGGCGCCATGGAGTCTAGAATCGCAAGTAGAGCCACCTCATGCCCCTGATGAATTAACTGAGTCGCCATCTCAAAGGCCACCTTACCTCCGAAGGAATGGCCTCCCAGAAAGTACGGTCCTTGCGGCTGAACCGCCTGTAGTACTTCAATATAATGGGATGCCATGTCCTCGACTCGGGTGTGAGGCTCTGATTCCCCATCAAGTCCGAATGATTGCAAGCCGTAAAACGGTTGGTCTGGGCCAAGATGACGCGCCAAATCATAGAAGTAGATCACATTTCCACCAGCTCCAGGCACGCAGAAGAAAGGCTGCTTTGAACCGCCCGGCTGAATCGCTACCAAGGGAGACCAGGGAGAGGAATCCGAATGCTCTCTGAGAATAGTCGCCAGTTGTTCAATAGTTGCGCCTTGGAAGAGTGTGGCCAAGGGCAAATTTTTCTCAAACTGCTGCTGAATCTTAGTCATCAGGCGGACAGCCAAAAGGGAATGACCGCCTTTGTCAAAGAAGTTGTCCCGTACTCCAACGGAGTGGACATCCAAAACCTCTTCCCAAATTTGCGCCAGTTGCCGTTCCAGGGGGTCACGGGGTGAGACAAAGCTGGCTTCTTGAGTGATGGTGGATTTATCCGGAGCCGGTAGGGCGCGACGATCTATCTTGCCATTCGGTGTCAGTGGGAGAGTGTCTAGGAGCACAAACGCCGAGGGCACCATGTACTCGGGCAACTGCTGTTGAAGGAAGCGGCGCAGGTGATTAACAGTGGGTGGTGTTTCCTGATTAGAGATGATGTAGGCTACCAGGCGCTGATCTCCCGGAACGTCTTCGCGTGCAATCACTATACTC
>CAXUIG010000470.1:0-2601 GCA_964250845.1 uncultured bacterium | reverse complement strand
TCTTATCTGCCTGGTTTTCTCATCCGCCCCCAGATACCCTCACTTAGGGTGAAGGCAGTTGTCAATCCTGCCAACACTCGTCCTCGCAGAACGCTAGGGGTTACAGAGGTCAAACAGAGATTCATATTCGGCATCAGCAAACCAAGTCCCAAGCCTGCGATCGCTAAGCCCAGCAGCACAATTGGGTAGCTCTTAGCCAGACTGATGATGCCATACCCAACTCCCATATGTAGAAAGGCAATTCCATAGATGTTGATAAAGCTCAGACGGGCTTTAATCCGCTGATAAAGCATCGAACTGACAGCAGAAAACAAAGTCCCCAATGCAATCGCCAATCCGCTCTGAGCCGCATTAGCATTTGTCAGGTTCTTCAGATAGAAGGGCAATTGCACCGGAATCAGATAAAATACTATCTGGGTCAGCAGAGCGATTCCATACGTCAAGACCAGCAGTCTTAACGGTAAACGAACGGGCTCCGCCCCGCTCTGTGTGTGGGCAGTTGACACCTTGTCTATACGACTAGGTTCAGGCAAGAATAGCAGAATGCAAGGCAGAATTAACCAAGCCAGTAGATAGATCACAAAGGGCATGCGCCAACTCAGATCAGCTAGAAAGCCGCCCAAGGAGAGAAATAAAACTCCCCCCAATGCCATGAATGCAGCCTGCAACCCTAGATACTGGGCGCGGGTTGAACCTGTGTAGTAGTCGGCGATTAAAGTCGTGGCTGTAGTCATGATTCCAGCCACACTCAAACCCAGCAGCACCCGCCCCAGTAGGATGAGTCCCAAGGAATTCAGCAAGAAGCCTGAGCTACCTGCCAATCCATACACAAATACGACTAAGCTCAGTAGCGGTTTCCGCCCTAGTCGATCAATGATCAGACCTACAAAGGGAGCACCCAGAGCTTTCGAAGAGTGCTGGAACCGTCAAAACTAGCCTCACCCAGTAGTCCGCGTTGGCAACTCCTGCAAAATGTTCCCGCATAGCAGGCAGTGAGGGCGCGATCGTTGCCCCTGCCATGACAGTTAGCGTACTGACAGCCATTAGGGTGATTTTGACAGGTAACGAGTCAGGTTGCTTGGCTAGGGAGGCTTTTAACATCAAAGGTTAAGTTCAGTATTGTGGAGTTAATTTGAGACAAATAGCACAAGGGCAGTAACTGAACGCTGCAAACCTACGATCTCTCTATTTAAAAAAATAGTCCAGCCTGCTTTGGAAGTCTTTAGTCCACCCTACAAGCAAATAGCACCAAGATAGCCAAGGGGGCGAATGGGCACAGCTCATGCTTCGCGATCGCCAATTCAAGGTCACCGTAGGCAAACTGCAAAACTGTATGCGCTTGCTGGAAAGCCTCTGAATATGTGCGTTTCAGCGTTGACTACTACTAGAAAACTGGCTGGGGAAATTTGTTGACGTAATATGCATTGATTTGCGAGTCAGGCTAACCGCAGTTGAGAGAATTTCAGTTGCCAGCTCAATCTCTTGTTCGGTTGTAAATTTGCCGATGCCGATACGCAGCGCTCCTTCAATCACCTCGGAGGGCAAGCCTAATGCTTCCAAGACATGGGAAGGAGTCTCTACACCGGATGAGCAGGCTGCACCTGTGGAGATTGCCAATTGAGAACGGACTCTGGCAATGATGGCACTGTTGGGAATGTCAGGGATGGAAATATGGAGATTGCCCGATAAGCGGGAAGTGATATCTCCGTTGATTATAAGTCTGGGAATTTTGTCTAGCAGCAAGGTTTGTAGTTTGTCTCTTTTAGCTGCGATCGCCAACTCATCCTCTGCCATTTCCAATTGGCGTAGGCGACACGCTTCTCCTAACCCAACGATTCCGGGAATGTTGAGGAGCATAAAGCTTATGGGCAGATATAGCCAGGTAAGTGATTCCCCACTCTTCAAACTTTATGGGCTCTACATACAGATGCGTTGGGAGGATGCCTTGGTTCAAGCAGGGCTGGTATAAGAGCAAAGAATGCCAACAGTGAGTCGCCAAAAAGTCACCGTTGGCTGCTTTTAACCTCTATAGCGCATCGTCAGACAACTCTAGCCCCGGTAACAATGGCAACTGAGTATCATTTTGCCTTGAAAGGTGATTGTTAGATTCAGCGCGTAACGAGTTACGGAAATCAACAATTTTTTGCATGACCTCAGCACATTCACTTTTAACAAGGACATAGCCGTGAGTACTTTTAGCTTCTAGACTTTCTATTTGCATCATGTGTCCAAATGATAAAGTAGCCTGATCAGAGGGTTTTAGGTAGTCAACAATTAAATCTTCTTTGGATATGCCATAAACCTCTCTGAGTTCTTTAGTATCCATATTGAGAAGTATCTGGTAATCTTGGCGCGTGATCCAACCTTGAGATCTGGGATGAACGCCATGAGCTTTTAGAATTTTTTTCCGGTGACTGTATGTGGTTTTATGCTCTTTGCGTATTTCTAATTCTAAATTTATGCGCCCCCAACCAGTAATTTCTTGAATCCAAACTCGAACCCCTTTTTTGGCAAATTTACGGTAATTAATTAAAGCTTTGTATGACTGGCACTGGTTACCTGAAATGGGATGCTGGAATGTAAGCCCTGGAAGGAATACAG
>CAXUIG010000469.1:0-2647 GCA_964250845.1 uncultured bacterium | reverse complement strand
CGCCCTGTAAAGCAAGACGTAGAGCGCTTTACAAATTTTCGGACGTGTCTATTCTATTACGGAGTTTTAGGTTGTGTTGCAAAAACTTTTTAAGGGCAACAGACCCGGTGCTGAACTCGTTCTGCATCAGATAGAGGTATGCCTGTGCCATCTCCTCTGGCTTTCCCACTCGCTTGAGCGGCAGGATAAATTACCTAATGTACGTCAAGCCAAACTTGACCTAAAATAAACTGAGTCAGTACCTGCTGAATCAGCTAAAAAGACTGATTCTTTCGTTAAAAGCCTATCTGATGTCTACTTTGTTTCAAAATAGGCAAAGTCAGATAGATGCTAACAACCCGTTGGCATCAGCGTTGTGCACAAGCGCAATCTTTTTTTCCAAGGCTTGTCTAATTGGAGTCATGAAGTCCCAGGTGTGCAACCAAAGTAAGTCCAAGACTCCGCCCATGTCATTGCCTCTTGAGATCGTTGGGAAAATGATATTTACTGTTGTTGCGGAAATCTTGGCTGATGACAGAACCCTTGGAACCAGGTTTTCTCCAGTGTTATAGAGATTTCAAGGCTGTAGTACGCTATCGTACTTTTGTCTATAGAGTCAGAATAGCACAAGGTGGTTAGAAAAAAAACGCTACGGTGACAGCTTATTCGGGCGCTTGCTGCTGCCGCTCAAGCTCAAATTGTGCTATGAGTTCCTCTGGCGTTAACCCGAAAGTAGACAGCAGCCAGTCAATTAGGATTAACATTTGTTGATATTTATCCCCCGGCTCTCGATAGGAGAGGGCGTTAGAGTCAGAAAACCAGTGCTGGACAGTAGATTTAGACACACCACACAATATTGCCAGAAGTTCGTACCGCAGCGGTCCCCAGACAATCTGGAAGGTTTGAGGATGCATTCTTCCCCACAGCCAGTTTGGGAAAGCCTCAACTTCTGCTTGACTCAAGTGACATCTCCAATGCTTTGGGCTTTGAATTCTGCTAGCAACTCAAGATCCTGCTCAAAAGCCCAGTCCTGCTGACAAAAGGAGTAGCTTTCACTCGTCGGAGCCAGGTTAATCAGATAATGGTATCCTGAAGCTTTGCAGCTAGTTTGATCAGCCCACACACAGCCAATGATGGTACCGTGATCGTGAGCCTCGACATTAGCCCAAACAACTTCACGAGCGAGCGCAAACTTAGGGGAATCCTGTGGACTACTAAATTCCTCTGGAGGCAAAATCTGCTGATTAGTCATAAAAGTATGTGACGAATTTCACCTGAAGTTGGGTAATAGCGCCTAGGTTTTATTGTTAAGCAGGCGTTAGTTTCTCAAGTCCCAGAGCGTGAAAGTTTTTCCGGCATTCACGTTGGCTCATGCCTTGAGAACTTGCTCAAACATCAGTTGGATAAACCTTCTAACGGGAACTGTGCTCCTGGTTAACTTGCCCTGTAGCACTGCTCCCTCCCATCCGCTGACGTAAAACTCCGCGATCGCTTCTATATCCAGATGCTGAGCGATCTCACCAGCTTTTTGAGCCTGCTTGAGGCATGCTGCATATAGTTCGCGCCAGCCAGAGAAGACCGCCGCAATCCGCGAACGGAAAATTTCACTTTGGTCAGCCAGCTCCTGTCCGATATTGCCCATGAGGCATCCCCGACGGCACTGTAACGTTTCGAGCTGTTCACAGTAGAACTCTGCTTGCTGGCGTAAACGACTCAGTGGAGAGAGCGTTTCATCAGTTAGATACCTCTCTAGCGTGGCATTATATGCCTGCACAAAATGGTCGATGACTTGAAGACCAAAGTCCTCTTTGCTCTGGAAATAATAGTAGAAAGACCCCTTAGGAACTTTAGCTGCTCGAACAATTTCCTGAATACCTGCTTTGTTGTAGCCCTTTTCCAGAAAGATCTGTGTTCCTGCCTCTAGTAAAGCTGTCCTAGGTGTCTCTTTGCCCATTTACCTCTCTAGTTGACCGTTCGTCTATATTTCTATAGTAGACGGTCAGCTATAAAATGTCAATCGCTAGACCTAAATCTAGCATAAGTGTTATCCAGGGCTATTTCATTAAGGCAACAAATCGACTCAGTAAGCTTAGGTTACTGAGAGTGGAGTATATGTCACATTGCAAAGCTGAACCCGCTGGGCACTGTGCGCGGGTGTTGCGCTCTACCTGCTGTCGCTTACCACCCTTTGAGTTGTATCGCGCTGCGCCAGAGTGATTTGGGTTCGTGCTGGCTTGGCCCCGCAAATTCATGCAGCAGTTGCAGCTCATACTCATAACGAGTATGATTAAGGTCAGGGTAAATTCCTTCAGACAACACTGGGTCAATAATGCATCGACTATCGGTCTCTCCCCGATGCCTTTTCTGCTCGACTATCCGCTTGAGGATTTCCGCAATGTGATTAACACGAACCTGATAGCACCATTTCTCATGATCAAGAAGGCACTGCCAGCGATGATTGAGAATGGCGGCTCAATCATCAACGTCACAAGCGACGCGGGAGTCAATGGTTATCCAGGTTGGGGAGCCTATGGCATCTCGAAGTTCGGCATCGAAGGGATGTCGCAGACATGGGCGGCGGAACTCGAAGATAGCGGTGTGCGCGTCAATTGGGTTGGCATGGATCAAAAGCAGGTAACACTTTGAGAACAGCCGTTGGGGAAAGGCG
>CAXUIG010000468.1:0-2678 GCA_964250845.1 uncultured bacterium | reverse complement strand
AGGAGTCTTACTTGATCTTAAGCTGCTGAAGAAATTAAGATGCGTTCGCCCTGGCAGCGCCACTGAGTCCAGAAATAGCTGTTCCCGTACTCGCTGACCCAAAAAGTCCTACAAGCCCGAGCGCTCCCTGACCAGCAGCGGCAGCGGGTCCAACTGCCTTAAAACCCCCCTTGACAAATTGTTCAGCTTCCAGAACCGCAGCTTTGTACTCCTTAATTTGCTGAATAGAAATGCCTTCCAATCCCTCCAAAAACTGCTTGTCACTTTGCGGACCACGTTGACCAATACGCTCGATGAAAGCAATGAATTGCCCAATTGTACGCATTTTGACATTGAGCTGGAGTTGAGCGTACTCTTCTGCCAATTGTTGAGTTAATTGCCACTCAGCTTTCAACAGGCTGACAGCACGATCGTATCGCTGTTGGGCGCGTTCGCCCATTTCCTTTGCCTCATTTATATTGCTAAAACCTTCAACAGCTTTCGCTCCACCAAAAAGGGTACTCGCTAAAGCAATAGCACCAAAGATAAGTGGAAATGGCATAAAATACTCCTGATTGTGACTAGTGGTTAAAAAACAGACCTGTACAGTTTCTCCAGGCTAGGGAGGAGAGTAGTCCTAAACAGCAGGAGTGGCAAAATGCCACAAGTTGTCTTTGTCCTGCCTTGTTCCGATATCAGCCATCCCCACAAATGCCTTAACAAGCAAATCGTTTGCTACCATGCTCCTTTCTGAGTATTTGTAAATGTATTAGTACATTTTTAGGCGATGTATATCTTAAAAGCAACCGTATTTAGACGGGGTTATACTTGAAAACTTTTATCAATTTAAGCTATCTAAATCATAGAAGTTCAGGTAAATCTACTATAGGCATCAGTAATTAACACAACGATTAGGCTATAAATTTATGTTTTAATTAGTAGATTTCTTAAAAATGTAAAAGATATTTTTTTTGCTATGCTTTATATAAAATAAGTAAAATATTTTTATGTTTTTTATTTGTTTTTTTACGTTTATTCAAATACTTGAAAGTGAAGTAAATTGAAAATATAACAGAAATAGCCAGAACGCTTCTGTTCTAGGTCTAATTGTAGACGAAGGGATTTGACTTACTCAGAAAAATCTTGATAAGAAAATTTTTGGCTCTAGAGTTAAGTTTAGGCTAATTCAGTTTTGATATCCCGATGATAATTTCCATTCCAACTTCTATATAAGCGGTTTCTATAATAGCAGCTACCTTCTCCTAAATAGATTGGGTAGCTTTTTTGATTTACTATGTAAACTGATTGGATAATTACCGTTTTTCCAGCTGGCGCTTCAGCTTCCACCCAGAACCTAAAATCCCGAAGGCTAATACCGCAAATCCCGATGACGGTTCGGGAACTGATTGTGTTGGATTAGAAGGATTTACTGGTAATGGTACGGAAATCGGCTGAGGTGGCTTAATAGGATTTTGTGCAGGGGTACTTTCTAACGAGAAATAAGCGCTACTACCGGGTTTGACACCATCGGTAAAATTAACAGTGCCGCTATTGCGATTGGAAGCAATTTTGGTGAAACTAGTACCCGGCCCTTCATATGTGGTAAGGGCGCTGTAGTTACACTTGATGTAAGAGCAAATTCCATCTCCGTCGAACCCAAAAATTGGGTTTGAGGGATTAGAGCCAGTGAGCATTACTGAGCTAATGGTAATGGGGGAGTTGTTTTGAAGCCCCACAAGCTGGTCGTCGAAACCATCAATAGCAGGTTGAGAAGAATCAACAGCTTTAGTAAAGGTTCCATCGGGATTAGCTGTGATCAGGATGTCGCAGCCATTAGCACTACCAACCTTTGGACACTGAGAAAAGACTGAACTTCCCACAGTTGCAGCAGAAGCTTTTCCCGTACCCGATATTAGTAATAGGGTAAAGCAAGAAACACTGAATACCACATTAGCAGTAGATTGGGCGAAGTTATTCATAAATCTTCCGATGAATTACCAAACCAAATTAACCTCCCTACTGCATTTTCTCTAAGCGTAAATTCCCTGAAGTATTAGACGGTGCTGCCAAATCCTTAGTGAACATACGGTGGTTAAAAACCAAGCCTGTTCTACTGTAGGCAAATCATCTTTCCTCCATTGTGAATGCCCCATCCGGTTTGAGATAATGGTTTACCTTGCCAGTGTAGATTGGTGCTACTGCGTTTTTCCTTGAGCGCGTTCTTTAATAAGTTGCTCTGGGGCGCATCCATGAATTGGGGGAGTACAAGTGTTTCGATCAGCCTCAAAAGCATTGCTTAATGAAACGCTGCACTCAATCGTGTAACGGCTCTTGATTGCGCTAGAAATTGGTGTAGCACGGGCGAGGTGTTTGCACTTCGCCAAACAATTGCCAACTTAACATAGAGCGTTTGATCTTCGAGCGGTTTGTAGACGACCCCTGCTCGTTGCAAATTCTGGAGTGAAGCAGGGACAAGCGCAACCCCTAACTCCGCTGCCACTAAGCTGACAATGGTTTGCATCTGAGTCGCTTCCTGAGTTACTTGAGGAATAAATCCTGCTTGTTGACACAAACGGATAATCTGATCGTAAAAGCCGCTTCCTAGATGACGTGGAGATAAAATGAAGGACTCCTCGGCGAGTGATGCTATAGCAATCCTAAATCATTTGTAAAAAGTTAAGATTATTGGTATAATGAAG
>CAXUIG010000467.1:0-2690 GCA_964250845.1 uncultured bacterium | reverse complement strand
GGTGTGGGGTGTGGGGTGTGGGGTGTACACCCCGTTCTCGGTCAAATCGCTCTAACCCCGTTGAATCTGTGCGAAGATTTCATCCAAAATTTCTTGCGCTCCCTGTTGCCGCAAGAGCTGCGCAAGTTCAATCCCCACCTGTTCTGCGTCTTGGGCAGTACCAGTAACAGTATCTTTCACCACCTTTTTACCATCTACACTGGCGACTATCCCAGTTAACGTGAGTGAGTCGCCGTCTAACTGAGTATTAACACCTATCGGAACTTGGCAACCGCCTTCTAGTTCTCTTAAAAAGGCCCGTTCGGCTAAGGCGCGATCGCGCGTTGGAATATGTTCAATTGCCTTGAGCAGAGACAGCACTTCTGTATCATCAGCTCGGCATTCGATGCCCAAGGCTCCTTGCCCCACGGCATGGAGGGAAATTTCAGCTGGTAGGACTTGATGGATGCGATCGCTCATTCCCAGTCGGTGCAATCCTGCCACCGCCAAAATAATTGCATCGTACTCACCGGCATCCAATTTTTGCAGTCGTGTATTTAGGTTCCCCCGGATATCTTTAAATGCTAGATGGGGGAAGTGGTGACGCAGCTGGGCTAGTCGTCGCAGGGAGGACGTTCCCACGACTGCACCAGATGGCAGCGTGTCAATCAGCTGCTCTTGATGCTTGGCATGAACCACCAGAGCATCAGCTGGATTTTCTCGTTCCGTGACGACTCCCAGCACTAACTGCTCCGGCAACTGTGTGGGCAAATCCTTGAGGGAATGAACCGCCAAGTCAATCTCATGCTGGAGCATCCCAACTTCGAGTTCTTTGGTAAACAATCCCTTGTCACCAATTTTGGCTAAAGCGACATCCAGGATCTTGTCACCCTGGGTGCTCATCGTCTGGACTTCAAACGTGCGATCGGGGAAGTGTTTCTGGAGTTGTTCTTGTACCCAGTAAGTCTGAACGAGAGCCAGCTGACTTTTACGAGAACCGATGCGAATGGTGCGAGCAGGACTGGAAACAGTTGACGAGGCGTTAGGGGACATATGACAGCAACGTGAAAAGCGCCGTAATGGTCACTTGATCTAGACTATCGCACTACGTGACTTTATTGATTTATCCAGAGTCTAGAGCCCTTGGTTTCAAAATTTGTTTGAGCTCGACTCGCTCAATTTCAGCCAACTTTCGCCTAAGCATCTGTACAATGTCAACAATACCTGCTACAATCTATAGTGCAGCTAATAAGAGTGCGCACACGCTCTTGCATCGCCACTTATTCGGAAAATAAAATGAAACCCCCAATCGTAGCCACTACTGTGCTGCTGACTACCATCTGCCTAGCAGCTCCGGCTTCATTGGCAACCTCGGAACATATTAGCCAGCTACTGGCAACAAAACAATGTTTAGGTTGTGACCTGAGTGGTGAAGGTTTAGTTTTGGCTAACCTTTCTGGAGCCACTCTGAATGGGGCTAATCTCAGCGGTGCCAATCTCAGTCGTGCCAACCTGAGTGGGGCTGACCTCAGCGGTGCTAACCTCAAAGGTGCCTCGCTGTATGGTGCCAACTTGAGCGGAGCCAAATTGAGTGGTGCTGACCTCAGTGTTGCTGACCTGAGAGATACTTATCTGGGGAATGCAAATTTCACTGGTGCTAATGTGAGCGGGGCTGACTTTCAAGGAGCAGTCGGAATACCTTCCCAGGTTGGTAAACCTGAAGACTTCTACAGATGGGGCGTGGCAGAAGCCCAAAAAGGAGACCCCAACGGAGCGATCGAGCATTTTAACCAGGCGCTGAGTATTAACCCCAAGTTTGCCGCCGCTTACATGGCTCGCTCAATTGCTCGTTACCAACTATTAGACCGACCAGCAGCTCTGCAGGATGCTAATTTCGCGGAAAAACTCTTTTTAGCTCAAAGGAATACTGGTGGTTTCCAAATAGCGCAAGGCTTCATTACAGAGCTTCAAACACCCCCATCTACAATTAAAGCCAAGTCAGGGTTCATGGGATTGGTGGGAGCGATCGCATCAATTATGTTGCAATTGTTACCTCTATTGTAACGGTAATTACCCCCGAAAATGACTGTATCCAGCGAATTATGGCAAGCGAATCAAGACCTAGCGCAAACTTGCCTGGAACATCCCTTCGTCCAGAGCATCGCCGACGGTACACTTGAGCGGCAAAAATTTGCCTACTATGTGGGGCAAGATGCCTTTTTTTTGGAAGCCTTTGCCCGTGCCTATAGCGTTGCGGCAGCCAAGGCTCCTGACTGGGAGGGGTTTAGTGTCTTCCACAGTTTAGTGGGTGGGGTGCAGTCAGAACTCCGTCTCCATGAAGGGTATGCCGCAGCCTGGGGAATTAACTTGCGCTCTGTTAAATTGGAACCAGCGACACGTCGTTATACCGACTTCTTGCTAGCTACCGCCTGGGGTGGTGATGTGGGTCTAACAACCGCCGCCATGTCACCCTGCATTTGTCTGTATGGCTTCTTGGGGCAACAGCTAGCTCAGGGCGGAGTTCCAGACCACGATTATGCAGACTGGATTCGTACTTACAGCAGCCCGGAGTTTGGGCAATTGGCTCAACAACTGGAGAGTTTAACTGATCGCTACACTAGCGCTACGCCGCCGGTACATTCGACTTATCGCTATGCAATGTTGTGTGAACGAGACTTTTTTCAGGCGGCATGGGGGTATGGGGGCATGGG
>CAXUIG010000466.1:0-2690 GCA_964250845.1 uncultured bacterium | reverse complement strand
CAAAGATATTTATGTATACTTAATTTTTTTACAACTCATTTAGGACTGCTATAGCAGCGTAGTACATGAAGGCTTGAGGAATTTGCACATCCAGCATTTCTTCCAGTGCAAGTGCTTGGGCACACAGTTGTAGGCGGTCATTGCGCCATTTAGCGCTAGGACCAACCTTGTATTCCACAGGATAAATCTGACCGTTCACTTCCTCGACCAGATCAGCTTTGCCGACAAGACCTAGACGGGTAGCATGAAGGGGCATAGATCGCCACTGTTTTAATCCAGTCTCACTGGAAAATTCACCTGTATCCACTCGCTGGTGTTGGCGTGTCCCAGCAACAGTAAATTCGTTGTCATTCCACTCGCCTGCTACATAGATGTACCAGCAACAGCGTGGGCAATAGTCGTAATTGTTGAGTGCCGCAATCGGTACTAGAACCTCGTCAATGTCCATTTGAACCTTACTCCTCCCGAGTTGTTTGACCCATGCCGATGGTAGTTTTGTAGCCCGTACCACAAAAAAAGGCAAAGCTACTGAGGATAGCAGCAGTTCGCTGCATTGCTTCACTACCTGTAATTTCATAGCTAGCCCACCCTTTGAAGCCTTTTTGCTTGAAGTCCCCGAAGCGGACTGTAGTGGTTTCAAGCTGATAGCCACTGACTTGTGAGTTACGAAGCCAATCATCTGGGGAGAAAACTTGCGGTAGGGGCAGAGTCGAAACCTTAGCCCATTTCTGTTGCCAAGAGTAAAATAGAGTTTCAGGAATAGGAAATAATGAATTGCGTTCTTTTTGTTTGATCGCAGTGGGTGAATGCCACTTCAAGGCAATAAATTTTTTAGGGGGAATATCTAAAAGTTCTTGCCAGCTTTGATAGGCAACCCAGGAGCGATCGCCTTTGGAGGAAACCTCAACTTTGTGCAAGGAAATTGGTGTATTTCCCAGAATTAGCTCTAGTGGCTTAACATCAGCAAGAAACTTAAGGAAATCTCCTACTCTTTCCTCATCCAGTAGAGTCAGGCGCACCCGACAAATTTGCCCTGAGCTGACCTGTTTCGTATTTCCTTCTGCTAGCAAGGGCGATAAGGTAAAAGGCTTATCGTAACGTTTGTGCAACTGAGCTGTGTAATCAGGATCAATCCGCTGAAACAGACTAAACACCAAGCCATGTAACCATTTGCCACTAGCTGCTGAGCGACTGAGTTCACACTTCGGGAAGAAGTGAATTAAAAGACTAGCAGGCATCTCCATTTCCTGGGGAAAATCTATAATTTGAGCATAACCTGGTAGCTGTAGTGAATTTGACAACACATGACTAGGAGGAAAAGTTCTTACGCAGCAACTCAACGAATGTTAAGCCTGCTGCGGTATCTTTCTGAAAAACCACATTCCATGTCAGAGTTGCGCGATCGCCTTGCCTGTGATCTGGAACACAAACCAGATCGAGTCACAGTGCAGAATGACCTCTCATGGTTGAAAGTTTGGGGTTTCCCGCTGGATGTTGTTGATAAAAAACGGGTGCTGACTGCTCCAGCTCTACCTGTACAGTTATCTGACATAACTTTGGATGCACTACGGATTGCTCTCAAATTGTTGGAGGATACAGGACTGAGTAGCTCTGTTGCCGCTCTAGCAGAGATTACTCAGATGCTGCCAGAATCACAACGCAAGATTTTACAAATGAGAACAGAGGTCCATCTTGCGCCTCAAAATCTAATCAATTTGAGTGACCATCACTCAAACATTACTAAACTTGAGCATGCCATTCAAGTACGCCAACAAGTAGAATTTGATTACCTAGCGCGTGAACAAGAACAGGCAATACACCATCAAATAGAGCCAATGAGCCTGGATTGGAAAGATGGACGGCTTTATATTATGGGGTACAAAGTTACGAAAAATTATGAGATGTCTTTTAGAATTGACCGAATTGTTGGTGAGGTTAGGGTGTTGCCGTTTAAATTTGCCCCTAAGCCGCCACGCACTTATCCCATCTCCTTTCGCATCTGGGGTAGAATTGCCAAGGATTACCAAAATCGCTTTTTTCATGAGGATGAGCCAATCAGTGCCCCTTGCGATCGCCATCCTGATGCCTTGCTAATTCGTGCTACGGTCACTAATAATTTCTGGGCTAAACGGCGTTTGCTAGGATACCTGCCTTATGTAGAGATAATTGAACCACCTTGGCTAGTAAAAGAATTTAGGGAGATTGCAGAGGAGATGGCTCAACTATATTTAAATGACACAAGCTTGAGCGACAGCGTTGAGGCTACCGAGGAAAAAAGCATTTAAGTCAAAAGCAATATAGTATTGAGCCTGACTTGATCCCCATCGTAGCTCAGACAACTCAAATAACGGTGGCAGACGCTGCTCTTGGGCAAATTTAAAGGCGTTGCCCGTGCCAATGTAAGCGATCGCCTCTCGCTTTAGCATAGCTTTATTCAGCAAGTCTAGCTCCACAGAATGATCAGTTCTGTCTAGCTCAATCGATAAACCTGTGATGCGTTTCACCTTATCCAGCACAGGATAATCTCTTTTCTCCTGCTCAATACACCCATCAATGAACTTAAAACAGCGATAAATGCCTGAGTTTGAATATAAATGCCACTTGCGCGGCATACTCAAGTCTCCTGTCACAATAGCATATAGCAATCCTAAATCATTTGTAAAAAGTTAAGATTATTGGTATAATGAAGA
>CAXUIG010000465.1:0-2774 GCA_964250845.1 uncultured bacterium | reverse complement strand
CCTCTAGGATACCACTTAGCTCTCGTGTATAAATTTAGGTGCGTTCGCCCTACGGAGCCATACAACCTCACCATGAGTGCAAGGGTCAACGGCGAAGAGTGGTCAAGGGGCAACAGCGCTAGCATGCACTTTACTTTCGAGGAAATCATCGCCTACATCTCAAGGGACGAAACTTTGTACCCAGGCGAGTTTATCGGCTCCGGCACGGTGGGGGGCGGTTGTGGATTGGAGTCAGATCGATGGCTTAAGCGAGGGGATGTCGTGGAGTTGGAAGTGGAAGGTCTGGGCGTATTGCGTAATATAATTATTTGAATTCTCCCCCTCTCCTTCATCACTATCTCCTCGGTTGAACTGGTTAAGGCAATAACTCCGGTTTCTGCATTGGGAGTGCGATCGCAGAAATGGTCTAAACAGCTGGTTATAGAGTAATTTAGATGCGGCAAGCCCTGACCTGAGACCCCATGCGTTGTCGTAAGTTGAGCAGGTGCAGGTGCTCTAGAATAGTGTTCTTCAGACTAGCTCAGGGCGTTAATTGCATAGTTTATGTAGTAGTTAGCTTGTGCAGCAGCTTGACCACTTAAACCATGGTTGTTCTGGATGTATTTCAGCGCCTCGACATACCAGCTGTTAGACAAGTCGAAGGAGCGATTAATTTCATCTACCCCGGCAAGCAGGTACTCATCCAGCGGACCTGTACCATCCACAATCAGGCAATAAGTGATTATGCGCAGGTAGTAACCGATGTCGCGGGAGCACTTAAATCTGCCACGTTCATTAGAAGCGTAATTGGGGCCTTGCTTTTGAGTGGTATAAGGAAACTTTTGGTATACCGATTGGGCAGCACCATTGATCAGCTGTTCAGATCTTCCGGTCAAAGTCTCAACAGCTTCCATCGCAGCAATAGCCCGTTGATACCGACCAGTAACTTTGTCCATTTCAGCATTGCTGAGAAAACGGCCTTGGGTGTCGGCACTAGCGATCGCTTCGGTAATCGGGGTTTTCATCTTTGAGGTATCTCCCTAATGTTTGGGCATTGTTTTCGGCACGCAAATTATCACATCTATACACCTAGCCAACGGCAGCTGAGGCGCGCTCAAAGTAGCTAGCCAGTTCAGACATCAGGTCATTGGAATCGCCTTGGGCGGTATTGTTTGAGCCATTGGCAATCTTGAGCGATATATCTTTCATGAACTGGACACCTGTCGCCACAGAAATACCAGGTACACCCAGACTTTCATAAGTTTCGCGCAAGCCGTTCAGGCAGCGATCATCTAGCACGCTGGAATCACCAGCGAGCATGGCATAGGTGACGTAACGCAGGATTATTTCCATATCTCGCAGGCAAGCAGCAGCCCGACGGTTAGTGTAGGCGTTGCCACCGGGTTGAATCAGTTGAGGTTGGTCGTCGAACAGTCGGCGAGTGGCGTCGGTATAAATGTCGGGAGCGTTGGTGGTGATGTGGTTGACGAGATGCAAGCGCTCTTTACCTTCATTCACCATCTTTCTAATCTCATCCAGCTGAGCCCTACTGAGGAATTCACCCTTAGCGTCGGCTTGAGAAATTACCCTGACAAATGCGTCCAACATAGACTCTATTCTCCTACTTGCGAAAGTTGAGTGCAGTTTTGATGGCTAAGTCTTGGTTTTTAGAGTTATTTTGCTCTGACTTAAGCTCACTTTAAAAAATTGGAAAGTAAAGCGCTTCTTTCTAATGGGGGAAAAAAGTTTGTTTCTAATGGATTACTATGATTTCACGTTGATTTTATTTTGATCTCAAACTCTTTTTAGTACAGATACAGCAGCCAAATTTTAGAGTCAATATTTCACATCTTGAAGCCGCTTCTTTTCCCAAGTAAACAGCCTCTTAAGCAGAGTTCTTAGTAAAAAAATTGTACTGAAGATCAATATCTGCTTCCAGGTATGCAGTTCAATTGTTTTCAAGAGAGTTCCAGCTAGCTTAAAACTCAGACCTAGAAGAGCACCTTCGGCAACTAGGAACTGTGCATGCTTAAGATTATGATGGTCACGAATTAAGCTTCGGAGCGCCGAGATCACATAACCTACGATTATGAATGCGCCAATCAGCTCGATGAGCATAATCCAGGCACTGAAGTGGAAAATGTCACTTGCGAACGTAGCTTTTTCTATCATCGTATTGGATCTGATCAGATTTTTCGATTTCCTTTTGCAGGAAGAAGTTTAAGACAGTCCGCAACACAACGATCGCTGCCAACTGTCCAATTTCATTCCAAGTAGGGGCAACTGCTGTACGAAGAATATCTGCTGCCAATTCAAATTCAAGAGCAACCGCAAGCCACCTGCCCAGACGAAGCCGGATAGCCTCTTTCGCTTCTTCTGGGGCACTGCGGCGAACCAAGAAAAGCATTAACGCATTTATTGTCGCTTCAATAGCGGCAAATCCGATAATCACTCCGGCGCTTGCTTCCACTCCAGAGGCAAGAATAATCGTCCAAGTTTTGAAAAAATCCTGTAACTGCAACAATATACTTTCTCCTGAATGCACTTTTAATCCTTCCCCCAGACGTTAGTGTTGAGGCGATAACCCATGCCATAGATGGTTTCAATCAGGGAATCGCTGTTGTCTAAGGCAAGCTTGCGTCTGAGCAAGCGCATTTGAGCTGCCACCACATTACTGATTGGTTCTGCACCAATTTCCCACAGCTGATTCATAATCTGCTCTCGGCTGACAATCTGGTTGGGGCAGGGCGAACGCATCTTAATTTTATACCAAGCCTTGATATGATATACTGAGA
>CAXUIG010000464.1:0-2777 GCA_964250845.1 uncultured bacterium | reverse complement strand
CACTGAAGCCAGTCGTCCCTCCTTTCGGATTTAGACTGAACGAATCGCACTGCCCCGTACACTCAGATCTTCGATCACAATTTTGCCGTGGTTCTTAGCTAGTCGTGTCGTCAACTTATGAATGAAATCGTTGCGAATGTTAGCTATTCGAGCATGAAGTCTAGCTATCTTGACTTGTGCCTTTTTCCAGTTTTTTGAATGTAGTTCTTTGTGACGATTATGCCACTGTAGTTTGGCTAACTGATGTTCTAGCTGTTTATAGGGACGGGGAGACTCAATCTCTTCACCGTTAGATAGTGTAGCAAAGCGCAGCAAGCCTAAGTCAATTCCAACTGCGATATCAGTTGTACCAGTAGGTTTTGGTTCAACTTCAATTTTGAATGAAATGAACCATCTATCGGCAAAACGTGAGATTGTGACTGACTTTGGCTTACAACCAAAGGGTAAGCGTTCGTATGTCTTGAGAACACCAATTACAGGAATTTGAATTTTACGATGGTCAATGACCTTGATAGTTCCATCTAAAGTGAAACTGTCATCGCGTCCTTTTTTCTTAAAGTTAGGTTGACCGGCGGTCTTACTGAAACATCTATCCCATGCTTCTCTTAAGTGTTTTAATGCATACTGGGGGGCACACTTTGAGGACTCATAATACCAGGGGAACTCCGGCTTCACCAAAGCCACCAACCATTTATGTAAGTCAATGGCTGTAGGAAAATTGATTTTCTCTTCTGGATTGGCAATGTTCTGAGCTAAAATTTTTTGGCATAGCGCCAACCCCCAGTTGTATGCATGACGTGCTGTACCTGCATGTTGAGCAAGTCGCACACGATGAAAGGGGTTTATTTTTAGCTGAGTCTTAAATCCTAGTAACATCAAAGGAAGCAAAGGAGAGCGTGAATCTTGCTATTATTGTAAAGCATGTATCTTTACAAGTCAATGGCTAAAATCCTTATTAATGTGAGAATTGAAGAGAAAGAAGATGCCCTTTTAGAGGCTTACTGCAAGCTGTATGGGAGAACAAAAACAGATGTCATTCGGGAGTACATACGTACTTTGTCAAACAAAATGAGGAAAAGTAACTAATTATAAGCTTTTGTAAGCAAATTAGTTACTGTGATTTATCCCCAGACCCTACACCCTACACCCCGCGCTTAATCGCATTGACTGGGCTACTCGGTGTTGGAATTTACTGACTTGGCGGCCTCAGATTCTGAGGCCCACTCGGTGTTTGATTTGGAATCGACGGCATCAGATTCTGAGGCCCACCCTGTGTTGGATATGGAGTCGACGGCGTCAGATTCTGAGGCCCACCCTGTGTTGGATATGGAATCGACGGTGTCCCATTCTGAGGCACAAAGGTGGGAGACAAATCGAACAGCCGGTCAGTCGCATCGATACAATAATCCATTGCCTGGGTGGGGGCAAACTTACCTGCACGACGCAAGCCGACCACGCAATCAGCAAACCGCACCGGCAACAAAGTGCTACCACAGTAGTTCAGTTCAGAGGGAGCAGCTTTACCCCCGATGTTGCGGCTGATACCAACCACACAGGAGGCTACCTCATTAGGCTGTCGGGCTTGTCTACAGGTGGTAAGAGCATCCAGGGCGGCGATGGTTGTCTTTCGCTTAATATCAATTACACAGCTGGATAAAACGCGGGGATTTATTGCCCCCGAACAGGATGCTGCTGCCAGATCAGGAGATATTTTAACATTCAGCAGCCGGGCAGCGCAAGCGCGAAAATCACTTGGGCTTATGTAGGCGTAGGGGTAGTAGTTGAGGTTGTAGGCTGCATCTGCACTAGAAACGGTCATTGCTAACCACCCAGCAACAGCCAATTGGGTAGTTGCAAAGCGGATTAAACCATGAACATTGCGTTCGCGCTTTTCTCGTGCCGTAGGCATATTGCCACTTTTTAGTGTTAACATTAATGTTTTATCCAAGCAGATTCAAGGTTATGCTACCTGCTTTTCTGGTGTCTAGCCAAGAGTATTCCTGGAAACTGGAGAGCCTGCTGTCACCAAAAGAGACTTTTACCAGAACTTATCGATTTTTTTGAAATTATCAGCTTTACAGATTTATAATAGTATATTTGGGTCAACTTTTAAAAGGATTAGAAAGAGGAAACTTCATGTCTCGATATCGAGGGCCACGCCTCAGAATTGTACGTCGCTTGGGTGACTTGCCAGGACTAACTCGTAAAAGCGCTAGACGAGCGTACCCGCCCGGTCAGCATGGTCAAGCCCGCAAGAAGCGCTCCGAGTATGCCATTCGTCTAGAAGAAAAGCAAAAACTCCGCTTCAACTATGGTCTGACTGAGAAGCAACTGCTGCGCTATGTGCGTAAAGCCAGACGAGTCACGGGCTCGACCGGACAAGTATTGCTGCAACAGCTGGAAATGCGTCTGGATAACACCGTCTTCCGCATGGGAATGGCTCCTACCATCCCATCTGCCCGTCAACTGGTGAATCATGGTCATGTGACGGTCAACGGGCGCGTGGTCAATATTGCCAGCTATCAATGCCGACCTGGTGAGACGGTTGCTGTCAGAGACCGGGAGCAATCGCGCAAGCTGGTGGAAGCCAACCTGCAATACCCTGGATTGGCAAACCTCCCCACTCATCTGGAGTTTGACAAAAATAAAATGGTTGGTAAAGTCAACGGCGTGGTTGAGCGTGAGTGGGTGGCGCTACAAATCAACGAACTGCTGGTGGTTGAATACTACTCACGACAAGCCTAGAGGGGGAGATGGGGAGATGGGGAGATGGGGAG
>CAXUIG010000463.1:0-2786 GCA_964250845.1 uncultured bacterium | reverse complement strand
AAGCATTGCCGGAAAAGCATTTGAGACATTTCCAGATGACCTGAATCCTTACGTCCTGAGTTTGGGGAATTGTTTCATAGTTACCATGGGGCGCGTCAGGAAGCCCAACTGAAGTTTGTAGAGCCAACCCAGCTGAGTGACAAAGCCAGGCAACCCAACTTGCGGCTGTTGGATATTTGTTATGGTCTGGGTTATAATACTGCTGCTGCCTTGGCGACTATCTGGGCAATCAATCCCCACTGCTGTGTGGAGGTAGTCGGTTTGGAGTTAAATCCATCTGTGCCACAAGCTGCGATCGCGCATCAATTACTCAACTGTTGGCACCCCGACTATACCCAAATTCTGACTAAGCTGGGAACTGAACACCAAGTTGAGACAGAGCGCCTCAAGGCGACTCTGCTTATTGGTGATGCCAGGGCTACGATTGGTCTGGTACACCAGTCTGGTTTCCGGGCGGATGCAATTTTTTTAGATCCATTTTCACCCCCCAACTGCCCTCAACTGTGGACGGTGGAATTTCTAGACCGGGTTGCTAAGTGTTTAGGAGCATTTGGTAGAATTGCGACTTATTCTTGTGCAGCTGCTGTGCGGACAGCGCTGATGGCAGCTGGGTTACAGATTGGCTCTACGCCACCAGTGGGGAGGCGATCGCCCGGTACAGTAGCAAGCTGGTTTGACACTGACAAGCTGCCGCTGCTATCTCGGCTTGAACTTGAGCATTTGCTCACCCGTGCTGCGATTCCTTACCGCGATCCGGAATTAGTTGATCCAGCTGCCGTAATTTTGCACCGGCGGGTTGGGGAGCAACAAGCCAGTTCTCTAGAGCCAACCTCCCAGTGGAGAAAGCGTGCTCGCTCTTAACAGGGGAAAAAATAGTAAATATCCGTGAAATGCCTGATTTCCTAATTCGGACGAATTGAGCATACTAGAAGTGTCAGTGATGTGAATAACGGGAGTTAAGATCCTGGATACCCCCCCCTAGTTGACTCTGTTTCTAATTCAATGACTTTTACACTCGATAGAGTAATGAATTATCTAGTCAACGGCTTTGATGGTGAGCTACCCAAAATCCTGGTGGTTGATGACCATGCCCCCAGTCGCAAGACCGCAGTCGCACTTTTGGAGGTAGAGGGATACGAAGTCCTGCAGGCAGACAGTGGACTAGCGGCGCTGGAGTGCGTGAAGAATAGCCAGCCGGATCTGATCCTGCTGGATGTAATGATGCCGGGGATGGATGGGTTTGAAGTCTGCCGAGCGTTGAAGCAGGATGAACATACCAGGCTAATACCGGTGGTTTTCATTACGGCTCTCTCGGATCGGCAATCGCGGATTCGAGGAATTGAAGCTGGGGGAGATGACTTTATCAGTAAACCTTTTGATCGCTTGGAACTCTCTGCCAGGGTTAAATCGCTTGTGCGCCAGAAACGCCTGAATGAAGATTTGGACCACACCGAACAAGTTCTTTTCTCAATTGCCAGGGCGATTGAAAGTCGTGACCCCAACACCGGTGACCACTGTGAACGACTGGTAGCAAGCTCTAAAGCCTTTGGTGAATTTCTCGCTCTAACACGCAACCAAATCAGGAATTTGCAGTGGGGTGGCTATCTCCACGACATTGGCAAGGTTGGCATTCCCGATGCGATTCTGCTCAAGGCCGGAAAATTGACTCTCCAAGAGTTTGAGGTTATGAGGCAGCATGTTCTAATTGGTGAGAAGATCTGCCAGCCTCTGCGCACGATGCGGGGTGTCATTCCCATAATCCGCCATCATCACGAGCGCTGGGATGGTTCTGGCTACCCCGATCGGCTAGTAGGTGATGAAATTCCCTATCTGGCTCAGATCTTTCAGATTATTGATATTTACGATGCGCTGACGAGTGAACGTCCCTACAAAGTGGCGCTGACTCCGGCAGCAGCGCTAGACGTGATGGCGCAAGAAACGGACAAGGGTTGGCGCAATCCCCAACTTATGCAGCAGTTTACTGAGTTTATCTGCTCCCAGGAAGAGCCTCTTCTACAGTGAGGTATCCTTTTAGCTGAAGCGAAGGATACTTCAAGGCAAAGCTGAATATGGTAGCGGTAGCAATTCTAGCGGCGGGACGCGGAACCCGAATGAAATCGACTCTGCCCAAGGTAATACATTCTTTGGGGGGGCGCTCACTAGTCGAACGAGTTCTCCAGAGTTGTGTGGAGATTTTGCCGACGCGACGTCTGGTGATTGTTGGATATGAGGCTGACAAAGTGAAAGCAGCCCTTGCAGAACCAGAATCCCCCCTCTCGCCTCCAATAGAATTTGTTGAACAGACTCAGCAACTCGGAACTGGTCATGCCATTCAGCAATTGCTCCCCCAGCTTGAGGGCTTCACGGGGGATCTGCTGGTGTTGAACGGGGATGTACCCCTGTTGCGACCTGAAACACTCAAACAGCTGTTGCAGACTCACCAGGAGCATCAGAACGCCGCCACGCTCCTCACAGCCCAGATGTCCAATCCCCAAGGGTACGGGCGCGTGTTTTGTAACGGTCAAAATATCATTACACAAATCATCGAAGACCGGGACTGCACTACCGCCCAGAAACAAAATCGCCGCATCAATGCTGGGGTCTATTGCTTCCGCTGGGCTGACTTGGCACAGATCCTGCCTCAGCTCTCGGCGAACAATGACCAGCAGGAATACTATTTGACGGATGCGGTGAACCAGCTTGAACCAGTGATGGCTGTTGATGTAGAGGATTACCAGGAAATACTGGGCGTTAATGACCGACAACAGCTAGCAACGGCATACGAG
>CAXUIG010000462.1:0-2837 GCA_964250845.1 uncultured bacterium | reverse complement strand
GAGGAGTCTTACTTGATCTTAAGCTGCTGAAGAAATTAAGATGCGTTCGCCCTGGTTCATCTACTTCTAGCTGCTCGTCCAACTCCCCATTGTTGTACTTTTGAAGTATATCTTTCTTTATATTGCCTATATTGCCTGTATCCATCAATTCAGTTTCTATGTTTATGGTTGCGCTTTTGACAATGATTTGCTTTACTGTTACTACAATTCTCATATAGCATTGCTTATTCCTAATTGACTTTTTCCAATACAATTCTAGGTTTAAAAACTCTTTTTATGCCCAATCCTCATGTGTACCAGGTTGTGGCAGAATTCTTCTACTCCCCCTAGACAGAGCGCCTTTGACTGCGCTAAATCCAAGTCAGGAGTGGTGGCCGAGCATGTTGAAGAATCGAAGTGAGCATTCCCTCTAGAGATAGAGGTAGCGATCGCCTTCCTTAATTTACGTCAGTGACCACATCAAGAAAACTGCTGTCGATGACCGATTTCCTCCAGATGAGCCTCAGCAACCTGAGCGCGGCTTGCCCATTCCTCGGCTCTTAACGCCAAATCATCCAGCTGGTGGCGCTCTTCCTTGAATTTTCTTCAGCCAGTTTCGCCATTGCCAACTCCTGCTTTTTCTGGATCTGTTCTTCTCTGAGAGCCATTTCTAGTAATCGACGGCCAATCAACCGAACGGATGATTCTATCTGTAACCGCATTTTGGCATTTTCCTGCTGGAGCGCCACTATCAGTTCAAGAGCTGGCTGCAACTTGTTTACAGAATCTGCGGCTAAATTCAACTTGTCGATAGGTATATTGTCTGATTCGGCTGTGGCTAAAGCCCTCTCCAGTTGGCTTACAAGCGATTCTCCCTTCGGGTCTATGCTGCCGCCCAAGCGATTCCGCCTTTTCATATATTACGGCGGCTACCAGCGGCTTGAGCGGTAGAGGCACCCGAACTAGAATTGAGTTATAGGGCGCTTTTCTGCCTTTACCGCCATGGCCTGGGTCTGCCATCATGTGTTAACAACTAGCTGCTGACAGCCTATACATATTTATAGGTTCTGTCAACGCAGGTGGTGAATCGTCAGCTGCCTCTTAGTTGACGTGTTTTAAGTTTGAGTCCAGACTACTTCTAAGGGTAATTTGGGATGAAAAACTTGTACTTGTTAGGCGGCATGGGAGATGGTGGCTGAAGCTATAGCAGTTGGGTTTACGCTAGGAGACATCAAGGTCGAAGGTTATCAGCTGATGGAGGATAACCTTCGTAGGATTTTATTCACCCACCGTCAAATTGGCGAACCCGTAGGGAAAACCAAAGCTTCGGTTCAAAAATTCTGCAAGGAGCACGAGCAAGAACTGCCACCGACCGTCACCGCCGTAGTACCTGACAAACCCAGACCTGTCGCCCTATCATCCTGGACAGCAGCATTAGCTTACTGGAGTCACCAAGCCAAAGCGGGAAATGCCACAGCGTTAGCCCTGGTCGAAGCTGCCAGGGAAATTCCAGAGGGCGAACTTCCAATTGAAGTGGCAGTTGCTGTGGCATCATCTGACGCCCCGTACCCAAAGGACATAGAAGCCGAGATCGCCGCGCTCCCCCAGGGGGATGGCCTGCCCGACTCTGAATCACTCCAACGCTTGGACTCTGGACTGAACCTGATTTCCCAGTGGCTGGCAGATGCTGGGATTGCAAAGGTGGCGCTCGCCAGTTGGAAGCTCAACGTTTTGGCCTCACGATTCCCAACTCTAGCCGATGCCGCCGCTGATGCACAGCAACTCCTGGGTCAAAATGATGCGGCTTCCCCAACCGGCATGATCGCGTCCCAGGTGGCACAGCTGGTTTCCGAAAAATTGGGGCAAGCTATCAGCGCGGCTCAAGTTAACGCAGCGCTGCATGAACTTGAACTTCAGGATTGGACAAAACCAGGGTCAAGGGAACGGAAGCTGACGGGAAAGGGGGAGCAGTATGGCAGGGCGATGCTCGCCACCAGTAAGACCAATGCCTGGAGCGGTGCTCAACTGCGGTGGTTCGATAACGTGGTTCCCGTGTTGTGCGAATACTTCCAGTCTTCAGGAGTTGGCCCCGTGACAAGAACTCAACCTTAGTTAAGGAGGAGCACAGAGTTTTTTCGAGGGAGCTGGAACGCAGGCCGAAAACATTTTGTTGCGATGCCCCATTCTCCGCCACTCAAAATTCCTTTCGCCCAACGCCGCTTTTCGCGAATTCCTCTACTTATCTGAAGTTGATGCCCTTTAAGCAGCACTGTCAACAACACGCTCGCCTGTCCGTAATCAGGCGCTGGCAATCCTACTATTCTGCCAAGCCCTGCAACCAATCGAGTTGTGCTGGATGCGAGAAATGTGACCTGAACGCAAGCCGAAAAGATTTTGCTGGTAACACGCAACCGAACCAAGACTACTCGTTGCCAATCCCAACAAATCGTCATTAACCTCCAACCGTTATGTCCAGCTGAAATCGAAGGGTTGGACTCTAATAAGTAACCAGACAGGATTAATTACATACTGATTCTTTACACGGCAAGGATTTCAGCCGACATTTCTGTAATTAATTGCGTCTGAGTACTTAAACCGGACATACATACTACACGGTGTGGTGACATCCAGTCTTGGCTACCGTGCTTTTATCCTGGATTGGGCTAGTGACAACAAGTTTGAGCGAATAGGTGTTGAGAATATGCCTTCTCACACCCAAAATAAATTTGTTTCTTAGGCGGGTTTTGGTCGAGGATAGATGAAACGCCAGATTTATCCATGACCAGTGGCAAGCAGGGAGATCGGTTCAAAACAAAACCCAGACACTCTGGTGTTAACAACACCACTGCCCCTGACTC
>CAXUIG010000461.1:0-2873 GCA_964250845.1 uncultured bacterium | reverse complement strand
GCATCACTACAATGCGTCACTGCAATCCTGACCATTACTATTCAGGATTACCGTTCATCCCATCGCTCTTGTCTCACCCAAGCAGCATCAGGAGAGCGTTGGGCACCATTGGACAGCTTAAAACCTGTGGAAGAACTAAAGGTAATCCCCAATCCAGTTTGCCGATTCCATGTTCCCAGGTCGATAATCAAATCCGCTTCTTGTCTGCCTCCCTCACCGCCAGTTGGTGACATAACTATGAGTTCTCCTTTGGCAGTACGTTCTAGCTTGAGATCTCGATTCGCTTGACAAAGATTGTAGAAGTCGTCATCGGTTAGTTGTACCACTGGAGACAGATTCAAAGTCAAGGCTGTCATAGTCATTCCTGATGCTATCGCATCTACCACATTGTTGACAGGTGTCTAGCATTAGCCGTTGCTTTTGAATCAAAGCCTATTCTCAACACCCTTAGCCACCAATTATAATCGCTATTTAACCAAGATGTATCACCAAACTGCATGGAGATGCTTTTGTTAAAAGTGCTATTCCGAAGGACTGATCGCAGCTTCAAAAATCTGTTTTGCGGTCAAGTTTAACTCAGGAAAGGTTGGCGAATGGATGCGTTCGTCTCTCCTAAATTGGGTAACTTTGTACTCATCCTCAACTAACGAATAAATAGAGATGGTGGGTTGTTTGGGATTGCCAATTAAATTACGTCCACCTAAACCTAGATAGTCAACAATCCAGTATTCTGGTATCCCAATTCCTTCGTATTCACCATATTTTTTGTGGTAATCATCCCGCCAATTGGTACTAACCACTTCGACAACTAGAGGAATTGATCTTCCATGTATTACAGTCGATACCTTTTTCCATAGCGGTTCTGATGCCAAATTAGAACTGTTTAATAACAGTACATCTGGTGAGTAGCCTGATTCATTTTCAGGTGGTTTAACTAGTGCTGTTTTGGCTATAAAATAGGGGAGATTTAATCGGTCAAATTCTACAGTCAGTTTTCTGGCCAAAAAGCCTATAATCTCTTCATGTCCTCCTAATGGCTGTGACATTTTAACGATTCCTCCATTATGCAGTTCATAACGCCCCTCTTCCGGTTTCCAATCAGCAAATTCTTCAAAAGTTACTAGTTGGCGTAGGGGTTGAGACATTCTTGTTTCTCCTGTTTCTAATTTTGTTCTGATATCCTATGTACTGACCTGCTGCTCACCTATTATTTACCAGCGCTGCAAAACATTCATTCCCTGGTATTCACATTGCCATATGGAGAGGCTTTTGCTACAGGTGCTATTACAAAATTTCGTAAGTTCATATCGTTATAAGAAAAGAATCTGTTAGAACTGAGAGCCCGACCTGGCATCCAGGCGCTATCTCTGGTAGGGTGAGTAACAGGTTGAACGATAAATCCTGATTTTTGGTCAAATCACAAAGTCTGTCTGTTGTCAAGAGCAATTAAGATGCGTTTGCCCTGGCGTTCGCCCTGGCTCTTTCCCCAAGCATCGCCTCCCATTTCTGAAAGTCCAAGTCCACGAATGCGTAGTAATCGCCACTGCCATCGGCAGGTTAATTTCTATTTTTGCTGTTGGCGTTTTACCTGGAAAGCTGTAACCCAAGCACCAAGTACTAATAAACCCCATGTAGAGTCGGGTTCAGGGACAGATTCAGCGGCGTTACGATAAGTCAATCCACTGAACGCCATGCTATATTCTTGACTAGCTGCATCATAGGTGATGCTATATTCAGTTGGATAATACCCACTTTTAGAATACGAAGTAGGTAGTTTAATCGGCACAGTTACATTTGGTTGCGTCGATAAAAAAGCTATCGAGCTGGAAAAGTCGATGTCAGTCAATTTGCCATCGAAAAATGCATAGTAATAAGTCGAGGTGAATGGCTGCTGTCCTGTGACTACGGGGGCGCTACTGTCTGGGTCATAGTAACGGCTTCCATAACCCGGCTCCGCACCACCAGGAGTTTGCATAAAACCTAATGGTAAAGTACCTGGTTCTGGCGTCTTAAGTGCCGGTGTTTCTTCTGAAGCAGTACATACGGGTAGGGTACCAATTTTGTCGGGATGGGGGCAAATCAAGGCACGCTCCGAAGGGCTGATCAGGAAAAAATTAAGACTGAAACGAGGTACTCCGATACCTTTTGGGATCAGCCCCGAATAATCATTTGGGCGATAGATCAACTCCATATGGTTGAAAACCGTACTTGAAGCCTCAGGCGGCAACGAAAGTTCGGTTGCAATATCAGGCTCAGTATCGCCAGTGGGTAAAGATAGCGTCTCTTTAGGGAAGGTTGCACCAATTTCTGTTGGATTCCCATTATCATCGAGCGCAACAAAGGAGCGAACCGAGCCTTTTCCTAGTGGCTCTGGTTCTCCATAGAAGATTTGAGCTGCTTGCACTACACTAACTGTTCTGAGAACAATAAACGCTGCTCCTAAGGCAGCCATTGATAACTTTTTAATAGCTGTCATACTTATCCTTAACTCATATAATGGTTTCAAAAGAATGTTGCTTTAACGGTGTAAATACGTCAGTTTAGCACTGGTTGGATTGTCAGGAAAAACCGACACTCGTCGTCAAGACTAGCTTAGACAAAATATGTTTCATTGATATTCTGAATTAAGTTTTTAGGAAGGCTTGAGCCTTAAACAATAAGAAGTTATTTACCAAATAAATACATACTACACTGTCTAGTATGATTAGTCAATACGGTTGTGTTGCAACTCAGAAATGGTAGTCTGGAATCCGACATCATCCTACTGTGCGTCCGGTGGGAGAAAGCGATATCCCCTCACTTACCGCTCTTCTAGAACAAGACACGTCCGAAAATTTGTAAAGCGCTCTACGTCTTGCTTTACAGGGCGTTAA
>CAXUIG010000460.1:0-2905 GCA_964250845.1 uncultured bacterium | reverse complement strand
ATCTGGACTGAAGGCAACTGACCATACCAAATCAGTGTGCCCCTTACAGTTCAACAATTGTTTCCCATCCGCAACTCGCCACAAGCGAATCTCACCATTAGTATCACCCGTAGCCAGAAATTTTCCATCCGGGCTTAAAGCCACCGACAAAACCACACCTATCGTTTCAGCAAAAACAGACTTAGCTAGATCAGCATGGTTAAAATTGACATGCTGCAAATTCACCCCTTGTAGGTCTGCTTGCCAAACACTCAGATGAGAAAAATCATAGCCGCTTAAATCAGTGTCCAGATGATAAAGCAGATTGAGAAAATTTCCACCCGTATAACCTGGTTCTAGTGGAGATTGCTCTCGCAACATTGATAGTATTTGATTTAGCTGATTTTCAATGCTGCTTTTGCTTCTAAAAACAGCGAGCAGCCCATCTATAACTGGTGTGAGGATGAGTCGAACTTGAGTTTCCTTAACGTAATCCTTGGTTCGGGCCTTGACCAGAGCATGGTTCCTAAACAGGAGAATATTCTGAGTAACAATCTCTTCACAAACCTGCTCAATTAATCGCTCAGTTACATACTCCATCACCACAGGTTGGAGCGAGAATAGGGCGGCACTCTTCTCAATCAGTGAACGCACTCCCAGAGATTTAAGCGCTTCTGGTAATTTCCGTTTTGAGACTGAGGATAAAATATCTTTTCGCAGTTCTAGGAGGGAAACCGGTTCCCGATTAATCGCCAGCCAGTACATCACCTCCCTTTCTACCTCTGACAAGCGATTGAATTGACGAGCTAATAGCTCTCGAACATCCTCAAAAACTAACGTTCGTTGGCCCATATATTCCATCACCTCAGAAATATTGCCAGCAAACAGCTCTTGAATTGCTGCGGCAACCATCTTCAATGCCAGGGGATTCCCGCCATAATGTTCAATCAGTGCGCTCCACTCAGACTCCATACTGCAGAAGCAACCCTTGGCTTTGAAAATCTCCTGCCCTTCCGCTTCCTTCAGTCCCGTCAGTTGTAATGCCCTCACAGGGAGTGCTTCTCCTTCGAGTAAGGCAATTTCTTTGGGCTTTTCTCGACTCGTCAGCACGATGCAGCTTTGGTGCCCCACTTCTCCCAGCAGTTGCAGCAGATCACCATACCCCTCATATCCCTCCAGATATTGTCCAGCTTGGCTACCACTGCGCAGAATCGACTCCGCATTATCTAGTATCAGTAAACACCGATGCCTGCGTAGATAATCAATCACTCGCGATATTCTGCCACTTACGGTTTCTGCTAAGTCAGTTTCTGTTTCCTGCTCGTCGAACAGGAATTGAATCAGATCGGTCAATATAGCTTTAACGGACGGAGCGTCTCGCAGCGATCGCCAGATGACGTACTCAAACTGATCCTTAATATGTTCTGCAAGCTTTACAGACAGAGCAGTTTTACCAATTCCCCCCATTCCCAAAAGTGCCACTAATCGACAGCGATCATTCAGAATCCATTGCTTTAACTTAGAAATCTCTTCTGTGCGTCCATAGAAAACTGACACATCAACTGCCTCTCCCCAATCTTGGTAAGGGTTGCCGATCGCTACCTCAGAATCCATTTCGTTAGGACCCATTCTCAAAAACAAGGGATTTGAGGGGGGAATTCTTTCTGCCTCAAACTCCCGCTTATTGTTGTGATTGTTACCGTTTAGCTCGAAGCTGTTTGGAGCTACACCTACTGGAGAAAGTTGCACATCTCCTGCCAAGAGATTACGCGATCGCTGTCTCAGTAATGACCTGAAATTACTTTTAGTGACATTTTTTCCTAACGCCCGACTTAGTACTTGCCATAACTTAGAACCAACATCCTTTATATAATTAGCATCATAACTAGAGCTTTCTGCAATCTCTGAATAAGTTCGCCCTTCCCACGATTGGCGAAACACTAGCTCTTGAATGTCATTTAAACACTCTTGCTGGAGAATTGTATCCAATATTACTAAGGCTTCTTCAATATTCATCTTTTAAAAGTGCCTCAATATTTAATATGAAAGTTAATCTTTTACTTTTGATCTAAGACGGTGTGAGAATTGTATCCAATATTACTAAGGCTCCTTCAATATTCATTTATTAAAATTGCCTGAATATTTATCTTTTACTTTTGCTCCAAGACGGTATGCTAATTAGCTCAAACTGCCAACAAACCTTGGGATCACATAGCGCAAGTGTGCATTCTAAGCACAGCCAGCGCCAACTCGCTTGGATTTTGCTTTCCACTTGAACGAAGATTCAGCTTATTCCCCAAGCTTTGGTTTCTAGCCGCCACATGTCTTCGTGTCGCACTACTGCTTAAGTTTTGAATCCAAATGTTAGACAGTATCCACAATAAGTCATTTATTAGTAATCTGCTAGGTCATATTTTGTCCTACCGTGGTCATCCTGCCCTTTGTGAGAGCGCAACTGTGCTTACTACTTTAAATTACCTCATATCTGCCTCTAGATCGTACAGTTTGTGTTGATTAGAAGTCTTAGAGGACTAAATATGACTTTATAAGGACTTATTATGACTTTTTATATGACAAGTAATAAAATATGGCTTAAATTCCTTGAATATAGGCAACAGCATCACCTGATTCAAAGCCCTGAGGACATACTGCCTTGATGAATGGCTCGATTCCTTCACCTCCAGCCCGAAGCCTGGCTCCTCTTGAAACCATTGCCTGAACTGAATTTTACGTTTTCCTTCTGACTTATGAATCCGACTCATGACTGATAAACGAGTACTTTTTAGGCAATTTAATGCATTTAAAGCTTAAAAGCGGTTTAGAATCGCTACTAATCAGCAACGCGAAAGTTCAAGCTCATTCGCGTTGGTCTAATATCAAGTCGGGTTAAATGCCCATAACTAAGCTGCTGCCTCTACCTCAGGCC
>CAXUIG010000459.1:0-2942 GCA_964250845.1 uncultured bacterium | reverse complement strand
GGGGGAGAGGGGGAGAGGGGGTGAAAAAGGCTGCCCGCCAAGAGTGAGGTATTGTTAGATTAATGAAGGAATTTGTTGCTTCACACTCCCGGACTTTTTTGTGAATAATTTATCTTCATCTAAGCAGACTGTGGATAATCAGTATTCTGAACCTACGCACGCCAGTTCCGCAAACGACCGCCTAGCTCCTGAATCTACGCTAGCGGCGACGGAACCTAAACCTAGTTATGTTAAGCTGGCGATGCGTAATATGGTGCGCAAGCGGGGTACTTCCCTGAAACACTTTGTAGTGACAACAATTGGGCTTTTGGCTTTTCTCGTGGGTCTTGCCTACCTGACTCGCTAAGGACAAAGCAACGCGAATAGGAGATGAGTGGCGTGCAAGTGGAAGTGGATGTGCAGGATTGTTTCTACCCAATCGCTGCCGAAACTTGGCAAACTTGGTTCCATCGCTGGCTGGAACTCCTGCACCCTAACATCCCAGCGGCGCAAATTTACGAACTCAGCCTGCGCTTGACTGATGATCCGGAAATTCAAGCGCTCAATTCCCAGTACCGTCACCAGAACCGGCCTACCGATGTTTTAGCCTTTGCAGCCTTAGAGGTTGATTTTCCTCAACCACCTGAGTTATGGGCCTCCCTGTCCCTATATCTGGGTGATATAGTTATTTCGGTCGATACAGCTGACCAGCAAGCCCAGCAACAGGGGCATAGTTTGCAAACCGAGCTAGTTTGGTTAGCTGCTCACGGTCTACTACACTTGCTAGGCTGGGATCATCCGGATGAAGATAGCCTGACACTAATGCTAAATCAGCAAGTGAGCTTGTTGCAGGCTATCGGCTTTGAGATTAAGACATCATAAACTCTGAGCGAAAGACAGTATAGTTGATCTAATTAGTGAGCGTATAATCTTTTCTAGTCCAAATAGACTGTTCTTGAGAATAGAATCAGCGGATAATGCCATTAGGAACGGCGAAGCCTCTTGCCCACCTACTCCTGTGTTCTAGTCTCATAATATATGTCCCAAGAACTTTCGACTTCAAAGCCAAACCAATCAGAAAAGGTTGCTACGAGCAAGCGGGAGTTATCCTGGCGGGTTGCCTCGAATTTACTCAGTAGTTTCCAATATGCCTGGTGTGGAATAAGCTACGCTTTTCAAACTCAACGTAACTTTCGCATTCACGTAGGTATAGGCGCTTTGGCGATTAGCTTCGGCGTGATTCTACATCTACGACCAGTAGAGATGGCAGTCATTGGGTTAACCAGTGGGTTGGTTTTGGTGATGGAGTTACTAAATACAGCAATTGAGTCAGTGGTTGACTTAACCGTGAAGCATTCTTACCACGAACTAGCCAAAATTGCAAAGGACTGTGCCGCCGGTGCTGTCCTAGTCTCGGCTCTGGCAGCGCTTCTGGTAGCTGGGACGCTGTTGCTCCCTCCAATGCTTGTGCTGATTCAGTCCGCTCTAAGCTAGAAGAGAAGCCAGACAGCACGGGAGTATAAGCTTTGATTATAGTCATCGATAACTACGACAGTTTTACATACAATCTGGTGCAGTATTTGGGCGAACTGGGAACAGAGTTCTCGGTGGCAGGTGAGATTCAGGTATACCGCAATGATCAGATTTCGCTGGAGCAGATCCGCCAATTGCACCCAGATGGGGTGGTGATTTCCCCTGGACCAGGTCGCCCGGAAGATGCAGGTATTTCCCTGGATTTGATTCAACAGCTGGGAGCTACTTTACCGATTCTGGGGGTGTGCTTGGGGCATCAAAGCATTGGTCAAGTATTCGGTGGTCACATCGTCTCTGCCCCAGAGTTAATGCATGGCAAAACTTCTCAGGTGTCTCACACCGGGGTGGGGGTTTTTCGGGGATTGGACAATCCAGTCACCGCAACCCGGTATCATAGTCTGGTGATTGACCGGCTGACTTGCCCGGAAGTGCTGGAAATTACTGCCTGGGTTGATGATGGAACCATCATGGGTGTACGACACCGGAACTATACTCACGTCGAGGGCGTCCAGTTTCACCCGGAGAGTGTACTGACGACTTCAGGAAAGCAGTTATTGCGAAATTTCCTGGAACAAGTGCAGTCGTCAGTAGTTTGATGGAGAAATGATGAAACGGCGAAAGTTACTCACGCTAGCTGGAACCGGGTTCCTGACCACCCTGTTCACTGGCTTAGCTTCAGAATTTATTGCTTATTCCGCACAAAAAGACAGTTCATTATCAATTCAGTGGCTGGGTCATACCTGCTTTCTGTTTACCGGCGGGGGAGCGCGGATCTTGGTAAATCCGTTTCGGACGGTGGGCTGCACAGCGAGATACCGCTTACCGAAGGTGAAGGCAGATTTAGTCCTGATCAGCAGTCAGCTGCTGGATGAAGGAGCAACAGAAGGACTGCCTGATAATCCCCGGTTAATCTACGAGCCGGGTGTTTACCAGTTCAAGAGTATAAAGTTACAGGGATTTACCACAGACCACGATCGCCTGGGTGGAAAGCGGTTTGGCAGCAATGTGGCTTGGCGCTGGACTCAGGGGGGAATTAATATTTTGGACTTGGGGGGATCTGCTGCACCGATTACGGTTGAGCAAAAAATTCTTATGCAGCGTCCTGATGTGCTGTTGCTGCCAGTAGGTGGCGGTCCGAAAGCCTACACACCTCAGGAAGCAAAGCAGGCGATTCAAACCCTTAATCCAAAGCTGATTATTCCCACTCAATACCGCACCCAAGCCGCTGATCTCCCTACCTGCGATATCGTTCCATTGGATGAATTCTTGGTATTGATGAATGGAGTGCCGCTGCGCCGATCCCAAAGTGACAAGATTAATATTACCTCAGCTGATTTGCCAGAGAATGGCTCGGCGATTCAAGTGTTGAGCTACAAATTCTAGCCACCTGGCTCACCGTGGAGGGTAGGGTGTGGGGTGTGGGGTGTGGG
>CAXUIG010000458.1:0-3014 GCA_964250845.1 uncultured bacterium | reverse complement strand
ATCTTCATTATACCAATAATCTTAACTTTTTACAAATGATTTAGGATTGCTATATAGTAGATACTATGAAACAAGTTCTGACAATAGGCAAGCAAGCTCCAACCCACTCCCGACCAAGTTGTCAAAATTGAGGCGACTTTAAAAGCGTTTGCGGATGCTTGTAACTACACGAATGAACTAGTCAAACCCCAGATAACCAGCAAGGCAACAATTCAAGGCATTGTCTATGAGGACTTGCGGGAGAAGTTTGGGCTGGCAGCTAATTTGGCAGTTAGGGCTTGTGCCAGAGTTGGCGCTAATCGCTTAACGGCAAAACATAAAGGTAAACCCGTTAAACAATTCAAGCCAACTAGCGCTGATTATGATGCTCGGATTTTTTCATTTTGGGAAAAGGATTGGGTTGTTAGCTTGACCACTACGGATGGTCGAGAACGCATCAAGCTAGATGCGGGAAACTACCAACGAGGTAAGCTTAAGGGTCACAAACCAACTAGCGCTCAATTATGCAAGCATCGTGATGGTTTGTACTACATTCACATTCAACTCAAAGACGATACTCCGAGTCCAATCAATGCAACCAATGTTATTGGAGTCGATTTCGGTAGAAGAGACATCGCAGTTACAAGCAATGGGGATAAGTGGGACGGTGAGCAACTAACAAAAACTAGAGATAAATACGCAAGAGTACGTGCGTCTCTCCAAAGAAAAGCTTCCACACGCACTCTTGTCTACTCGTCGTCGGGCGCGTCAGATTTTGGTACGGCTATCGGGGCGGGAGAGACGATTTCAGCAATGGTTGAACCATAACATCAGCAAGTTCATCATCCTTTCAGCATTGACCAGTAATGCGATTGTGGCGATTGAAGATTTGAATGGCATCCGTGAGCGAACAAATCAACAACCCAGAACCAAGACCGAGCGACGTAGAAGTAACACAGGCGAGTTTTTATCAATTACGGCTTTTCCTTGAGTACAAAGGATTGTAATCCGGGGTTGAAGTTGTAGCTGTTTCCCCACGATATACCAGCCAGACTTGCCATAAATGTCTGCACATTCATCCCGAACTAGATAAATCTTATCGGTCGGGAAAGAGGTTTCAGTGTGGACATTGCGGATGGAAGGGTGACGCTGATGATAATGGTTCTCAAGTTATTAAACTTGTTGGAGCGGCATTTGTAAACCCGCTTGGAGGTTCGATATTGTCCTGCAATTTGCTGGATCATATCAGGGCTACTGAAAGCCCACGCTATACCGCTTGCGGTTAGCGCTGGGTAGTTTACTCTAATCAGAATTCATGGCAGTGTCTGGGGGCAAGTCAGAAGTCCTTCAAAACACTGCTATATGTCTGTACAGGGTTCTCGCTGCCTACCGACTGGTTTTGACCACACTCGATTAAGCCACAGGGATGGAGGGACATTCGTCAGGTATGTGGGCATCTGGAGTCGTGGTGGCGGCTAGGGCGATCAACCCCAAACCCAGCGCCAGGTGACTTTATTATGATTTTTTGATGATTTTATTCTGATTTTTACTGATTGCTAAGATCCTTGTAAGTAGGTAAAATTTTCTCACTAGCCGTAACTACTCACATTAATAAGCACCGCTTACTGAGAATTTAAATTGCTCAACTTATTGTCCGTCAAGAATTTATTTTTGTTAGCTTCTTCATGGATTTGTTTGGTGTAATATTCTTAGTAACTCCCGGCATGGGAGAAAAAGACGGTGTAGCTATTTATAAAGTCATTGTTTGAGTGCAGCAAGGTGCTAGTAGATCGCAAAACCAATTTCTCTGGACATTAGACTAATGCAAATAAATACCCAACCGAATAACCCATATGCAGAATTACAGTTAAGCTCCGATGGGGCAATCTGGTCTATAACAGTCACTATTTGTAAGGATGGGCGACTAGTATTCAAAACTGTTTCTGTATGCCATCCCATACCTTTTGACATAGAATTAACTGTATTTACCAACTGGCAACTTTTCGACTGGGGTACGTTCGATTTTTCTCGTTTTAGTTGTGAATACTATCCCAAAAAAATCCAAAGACTGGCAACCGCAACAGCAGGAAATTGACTTAGTCGCTTTGAATGACGAACTGCCAACAGTGAATAAGGAGCTGAGAGAATTAAGCAAAAAAAAGGTACTCTATGTGGCTCAGATATGGGGTCGATGACAATGATGTTCTGGTCGCTATTGAAGATGTGCCCAGCGGCAAGACATCTCTTTTGTGTCCTTACTGTCAGAGTGGGCTAACGGCGAAAAAGGGGCGCATTAAGGAACACCATTTTGCCCACACAGGGGAAACCTGCCGCTTTGTGGCAGGCCGGGACAGCCGTGAAATCCCCGTTCTGCCGCTTTACGACAATTTTAACATCCAGCTATCAGGCAAGGAACTGGAGCAATTAAAAACCCTCTGGAGGCAGTACGGGTCGAAAGGATATAGAGTTTCAAAGTTTTTGGTTCCCCGGCGATTTGTTTTGCTTGGTTTGTTGCAAGAAGCTGAATTTCCTTATAGCAGCTATGATTACGAATTCACCAAACTGGGTCAAATCCCTTTTGGGGGACTCGAATTGATGTTGTTTAATCAGGTACAAGAGCCGTTGCTCACCCAGAAGCTGTATGAGCTAGAGGAGAAGGCTGAACGCGCCAAGGCCATAAACTCACTTTTCTATCTATCGCGACTTACCGACCTGAGACTCTATCGCGCTCAGCTCAAGCGCATTTTGTCAAACACCTTGTACTTTTTGGAAATTCAGGCTGAAGGGGAGACTTTACACAAAATTGGCGTGACCCGTCGCCTAATTGAAGAACGAGTAACAGAAGTGCAGGGCGACTTGAGAGCACATTTTGAATCAGTATCAATCAAAGTAATTGGCACTTGGTCACACCGGGGCAACGTAGAAAAATACTTCAAACACCGCTATCAGGATTTCAATTACCTCATTGGCACTTTGACAGAATATAGCAGTCCTAAATGAGTTGTAAAAAAATTAAGTATACATAAATATCTTTG
>CAXUIG010000457.1:0-3023 GCA_964250845.1 uncultured bacterium | reverse complement strand
TTTTCATTATACCAATAATCTTAACTTTTTACAAATGATTTAGGATTGCTATATGCTGATCTTAGTGATGTTGGAGTTAGTTCATCAGAGCTTTGGGAAATGCGAAATGCACTTTTACATATGACCAACCCTGATTCACGTCAAGTTCTATCAGGTAAAGTTCGCCGTCTCAATTTATATGTAGGCAACTTACCTGAAGGTGTTCCTACAGAGGATGAGACAGTGAAGTATTTTAGTTTGAATAACCTTCTTGATGCAGTAATTGGGGCATTGCACTGTTGGTTTCTATCTTTCAATGAAGATCACAGCAAACTAGAGGAATTGATTAATAGATATGAGCGAATTCTTTCAGATACACGTTATGCTGTGTTCTCGCATGATTGATAAAGATGTTTGTGATGCTTGCGAGCTAACAAATCGTTGGAGCAGCAAATAGATCCGGCTCGCTTCGTTCCGGTAAGGTCGTTTGTCGCATTGAAGCGGCAAAGCTGGTGGGTTCTGAAGTTTAGGTAAGCAATTAAGTTATCCTAAAATTAGGAACGCGAACTTCCCCAGTGACGCATTAAGGATTTGCATGAAGGTTCTAATTTTCGGTGCGACTGGAGCCACGGGGCGGTGTTTGATTGAGCAAGCGCTGGTGCTTGGTCACGAGGTGACTGCCTTCGCGCGTAAGCCGGACGCGATCGCGTTGCAGCACGATCAGCTTTCCGTTGTTCGCGGTGACGTGGTTGAGCCTGCCTCGGTTGATGCCGCCATGGTCGGACAGGATGCCGTACTCTGCGCACTGGGGGCGAAAAGTCTTTCTGCCACGACAGTCCTATCTACAGGCACGAAGAACATTATTGCTGCCATGGAAAAATCAGGTACGCGTCGCATCGTCTGCGAGTCATCTCTTGGCGTTGGAGAAAGCAGGAATCAGGCAAGTTTTGTGTTTGGAAAAATCATCATGCCGCTGTTTCTTAAGGGTGTGTTTGAAGACAAGGCGCGTCAGGAGAGCGAACTTCGCCAGAGTAACCTTGACTGGGTGATCGTCCGACCTGCTCAGTTGACTAACGGCCCACGATCGGGAGGGTACAGCGTCGTCACCGATAACTCCAAAGTCGGCAAGCAAATCTCACGCGCCGATGTTGCTGCTTTTATGCTCGAGCAATTGGCCGATGAGCGGTACTTGAAGCAGACGGTGGCGATCGCATATTAAATTATGTTCCTTTGGGGTCGCTGCTCGAAGGTATCTTTGTCGAATTTGATCTAGAACCGGCTAAGAGAGTTGAAATAGGAACGTTACCATGTCTCCCTTACCGAGGGCTATGCGATCGCCCGGTCGGAGGCGATGCCGGTTGCCGGGTAAAAGCGGCATATTGTTAATGTAGGTCCCATTAGAACTTCCTACATCTTCAATATAGTAAACATCTCCTTCCACCCGAATATCGGCATGAATCCGGGAGGTAACCTCCGAATGCGGAAATCCTGAAACATCGACATCCGGCGGAATCCGGTCATTCGGCTTGCCCAAATGAATGACGGATAGATTTGGCGGCAACTCAATAACTGTGTTAGTTTGGACGTGCAAAAGCCGTGCCGTCTGCTGCTGCAGTTGAGTTTGGGTACTCGCTAAAGAAGGCTGTGGCGATTGTTGAGCGGGTGGTGTAGAGCTTGCTGCCCCGGAAGTTACCGATTCGTTTAAAACTGACACAACTGTCGGTGGTAAGGGCGCGGGGTCAGGTGGGTTGGGGCTTTTAATCTGGTCGGGGGCTTGAGCGCTAGTAACCAACGGCGAGTGTTGTCCCGGCTCAGGAGATACGTTGTCCGGTATCCCAGAGTGAACGGTCGCGACTGTTGCTTCCGTCGCGGTACTAGGGCGCAGGTTAGAGCCACACTGACCGCAGAAGGTGGCATCTGCCTGCACGGGTGCGCCACAGTGCGGGCAACTGGTAGTGGCTGGTAAGGGGGTATAGCAAGCCTCACACGTTTGCGCGCCCTCAGGGTTGGCGTGATTGCAGTTGGGGCAGACGATCATGGAGTTGAGCCTTTCATCTAGATTATTGTCAAGGAGTCCTGGCACGACAGCCGCTTTTTACAGCTTCAGATTGTTAACAATAAATTATTTTTGGGCAATGGTTTCCAGTTTCAAGTCTTGACCCGCCGCCTGATCGAGAAGCCACCAAAGTTCCCCTTGGGGTTGGATTAACCGGGCTGGGTAGGTAAGGTCATCGGCTACGGGTGCGAAAATCTGATCTAATGCTGATCGTTTGTTAGCACCGGCAACGATAAAGATGACGCAGTGGGCAAGATTTATCAATGGGGCTGTGAACGTGAGCCGGGGCTGAGAGTCTTTATTGCCAACGGTAATTAGGCGATCGCGCACTTGCAAGGCATCGGTGTGGGGAAACAAAGAGGCGGTGTGTCCATCATCCCCCATTCCCAGCAAAATCAGATCGAAGCAGGGAATCTCCCCAGCCTGAACCTTAAAAAACTCCCGTAGATGTTCTTCATGCTTACGGGCAGACACTGCCGGATCGGGTTCATCCGTCGGCATCGGGTGGATGTTGCCAGCTGGGATATCAACTCGATCTAGCCAAGCGTGACGAGCCATCGCCTCATTACTGTCTGGATGATCTGGTGGGACATAGCGTTCATCGCTCCAAAACACATGGATTTTATCCCAGGGCAGCTGTTGAGCTGCGATCCCTTCGTATACGGGCTTGGGTGTGTTGCCACCAGCGAGCGCGATCGTACATAGCCCCCGCTCTTGGATGACAGTTTGAATTTTGGCGAGCGTGAGTTCGAGCGCTCGCTGAACTAGCGCTGCCTGATCCGGTAAGACTTCAACCTTTCTGTTCATGGCTTAAAATTAATTCTCCATTCTCAGCAAGACAATCACATTAGATACCGAAAATCTTACATTCATGTGGAGACTGGATTCAATCAGGAGACAGACGGCTACCGTCAAAGGAGCGCGTGAGGCATGGCTGCCGCATCCAGGCTCTAATCATCTTCTTTCCCACAAGCAGGAGCAACGGCTG
>CAXUIG010000456.1:0-3043 GCA_964250845.1 uncultured bacterium | reverse complement strand
TAGCTAGACTACTACATGATGCCATCTGTTGCTCCCAGACCTGAATCCTTACACCTGTCTTACCGCGCTACTGAAGAAGACTTAAGAGCAGTATTTGCAGAGTATGGCACCGTTAAACGAATTGTCTTGCCCACAGACCGTGAAACCGGTCGGATGCGCGGTTTTGCCTTTGTTGAAATGACAGAAGACACCCAAGAAGACGCGGCAATCACTGAATTGGATGGTGCAGAGTGGATGGGACGTCAGCTCAGAGTCAATAAAGCCAAACCCCGTGAGGAAAACAATAGGCGCAGCGGTGGCGGTGGCGGCGTCGGGATGAGAAGAAACGAATTTTAGACGACGTATGTTCTAGTAAAAATATTAATTATAACGTAGCTCCGACAAGTTGTGGCAAAAATGGAAAACGTCACGACTAGTCGGGCTTTTGTTAGAATAAGGCAAGAGGAAAGCAACATTAAGCCCAAAAGTGACTGGGGAACTCATAGCGCATACAACACAAGCGAGCGATCGTTGCTGCAGGAATCTATAGTTTACCTAAAGTCAGAGTTGACTGGAGAAATTCCCTCTCTAAGATAGAAAGCAGGAACGACTGGGCAAAATGCGATGGCGCTGCCACCAGTCCGAAGAAGGGCAAGTCCCGACCAAGGTGCTCGAATCAATAGGGAGAAGGAAAACAATGGCTGACGCCCAACAAAATGAGCAACAGGAGTACGCCCTAGAACGTGATTGTACGACCCTGTCTCGTCACGTTCTGCAGCACCTCCAAAGCTTCTCGGCAGAAGCGCAGGACCTCAGTGCCTTAATGAATCGCATCGCCCTTGCTGGTAAAATCATCGCTCGTCGCCTCAGCCATGCTGGGTTAATGGAAGGTGTACTAGGATTTACTGGGGAAATTAATATACAGGGAGAATCCGTCAAAAAGATGGATGTCTATGCAAATGAGGTTTTTATCTCGGTATTTAAGCAAAGCGGCCTTGTCTGCCGCCTAGCTTCCGAGGAAATGGAAAACCCCTACTACATTCCTGAAAACTGCCCCATTGGTCGCTACACCCTGCTATATGACCCGATTGATGGCTCTTCCAACACCGATACCAACCTAAGTTTGGGTTCGATCTTCGCGATTCGGAAACAGGAAGGGAATGATGTCGATGGCTCAGGTAGTGACCTGCTCCAGAATGGACGCAAACAAATCGGTGCCGGTTATATACTTTACGGCCCCAGCACTTTGCTGGTCTATTCCATGGGCAAGGGAGTTCACTCTTTCACGCTCGACCCCAGCTTAGGAGAGTTTATCCTAACGGAAGAAAACATCCAGGTTCCCAACCATGGTCCAGTTTACAGCGTCAATGAGGGGAACTTCTGGCAATGGGATGAATCAATCCGGGAATACATCCGCTATGTCCACCGTACTGAAGGCTATACCGCTAGGTATGGTGGGGCAATGGTTGGAGACGTCCATCGCGTTCTGCTTCAAGGTGGTGTGTTTCTGTACCCCGGTACAGTTAAAAAACCAGAAGGCAAATTGCGTTTGCTGTATGAGTCCGCTCCCCTAGCATTTTTGTTTGAGCAAGCAGGAGGTCGGGCAACCACAGGAACTCAGGAAGTATTGGATGTAGTGCCAGGAGAACTTCATCAGCGCACGCCTTTGATTATTGGTAGCAAAGATGATGTTGCACTGGTGGAGTCTTACATTCAAGAACAGACAAAGGAAGAAGGTGAAAAAAGCATGATGGCGCGATCGCGCGTACCCCAGTGAAGCGGTGCGCGGCAGAGTGGATGTAACTTAAGCGTCAGAATGTGCTCGCACTACTTGTTAGTATTAAGACAAAAAGGCATAGGAGTCAAACAAGGAAAGATATGGCAACCAATCATCTACTAGAAATCAAACAATACGGTCAGAGTATCTGGATGGACAATCTGAACCGAGACTTGATTCAATCCGGCGAACTCAAAGACATGGTTGAGAATCAAGGGATCTGCGGGATCACGTCTAATCCAGCCATCTTTGAAAAAGCGATCGCTGGCAACGCAATCTACGATGCTGATATTGAAGCTGGGATCCGAGCTGGGTTACCAACGTATAAGATTTACGAATCGCTGATATTTGAAGATATCCGCAATGCGTGTGATATTTTGCGACCGGTCTATGAATCGTCGGAGGGGCTGGATGGTTACGTCAGCATTGAAGTGCCACCAACGATTTCTCATGATACTGAGGCTACGCTTAAGGAAGCCCGACGCTATTACCAAGAGATTGGTCGTGAGAATGTCATGATCAAGATTCCCGGCACGAACGAGGGCTTGCCTGCGGTGGAGCAGGTAATCAGCGAAGGGATTAATGTCAATGTCACCCTGCTGTTCTCGGTTAATAGCTACGAAGAGACCGCTTGGGCTTATATTCGGGGCTTGGAAGCGAGAGTGCAAGAAGGCAAGGACATTAGCAAAATCTCATCAGTGGCAAGTTTCTTCCTCAGCCGGATTGATAGCAACATCGATCACCGCATTGATGAAAAACTCAAGAAGGGCGTTGATGAGCCCGGCGTGGAGGCAAAGCTCACGGCTGTTAAGGGCAAAATAGCGATCGCCAATGCGAAAGTCGCTTACCAAAAGTACAAGGAGATTATCCAAACAGATCGCTGGAAAGCACTGTCCGCCAAAGGTGCCAACGTCCAGCGGCTGTTGTGGGCTAGCACCAGCACCAAAGACCCCAGCTACAGCGATGTGATGTATGTCGATGAGCTAGTTGGGCCCGATACCGTCAATACTATGCCGCCGAACACAATTGAGGCTTGTGCTGACCACTGCGACGTGCAAAACCGGGTTGAGACTGGGGTGGAAGAAGCTTACAACCTAATTGAAAGTCTCAAAGATCCAGACATCAACATCAATCTGGATGAAGTGATGGATGAACTGCTAGTCGAAGGCATTGACAAGTTTATTAAGCCCTTCGAATCGCTGATGGCATCCTTAGAAGAAAAAGTGAGTCACTTGTCACCGGTTTAATTAAAAGAGCAGAGGGGGAGAGGGGCAGAGGGGCAGAGGG
>CAXUIG010000455.1:0-3065 GCA_964250845.1 uncultured bacterium | reverse complement strand
GGGAACCAACTATGGAACCTTTAAAGAAGAAAATGGGGCTACGGGGACGTACTCGGAAACTTTTCCTCTCAACAATTCTCAATCTGTTCCTGAACCTGATTCTTTACTGTTGAATACGTTATCCTTTGGTGGTGTTTTAGGTGCAGGTTTGATGGTCAAACGCCAACACAAAAAAACGTAAAGTAGTAGTACTTGATATAAACAAGGTCTAGTTGCTTAATATCAAGTATTTTGTTGGGGCAGCTTGGTTGCCTCAATCTTTTATGATCACACCGTGTTTGCTCACAGATTTTTTAATACCTGACCAAGGTTAATTATTCTATGCCAGCTATTTTTAGTATATGCTTGATACATTTTTAAGGCTTTTATAATAGCTATTTTTAGTATATGCTTGATACATTTATAGAATTTAGTTTGAGCTAACTAATTTGCTAAGTCAGACACTTACTAAACATAAGTTAAACACTTGTTAAACAAATTTACCTTCATCCTGCTTGCTCAATGAATTTTGATTTAGTAACGTAACAGGTGTAACAGTTTTCAGGAGTTTGCTCATGCAACTTAATGAATTCATCAAGACCAACCTGTTCAATGATCTGTCCAACCAAGAGCAAGAAGTCGTAGCGGGTGGGCTGACTGGCTCATTCACAAACGCCTACGGTACTGGCACATGGGTCGATAACGGTGCCGCTGGCGGTTCCTTCACTTGGGTTACTGCAGACGGCAAAAAGTATTATTGGGGCAAACCTTAGGATAGCAAGGGATATAAGTTTTAACTAGGGGTACGGAGCGTTTTATAACGCGTCGTACTGCCTAGCAGACTTCCCTTTAGTCCAGCCTGATGAAAAGCTTGATTTACTCGGGCCAACTTATCAGCATTAAGCTGTGAGTTCTGCCACTTCCATGCCCACTGCTGACTTCGAGCATTGGCATAGAATCAAGCAATGAGATAAATACCCCATCCTAGCCTCAGCTCGGAGGGGTATTTTTTTGAGCGCGATTATGTTGAGCGAAGCTAATTGGATTTTCATTAAAACTTAAAGCAAGCAGCGCTTGCCCTGATGAACTATCCTTAATCTCTTCAGAAGAATGAATCTTCATTTTTTCAGGCTTCTAGACCAGATGATTTCAGTATAATCATGCTACATTTTTGGAATTTATGCAACTAAATTTCTAAGTCAGACACATGTTGAACATAAGTTAAACCCTTTTGGTTCAAATTTAACTTCGCCAGGCTTGCTCAACGCATTTGTGTAAAGGTTACGGTTAAATTAGAATGGGTTGTTTTAATCATCACTATTATGTTTAGCGAACCAAACCCAGACCTTCTTTCCCCAGTACGTAGTGACGAGTTTCTCCCTCCCATCAGTCGTTGGACAACCCTAGGTGGGCTGTTTTTACTGGGTACTTGTGTCGCAGCTATCACCCTCGCCGCTGTCACCAAATACAACGTTACCGTCAGAACTGCCGCTACCGTTCGTCCTACAGGTGAACTGCGAATCGTTCAGGCGGCAACAGCAGGAACAGTCAAACGGATCGCGGTGAAAGAAAACATGGTAGTCAAACAGGGAGATGCGATCGCTAGCATAGACAATTCCCGCCTTCAGACCCAAAAGAGCCAGCTAGAAGGGAATATCCATCAGAGCCAGCTACAGCTGGCTCAAATCTCTGCCCAAATCAGCTCACTCGACACTCAGCGCTCGGCTGAGTCTAGCTTGATGAACCGCACAATTGCATCGGCTCAAGCTGATCTAAGCCGTAACCAACGAGACCATCAAGACAAGGAACTGACAACTCAGGCTGATATGCAAGAAGCTGAGGCTGCTGTGGAGTTAGCTCGGGCGGAGATGAAGCAATATCAGCAACTGGCTTCCAGCGGTGCTGTTGCTCAACTGCAAATTAAGGAGAAAGAAGAAGCTTTCAAAGCGGCAGTTGCCAAACTAGAACGCGCTAAAGCCACCATCAATCCCAGTGCGGCAACAGTGACGATCGCGAATGAGCGGATTGCTCAAGAAAGGGCAAAGGGGGAGTCCACCCTAGCCACATTGAACAAAGAACTCTCAACCCTGCAAAGCGCGCTGCTCAAAAGCCAAAACCAACTCAGCCACGACGTCAAAGACCTTCAGCAAGTAGGGATTGAACTGAGCAAGACGTTGATTCTTGCCCCTGCCTCTGGAACCATACTCAAATTAAATCTAAGAAATCCTGGTGAGGTGGTAAGCACTGGACAAGCGATTGCCCAAATTGCCCCTAGTAATGCCGCTCTCGTAGTAAAAGCTCATGTGGCGGCTCAGGATATTAGCAAGGTTAGAGTCTGCGAACAAAAAAATGTTTCAGATTGTGCACAGGGCAAAGTTCAACTACGGGTTTCTGCCTATCCTTATCCGGATTACGGCACTCTCAAAGGTGGTGTAAGAGCGATCTCTCCAGATGCCATTACACCTGAAAATACCAAAGCCGGTGCAGCTCCCTACTACGAAGTGACAATTCAGCCAGAAAGAGCAAATCTTGTCAAGGGCGATCGCCAGTATCCGATCCAAGCCGGAATGGAAATTACAGCAGACATTATTTCCAGAGAAGAGACCGTACTTACATTTATTCTCAGAAAGGCAAGGCTAATAACAGATTTGTAGCTTGACGGTGGTGGCTGCTAGCGCTGAGTTGCCAGAAACTGACGAAAGCTGAGCAAACTCAGCGTTTGACCCAAATTCAGCGGCAGCAGTGATATCCCTTCCAAGCGGGACTGCACCCAGCCTTCTCCCCAGTACCATTCGTGAAAACCATCAATTCCCTGACTAAGTAGCAGGCGCAGGGAGTTGGGTGTCGCCACCTCCACTTGATGATGAATAGCGACTGGTCCAGTCCAGCTGGTGAACGTTAGTCCTTGGTGCAGCTGTTCTGGCATTCCTGGAGCAAAGCGTTGCAGCCATAGCCATTGTTGCAGCTGCATGGGACGGAGCAAACTGTCCCGAATTGCGGTTTGGGATGCTTCAACCTCAATTCGAAGTTGGCTTTGTTGAAAAGTACCCAGCATTATTACCTAAGAGAGGGGGTGAGTGGGGGAT
>CAXUIG010000454.1:0-3184 GCA_964250845.1 uncultured bacterium | reverse complement strand
AGCGCGTTAACAATCGTTGACTTTCCAGAGGACGTTGTTCCAAGAGTAGCAATCCGAAAACTAGGATTTTCTAGCCGTTGGACGGCTTCTTCATAAACACTTAAAAAGTCCTGTAGGCAAGATTGAATCGCCGAATCACCAAAAACATCAGGGGAGGAGTTGACTAAGCTAGAGACTGAGTTCCCTAATTCTTGTAAGAGGTTGCGCGTGTTGTTTAACTTAGATTCAATATTGAGTTCCACTAGATGCCCCTGTAATTAATTGGGTTAATTCCACTAAATCCTTAAAAATACAACGGTTTGCTTTCCAGCAAATCCTCCCCGCGCTAGCGAAGTATGTTCACCGACTGAAACGACACTCCCAACGATTGGGCAAATTGCAATTGAGTCAGCCCCAGGTGCTTCCGGGTTTCCTTTACCAGCACGGCGGTCGATAGGGATTCGGTTACGGGCATGGCGAGAATGCCTTCTTAATGGTCTTTGTTGAGCCTAACTAAGGAGGCACGGCTTCGCACATGGTACATTTACGGATCTTTCAAACCCACATTCCGCCAGGGCAAGCGCATCTAATGAACGCTGTTGATAAATTGTTATTGTTTTTTGAGAACAACATGACTACCCTTTTGTCTAACTTGCACAAAGCCAAGACGCTCTAAGGCTCGAATCGCCTCTCGTCCTGAAATTATGGGTAGCCTAGGCACGGCTTACTTCAAAAGTAGTAAACTCAAAATGGACGCGACCACTCGTTCGGCCAACGTTCGATCACAACTTTAGTTTGGGTGAAAAACTCTACTGCGTGGTGGCTCTGACCGTGCAGATCACCAAAAAAGCTATCTTTCCAACCACTAAATGGAAAGAACGCCATCGGTGCGGCTACACCAATGTTGATGCCGATATTGCCAGCTTCTGCTTCGTAGCGGAACTTACGAGCAGCTGCTCCACTGCTGGTGAACAAACAAGCCATGTTGCCCCATTGACCGCTGTTAACTAGGGCGATCGCCTGATCGATGGTCTCCAAGTGAATCAAACTCAACACCGGGCCAAAAATTTCGGTGCGGGCGAGTGTACTAGTCTGCTCAACGTTTTGCAAAATGGTGGGTCGAATAAAGTTGCCTTGTTCTAACCCAAGAATATCCGGGTGGCGTCCATCTACCAACACCGTTGCGCCTTCGTCTGCTCCCTTTTGAATTAATCCCTCGATCCGGGCTTTACTTTGAGCAGTGATCACGGGTCCCATTTGCACCCCCTCATCCAAGCCATTGCCCACCACTCGCTGACTGGCAACTTCGGCGATCGCCTCTGTAAAGGTGCTACGGGCTTCACCAACAGTGACTGCTACTGAGCCTGCTAGACAGCGTTGCCCTGCACAACCAAAAGCACTGTCAGCTGTAATCCGTGTCGTCATCTCCATATCCGCATCCGGTAAAACAATCAGCGGATTTTTCGCACCGCCCTGGCATTGAGCACGTTTGCCATTGGCTGCCGCCCGACTGTAGACATACTTGGCTACTGGGGTGGAGCCAACAAAGCTAATTGCCCGGATAGTCGGGTGATCCAGAATCGCATCCACCACCTCTTTCGCGCCGTGTACTAAGTGTACTACGCCTTTGGGCAACCCAGTCTGCTCCAGCAGAGCGAAGACTTTTTGCATCGTCAGCGGCACCTTCTCAGAAGGCTTGACAATGTAGGTATTGCCACAGGCGATCGCGTAGGGCAGGAACCAGAACGGGATCATGCCGGGAAAGTTGAAAGGGGCAATGAGCGCCGCCACTCCAATCGGTTGTCGAATCACGATCTCATCAATGCCGTGAGCAACGTCTTCCAGGTTGTGCCCCTGCATCAGCATCGGAATGCCACAGGCGACTTCCACGTTCTCAATAGCGCGGCGCATCTCGCCAATAGATTCGAGCTTAGTTTTACCGCATTCCAGCGTAATCGTGCGAGCCAAATCGTCAAAATGTTCTTCAAGCAGGTTTTTGAGTTTAAATAAATATTGCACTCGCTCTGTCGGCGGCGTTCGTCGCCAGGTTACGAAGGTCTCTGCAGCTGCTTGAGCTGCTTGATCCACCTCACTTGCTGGTGATAACGGCACCTTGCCCAGTACCTCCGCCGTGGCTGGGTTAACAACCTCTAGGTATTCTGTAGCGCTAGAGGCACGCCACTGACCGTTGATGTAGTTTTGTAAGGGATTAGTTGTGCTCATCAGGGATTTTCACTTCTCCTGTCTCATACAGACTTGGCACCTGGTCTTCACTTTAAACCAAGGAGCGCTGCAACAACGCCCCTAGTTGCGTTGCTGCTGCCTGGGCAAGTTCGATCAATCGCTTGTCTTGGGCACGGACTTCCAACATAAAAAAGACGAGAACCCCCGCTTTCCCCTGATGGTTAGCCAGAATTGGAACGCCAAACCCAGTTTTGATGCCGAAAGCGAGGGCGATTTGATTGCGCAAAAAATAGGTTTCTGACTGGGCTGAGACATCCGAAATCCATTCGGATTGCTGTGATGACCAGACTCGCCCCGGCAAGCCGATGCCTGGGGACAAGATCAACTCTTCGCTACAGAGCCGGAATTGCTCCAGGGCAGTCACATAGGCACTGTCCCTATCGGTGTTAATGTAACAGGCTGGACTGAGTTCTAGAAGCGTACCGTCCTTGTAGGGAATCCAGACTTCGCCATAGTCCCAGTTTGTGAACTCACAAACTTTGCCAAGTGCGACAGTGAGCGCGCTTTGGAAATCCGGCGCTTCCCTAATAGCCTGGTTCAGCGTTTGCAACAACTGGATTTCTGACTCTGCGCCTTTGTGCTCAATCATATTTTTCAAGTTTCCGCTTACAAAAATAGAATACTTTTTACTTTTCAGGCCCACAGCCAGCGAATTTTACAATAATTTACAATACTTTACGTATTTTTATAAAAAAACCTACCAACGATTAATACTGTAATGAGAGAATTATTTAATAATCTGTGCTACATACTTAGCTTCGGAAAGCAAAAAGAAGATCGTTTTGCCTTGCATTCAGCACAATCGTGAAGGTATAAAAGAGCGATCGCCATCCATCTGGTCGATGTCTTTAGCAATGATGCCAGTGCAACGGTATTGAAATGCTCTTAGCAAAGTGCGATAGCGTTGCACAAAACCCAAGCCCCCCCCGAAAAAAATTTAAATTTGGTTTTTTTTTATGGC
>CAXUIG010000453.1:0-3298 GCA_964250845.1 uncultured bacterium | reverse complement strand
TAAACTACCTAATATTTAGCGATCGCTCTTTGGGAAAAACTTTTTGGTTTACTGTTACTGAAGTCGAGTTTTAAGCATGCACCATATTGGCAATATCGACTTTGATGCCGCACCAAAGCTAGAGCATCTGCCCCCTCCAGACATAGCCCCATCAGATTTTGAAGGCCAAGAGGAATGGTTGGCGATCGCAAATCATCGGCAGCAACTCATTCGACTCGGCGTTGACCTGAGAGCTGTGGAACTTGATGATGCAATCTCAGCTTATCCTGACAAAGTTGAAGGCGCAGTACTGGCATTTATGGAGAGATTCACCGCGCCCAATCTCTCCGCCACTCGGAAGCTGGCTGTATTGATTCGTCGGGGTGAGCGTCCCTCGAACGCAGTTCATAATATGCCGCGCCATCCTGTCTATACTGCCTTCATATTTTGAGGCACCACTGTTGCCACCACGAGCCGCCCCATCCCGAAGCCTGGAAGAACTCCAAGCCGAACTTGATTTGGGTGGTGTGAGGGCAATGTCGGTTCGATGCATGGTCAAATATAACCCTCAATGGGAGCTAGAGATTGTCGATGGCAACATTCTTCGCCAAAAAGAAGTAGCCATTGAAAAAATCCAGTTACCTGCTCAACACGCCACTGTTTACACCTGAGTGCAGGCAACTGCTCGCATCAATGTACCTTGACTACCACTGTCACGCCAAAACTGAAGCCACACACTCAGTCTGCACCTGGCGATCACACCCAAGGCAATCATGAGCGCCTTATCCACGAGGAGGCCCTGACCCGAATTGCTCTAGCACTCTTCAACGAGCGCCTAGATGCTCCATACGCCCAGGCCATGAACGAAGACCGAAAGTCCGCGCCCCTTAAGGGAAAAGTACCCAATCATCAAGTTCCAGCGGCAATATAACGGGTTTCTGGCTTGTATCCGCTCTTGGTTCCTAGCCCCAAGTCATTCTTGGCTACTTTCACCCGTCTTGAAACAAGCGGTCTAGCTTCAACCGCTCGTCGGTTAATTCGATGATTTCTTGGCTACCCTCGAACTAACCTAGCTTCGGCTTCACTCACGCCTAATCTTTGCGTGAAATACTCAAAGGTAATCTCCCCATTCCTGTACCTCTTAATTCCTTCCCGCAGCCGGAAACCCCAGTTCATCACAAATCAATTGGAGAACTGGAGGTGACAGTATAGCCACCTGATAAAGTGCTAGCCGTATACTTGTCACCATCTTTCTTAACTACTAGCTGGAAGAGGATTTCGCCATTATCACTCATAAATCTCCTGGTTTTAGTCCTGTCTTCTTGGCAATACGTGCTAGCATTCGTGGTCCGATCTCATCGCCGTCGTGAAAAGCAAAAACTACGTTATCCCATCCCGGACGGCCTAAAATTTTATGGGAAGAACCTGCATCACGCTTGATGCTCCAGCCAATACTCAGCAAGGCTGCTAGAACGTGCTTAGCTTTTGTGGAAGGCCACTGGCTCATGCAGCTGCCACAAAGAAGGCCCCCAACAAGTCTGGGTTAGCTTCTCCATGTTCTACTCGATCTGCTAGGACGCGCAGTGCTAATGCTTGCGCCTTGGTGATCGCTTCGGCTCGGGAGCTTCCGTATACCAGGACGCCAGGCAGTTCGGTCACTTCGGCAATGATTCTGCCGTCGTCTTCCAATTCAGTTTCTATTGTGAATTTCATGGGGATCTTTAGTCATGGGAGTGCGCTATATAGCGTTTTTTGAGCGGATGAGGTACAGGCCTGAGGGCTAGAACGTTTACCAGTCGAAGGTTATAGCGTACCTCACGCGACTAGGAACCGCTATAGCAGCAGTGCCAGTAAGTTGATTGTTCAAATATGCCTCGCAAGACAAGTGTTTATCCAGTATTTAAGCCTCTAACTCAGAGGTAAAATCCCAATCATAATGCCAGCAGAGGAAACAGCAGGCTATTTGGGAAAAGAATTTTTACCTTGGAGACATAATTTCTTTTACTTCCCCATCTTGGTTCAGTGTAGTGAACTATGCGCTGTCACAGGCAAGCCTTCCATAATCTCTTTGGGCACATAACTTATGTACCATCCAGGCTGCCAACCATAAACCTCTGCTAGTTTTTCCATGACATCTGGACGCGGGATGTATTGCTGATCATGGTACAACTTCAAGGCTGTGGCCTTGTGGATGCCAGTTTGTTTGTGAAGCCTATAGGGTGTAATACCCTTTTGATCCAGTAATCTTTTTAAATCGTTCCTAATCATATTACTCATAATAACTCTTAGTCTATTTTACTAGACCTATTTTACTTGACAATTTAGTACAATATACTGTACTATAGAAGATATTAAAAGGCGATCGCCCTCAGCCCTGAGAAAGCCAAGCGATCACCCTACCCATCAAATTAGGCATTTTGATCATGACATACATTACTGCACCTGAAGCCAAGACAACTAAGCAACGCACATACCGTTACTTCGTACAGTTGGTATCGACCAAAACTGATGAACAGGGAGTGCCTGCAAGCTACCGCATTGTTGATGTGGTGGTGCTGGAAAATACATTGGAAGCAATAAAAACTATAATCGTAGCAGCTGGCTACCTCTCTGACTACACTGTATTTGCTCACTGGACTCCCTCTGACTGCTCAGAATTTTAATCCACAGGGGTTGGAGGTTTTTGCCTTCAACCCCAATTGTTCAGTAGTCGAGGAACCAACAATGACTGACACATCAACCACAACTGACGGACAAATATCATCTACTGCTCTGAAGAAACTGCAACAAAGGTCTGTTGCAGGCAGCATTACGATCAACAGCATTGACGAGCTAAACCGCTTGGGACAGATTCTCAGTCAGTCGGGATTTTTTGAAGACTGCAAGCAGGCGGCTCAAGCAGTGGTGAAAATTTTAGCAGGCTCAGAGCTAGGATTTCCAGCTTTTTCCAGCATGGTGGGAATTCACATTATCAAGGGCAAGCCAGCGCTTGGGGCTAATCTGATTGCAGCTGCTATTAAGCGTAGTGGTCGCTACGATTATCGGGTATTGGAATTGAGTGATCGCTGTTGCCAGATTGCGTTTATGGAGCAGGGGCAGCAAATTGGGGTATCAGAATTTAGTGCAGCTGATGCCGCGAAAGCCGGAACGCAAAATATGGGCAAGTTTCCTCGCAACATGTTGTTTGCACGCTGCATTTCCAACGGCGTGAAGTGGTTTTGCCCAGATATCTTTTTGGGTGCTCCCGTTTACACGCCTGAAGAACTAGTAGTCTGTCAATTTTGAGTTGAGGGATACATAAACACGGTAATCTATAAAC
>CAXUIG010000452.1:0-3332 GCA_964250845.1 uncultured bacterium | reverse complement strand
TATCTCAGTATATCATATCAAGGCTTGGTATAAAATTAAGATGCGTTCGCCCTGTTGAGAACTGCTGTTCGGGGAAAAGCACCTAGTAAAGGAGATTTGAGGTAAGAGACATGATGGGAGATACTCATTAGAGTTCTTGCATAAGTTAGGAAGGCTTGGAAAGATCTAGCTCGTGGTTGTACAGCCCAACGATCAAATTGAATCTCAATTCCATTTCGTTTCTTTCGATTTCGATACCGTTCCGCCAAAATCTTAAACTACAGGCAAGTAGCAGAGATGGTGAACGAGCGAGGATTGAATGTACATCACACAACGGTGTTCCGTTGGGTGCAGCGTTATGCGCCAGAATTAGACAAGCGATGCCCTTTGGGTTCGCAGTCGCCTGCGGAGGAGCCAGTTTTCTACGCCGGGAAACCCGGCGTAGAAAACTGGCATCGGAAACCCTCTCGCAGCGCTGTCTCACCGACCTTACCTGAAGCTAACTAACGACTCATGGCGGATAGATGAAACTATATAGAAGTCAAAGGGAAATGGAAGTATCTGTATAGAGCTGCTGAAGGGGTGACAAGGAGGGCTGTAACACTTATATGTTAAAGGTTTCAGGTATTCATGGTATAAAGAAAAGAGGTCTATCTTTGTCAACAAGACCTTCTTAATGATAAGATGCCTGAGTTTTACCAGATCTACCTCTTTAGTCAACTTGAACCGTGCCCAGCATTGGAGGCGTAACTTGAGTCAAGAAGAAGTTGAGGCTTTCCCAAACTGGCTGTGGGGAAGAATGCATCCTCAAACCTTCCAGATTGTGTGGGGACCGCTGAGGTACGAACTTTTAGGAATCTTGTGTGGTGTGTCTAAATCTCCCGTCCAGCACTGGTTTTCTGACTCTAGCGCACCCTCCCATCGAGAGCCGGGGAATAGATATCAGCGCATGTTAAACCTAATTGACTGGCTGCTGTCTGCTTTCAGGTTAACGCCAGAGGAACTCATAGCACAATTTAAGCTTGAGCGGCAGCGGCAAGCGTCTGAATAAGCTGTCACCGTAGCGTTTCTTTTCTAACCAGCTTGTGCTAAGTTGACTCTAGAGACAAAAGTACGATAGAGTACTAAAGCCCTGGAATCGCTATAACACTGGAGAAAAACTGGTTCTAAGGGTTCTGCCATCAGCCAAGATTTCCGCCACAACAGTAAAGATCACTTTCGCAACGAGATCGAGGCGCAATGATGTGGGCAGTGTCTTCGCCCATTACGGCGCAACGCAAGCCTCCCATTCCTGTCTACTCCCTCCTGTCGAAAGGCATAACACTCCGCTTGATTTTGGTCTACGCTATGTCCTCTGTGGCCCACACTGACGCAGTTCGGCATGTCACATCGATCCTTAAGTAAAGCAAGCTAATGGTTCATGTAGCGCAACGGTTTGTCTAGAAGACCTGGCTTGAGCCTATGCCTTGGAAGACTCAGGTAAAGCTAGCTCTAACGGATGCAAGTGGTGTCTACGAGTTCGAGCCCCCAGATCGTAACCTACCCAATATGCCAAAAAGCAATATTTTGAACCAGTTGCTAGTGAGAAAAGGTACTCAATGGTGAACTAGTCCTACTTAAAAAGGCTCTGAAAGCCTTATTCTGCCTACACTACTTGCATCCGCTACAACTAGCGGCGAGTCAGACCATCACGATTCTTTCAATACAGGGTAAGGACTTGAGCTTTACCACTACTTCAATATCACTACCCATTTTTCAAGACTTCTGATGTTTAAACGTCGTGTTTTTTTCGCACTTGCATTCGCTTCCGTTCTCATGCCGACAGTAGCTTTTGCACAGCAAGCACCTGCACAGCAAGCACCTTTAGCGGCAACGCGCATGAATGAGCTGGGGCCCGAGAACTCACAAATTGCGCAACGGGCTGGAGTTTGGGACGTGGTGGAGACGACTTGGGATTCACCAGATGCCGCGCCAACGACAAACAAGCTTGTTGCGGAACGCAAAATGATTGGCTCGTACCTTCAGGAAATCATAGAACCAGCACCGAACTCGGTTGTAGCTGACATTAAGCGGATTGACTACCTGAGCTTTAACCGCGTCGAAGGTCGCTGGAAGTACGTCTCAATGGACACCCGTGCTCCCGTTGGGATCATGCCCGCGGCGGCCTACGGGCGCGGTGAGAAGGGAACGATCACCGTCAGGTTTGACCCATTAACCGCCGTAGGATCTGGGATGAATGTCACAGGTCAACTATTGCGAATAGAACAACTTATAATCCAAAAAGATGCTGACCATGACCAAAAGGATCAATACTTCGTGCTGGCAGACGGCAACGGTAAAAAGTGGCTTGCACACCGGTATGCCTATGTGCGTCGGTGAGCACCATCAAAACGAGGGTAGTGATATGGAAGTAGTGGTAAAGCTCAAGTCCTTACCAGTCCCGCATTGTAGCCATGAACGAAGTACGAAATCGCTCCAATGTGATTGTTGAGCTTTTTGGAAAATGATAAGCTTTCTCGAACCCGTCGAGAAACCCGCTGCTCTGTTGGTATTATTTAATCGTTCAATATGGTTAGTTTGACCTGTTTTTTTTCCAACAGATCGAGGACGTTTATGGGGAATAGCTGTAATGTTACGCTTGCCAAAAATTTGTATAAGCAACGGTACATTGCTGATAAACAGCTGGTAAGGAAGCCCATAATTGACGGGCCGATTTTCGATTTCTATCTCCGATAAAACAACCGACAATTTCTCTGTTATTACGGTCGACTGCTAGCCAGATATAAACCGATTTTTTCTTACTATCGCCAAATGACCACATTTCATCACATTCGATGGTCAGCCGACCTGGCGATTTTCCCGAAACCTCTATTCGACGCGGGATACGAGCCAGCATTTGATTGACATAATCTTGCAATCACGACCAACTAACCTGGGTAAATCTGGCAATTACTCTCAGCGATATTCTCTCCAGTAATAGTCTATCAACTAACGGTTTTCTTTACAAAGAAACGGTAGTTGTAGTAGGATTGTCAACGAATTTGCAACCGCGTATTTTACATTGATGTTTTGGTTTCCCATTATGAAAAGAACCATTTTTAATCAGGTGCCCAGAACCACAGGCAGGACATGCTCGTTCTGGGAGTTCTTCACACTTCCCCTGGGATAATTCTACCGACTCTCGTACTACATTAGACAACAGCACCATGAAGGAGTCAAGTAAAAACGCCAAAATAGTTGTCATCAAAACGCTAATTTCTAGGTGATTACTTGGAAGTTAATTGCATTAGTTAATATTGTATAGCAGTCCTAAATGAGTTGTAAAAAAATTAAGTATACATAAATATCTTTGG
>CAXUIG010000451.1:0-3467 GCA_964250845.1 uncultured bacterium | reverse complement strand
TTCATTATACCAATAATCTTAACTTTTTACAAATGATTTAGGATTGCTATATGAGGCGGCGAAGACGAACAACTGGACAGAATCTACTGCCAAGCTCAACTCTCTTAAGAATGCAGCCAAAAGAATAGACAACGAGAGTAAGATTAGTGAGAATCCGAGCGAAGACAAACTCGACGGAGCGATCGCAGCCCTTGACAAAGCTGTTCCAGCTCATCAGCAGCTAGCTACAATGCGAGATGCTAACCAGGTAACTCTGCTCGCTGCTAAACTGTCCGTACCGTTCAATCCACCAGTGCCAGTTCAGGTGCCTCTGCTTGACTATTACGGTCGCCAGTTAGAGATCGGGGCAGTGGCGAATGACATGACCCAGCTCCAAGCGACGGCTAAGGACATGAGTCGCTGTTGGAATGCTGTGCGTCCTGCGGTCGAGTCTCATGGAGGCTCAGCTCAAGCGCAGCAATTCGACAACTTGGTTGCAAGGGTTCAGGCGGCAAAGTCGTCAAAGGAATATGGTAGTCTTGCTACTTCTGTACTGAATCAAGTAGACAATCTCGAAAAGGTCTTGGCGAAATAAAACAATTTTTAGCTACACAAATGCCCCCAAAACTTCATTTAAGGGCAAGCTTTGTATTATTACTCATGCTCTCAGCTTGCCAAGCTTCGTCTTCCACTTCTTCCGGTTCGGCGGATTCGTCTCCTCCCCCGGTTCGCTTGCCTGTTGTCCGTGTGCAGCGCCAAAACCTACCCGTTGTGGTCAGCATCCCCGGCACTGTAGGCACCCTACCTAACCAGTCAGTAAAGGTCAGCCCCATTGTGCCAGGGAGAATTATAGCAATTCCAGTGGCTCCAGGTCAGCAGGTGAGTCGCTCTCAGGTAATCGCTGAGCTCGACTCCAGCCAATTGAAAGCCCAGCTTGACCAATCGACTGCTGCTGTGAAAGCGGCAGAATATGCTGTCACCCAGGCTCAGAGCAATCTGCAACTTGCGACTAGTAACTTAGAACGCTATCGTACACTCTACCAGACAGGGGCAGTATCTCAACAAAGCTTCGTTACCTATCGAAATCAGGCACAGGTAGCCCAATCCCAACTGAGCGCCTCCCAAGCCCAAGTGAAACAGGCGATTGCCTCCCGTAGCCAGGCTCTGACCCAACTGAAATATACTACAGTCCGCAGTCCGATCTCTGGAATCGTGGCTAGTCGCTTACTCCAGGTCGGCGATACGGCGGCTGGGGCTTCGGCAAGTCCGTCCACGCCGGTACTAGAGATAGTAAACCTGAATACGTTACTTATCAACGCCAACCTGCCTGCCGACCAACCTGCTAATATCCGTGTTAATCAGAGCGCTCAAATCCGCAGCGTGGCTCTGCCGGGAGTTAACTTTGATGGCACTGTAACCGCTATTAGCCCGGTCGTTGATTTCAGAAGTAATACACTGAATATCCAAGTCCGTACTCCCAATCCTGCCGACCAGTTGAAAGTAGGTCAAGCGGTGTCGGTCTCGATCACAACGGGTGTGCACAATGGAACTCTCACTGTGCCTCAAACTGCCTTGGTTCCCAACCCAAACAATTCTCAGGGACAGATGGTTTACACCGTCCAAGCGGGCAAGGCTCAGCCGATTAAGGTACAGACTGGGATTGAGCGAAATGGCCAAGTCGAGATCTTAAGTGGGCTGCAGGCTGGTGAAACAGTTGTGGCTAAGGGTGCCTACGGTGTGCCTGCCGGTACTCCCATAGAAGTTTTTGCGGAGGCTAAACAGTGATCCGTTTCACCAAACTGCTGCAATCCCAGGCCAGAGCCATCTATCTAGTGTTCATCCTGATTGCCCTGGCGGGCATCCTGGCCTTCTTGAATTTGCCGCGCGATGTGTATCCAGAACTATCTTTCCCTCGGATTGCCGTAACCGCCCAGGCGGACAACAGCTCACCTGAAGAGCTGGTGCTAACACTCACTCGTCCGCTGGAGGAAGCTGCAAGTCAAGTTTATGGGGTGCGGATGGTGCGCTCCACGACCATCCGGGGCGCAACCGAACTCTCGATAGAGTTTCAGGAACAAACTGACATCCTGCAAGCTCTGCAGCAACTAGAGGCTCGGATTGCTGAGGTGCGTAACACTTTGCCTGTTGGGGTGAATCTAAACATCGAGCGGGTTACCCCAGCCACTTTTTCCTCGGTACTAACCTACAATGTCACCTCAGACACTCTGACCTTGGCGGATCTCCATGACATCGCTCAATACTCGATCCGGCCTAATCTGATTGGGGTAGGGGGGGTAGCCAATGTCCAGATTCAGGGAGGATATACCTCCGAGGTGGAAGTGCAGGTCGAGCCGAGATTACTTAAGAGCTATGGTCTATCGCTCATCCAGGTGGCGGATGCCTTAAAGCGCTCTAATCAAGATCTAGCGGTGGGTAAAATCGACAAGCTCTACCAGCAGAATTTGGTGATTGCCGCCGATCGGGCGCTTGACCCGGCTGAGTTAGAAAACGTTGTGGTTACGACTGTTGGTCCTGGCAAACCAGTCTTCCTAAAGGAACTGGGGCAGATTTCACTGGGTCATGCGGTCCAAACCCAGATAGTCAGTGCCCATGGCAAACCAGGACTAACAATCAACATCTTTCGCCAGCCCAATAGCAATGTGGTTTCAGTTGCTGCTGGAGTAAGCTCGGCACTGAAGACCCTGCAGCAAAAACTACCCAGAGGAATTCAAATCCACCCGGCCTACAACGAATCGGGCCTGGTGATTGATGCCATTGCCAACGTGCGCGATTCCATCGGGATTGGCATTGTCCTCGTTGTTATTGTGCTGTATTTCTTTCTGCGGGAATGGCGCAGTACGGTGATTGCCGCCTTGACCATCCCGCTGTCGGCGCTAGCCGCCTTTGTGGTGCTGCATCTGGCGCACCAGAATCTCAACCTGATGTCTTTGGGCGGACTAGCTGTGGCGATTGGCCTGGTGATTGATGATGCAATTGTGGTGATTGAAAACATCGACCGACAGCTCAAAAAGAAACTTTTGCCCAGCGCCGCAGTGGCGGCAGCAATGGAGGAGTTGGTGGGTCCAGTCACCAGTTCTACGGCCACGACAGTGGCGGTTTTTTTACCCTTGGGTCTGTTATCAGGAGTGGCAGGCCAATTTTTTACCAGCCTGACGATCTCCCTGGCGGCGGCGGTGATCTTCTCACTGGTGCTGGCCTTAACCCTAACGCCGTTGTTAGCTGCCCAATGGCTGAGGGGAACTAAGGCTCACGACAAGTTCAAGCTTGTGGACCGTCTGGACGCTTGGTATGCTCGCCAGTTGCGCCGAGTGCTGCAAAAGCCGCTGTGGGTGGGGATAATCTCCCTCTTCCTGCTTGGAGGCGGAGTAGGTCTGTTTAAGACGCTAGGTTCAGACTTTTTGCCTAGCTTCGATGAACTGGAGTTTAGACTAACGCATGACAAAATGACTCAAAAGTATTGAGTTAAT
>CAXUIG010000450.1:0-3470 GCA_964250845.1 uncultured bacterium | reverse complement strand
TCAGAACCGGGGGTCAATTCCACAGCGACCACTTCCCCCCCCTGAACGCTTACAAGCAAGGCAGGAACGGGTAATTTAAAACATCCTGTTGCGGTCGTGGAAAGTCTTAACGAAAAAGCTGAATCTAAACTTGCTGTGGTGTACCGCAGCGCGACGGGCTCACGCACCTACATCGAAGAGGCTCCCACTCTCCGCAGCCTCGCCAACACTGGCGGTAAACACCAGGGCGGTAGTGGAGCATGGAAGGTGGTTGAGTATAAGGGAGAAGAATATTTGGTTGAATCAGGAGGTGGCGATGAGGCTTGTACCCTGTATTGCAATGGGCAACTCGCTACTAATCGGAAGCGTCCAATGAACTTAAAAACTGGAAAGCTTAAAGACCTTCCATATAGCTATCGCGGAAATCCCCGCCCTCTCAGCGCTACCGAGTTTGAGCGTTTAATGGGATGGCCCGTTGGTTCAACTGAAAAAGGTATCACCGCCAGCGGCAAGGAAATCGCCATTAGCAAGACTCAACGCCAGAAGATGCTCGGCAATGGCATCATCCCCCAGGAAATTGAGGATATCTGCCACAAGCTTAAACCTTTCATTGCGTCGTCCGACCCCGACTCACAGCCAGAGCCGCTATCCGGCTTGAGCCGGACGCGCTTCGCTTCGCTTGGAGAAGACTTGCATACATCGCTGGCCTCTCACCAACCAAGGTCGCAACAACATCCTGAGTCTGGCAATGGCAAATTTAGCTAGTTTCAGGTATACAAGGCAGGTTCTTCGTCCGCTCTGCTAGGTATCGATCTTCTATGAGTTTGGTTTTAAATGCTTCTGCAAGCCCAATCTTTCCACCTCCCCTGCCGCTATTTGAGCATGTGAATGCCGGTGGTAAGAGGAATTGAGACTATTGCAATGTGCCCAGGGGTGCGATCACGTTATTCGACTCTGGCCAAACAAAATCTGCCTTTAGGAGCTTACGGGAAAGCCTCAAAATTGCCTCCTGTCGGAAGGGGAAGAAGTAATACTGCCTAATCAACGCGCTTGACTCCCCATCAACTCGCCTGTTCTCCTCTAATTGCCATTGTCTCAACAGCAACTCTTGCCACCTGAGCTGCCGTTTCAAAAGGAAGACCCCGTACAGTATCCAACAGCTGTGAGACAAAATCCGGTGGCGATGTCACTTCGCCTTCTAAATAGGCCATCAACTCATCAAGCGTCCAGCCCCGCAGGGCTGCTATCTTCCTCAATACTCTCGATTTAGGCTCACCTTTGAGATCCAATTCCCAACGCCGGACATCAGAGTGCAAAACTCCCAGCTTTTCAGCAAATTCCCGAAATGATGAAGAACCTCGCAACTCCTTAAGCAAAGTTGCCAGTCTTTTGTTGAACTCAGAATTTTGCTCGACACTCACAGCGCTTATCACGACCTCTTCTTTCTCCACGATAATCTACGCAGGTTAAGGCGCTCATTTTATGTTCTAGCTTTCTCCTTCCGGCGCGAGAGCAGTTCTTCTGTCATTGTCCTCCAATGTTTGATTGTCTGCTATATTGGATTTATAAAGTTCAGTCGCGGAGTTAAGAACTCCACCGCTAATGAACGAAGTTTTTCATCGGGTTCCACTAAATACACTTGTCCCTCACCCTCGCAATTCCTCTATCTACGGCGACGATGAAGACCTGACGGAACTGGTTGAACTAATCCGCCAGTCTGAATGGGTCAAGCCACTCGTTGTAACTCCCAATTATGTCATCATCAGTGGTCACCGGCGATGGAAGGCGGCGCTCGAATTGGGACTAGAGAGTGTCCCTGTTGAAGTGAGAGAGTTTTCCAATGAGACAGATGAATTAGAGGCGCTGTTATTGGAGAATGCCAGCCGCTTCAAGACTATAGAACAAAAAGTGCGCGAAGCAGAAGCGTGGAATGAAGTCGAGCGGATCAAAGCTAAAGATAGACAAGGGACGCGCACAGACATCCGGGAAAATTTTCCCGGATGTGACAGTAAGTGTGACACTGGACGAGTGCGTGATCAGGTTGCACATCGAGTTGGTCTAGGTTCAGGTCGCACCTACCAGAAGGCGGCGAAGGTCGTCACCCGCAGTGATCAGGAAGCAAACCTTGGTCACAAGGAAGTAGCCCAGGTACTGCTCAAGACGCTAAACGAGCAGAGCGTAGATTCCGCACACGCACTGCTTAAGAGACCTCCTGAAGAACTGATGGAGATCGCCAACTTAATAAACAAAGGCATTGCCAAATCTACCAGGCAGGCAGCAAAAATGATGAAAGAAAACAACGACGCCGATTCCAACAACGCAGATTCCACAGACCCATCTCAACCAAGTTTCGCCGGTTTTTCAATAGGCGACTGGGTAGAAGTAAGCGAAAAGGCGCATGCACACAACAAGACCTACATTGGCCAAAGGGGGCGAGTTGAGCAGATCTTGGCAGCGGACAAACTTTTCTCAGTCAGCTTCGAAGGAAGTCCTGACTTCATCAGGTTTGAGCCGAGCGAGCTGTGCTTGTTGGTAAGATCGGCACCGCAAACCCCCGTTCGCGTTGGTGATATTGTTTTCATACGCATAGAGCGGCACGAAGCCGCCTCGCTAGAGCAGAAGAAGTGGAATGGATTTTGGGGTCAGGTGGCGCAGGTTGGCGAAATGGGAAGCTTGAAAGTTGACGTGGGCTCCGAATCGTTGCAACTGTTCCCCCGAGACGTGCAGCCGGTTGACGCTCCTAGTAATGAACTGCATTCCGTAGTAGAGCGGGTGCTGCGGTTGCGCCGCCTGGAGCTAGATGAGGCTGAAAAAGCAGTGCTAGATGTGCTCCAGCGGCGCGAGTGGTTTACTGAACACCAGCTCATCCTCCTGGAAAATATCGAGAAGCTTTATCCCGGCCTTGGCAACCAACATACCTCCACCAACGGGAAATCCAACGGACATCATCCGGGGTACAGTTCTGCCGATGCTCACTTCAAGAGCTACCCGCGTTAGTTTTTCGCATGCAAGCCGCATCGAAAGTCCTTGAATTTTCTCTCTATAGAGCAAATTCAAGAAACTGTGGTCCGGTTGTTGACATTGACGTAAGGATTCAGGTCATCTGGAAATGTCTCAAATGCTTTTCCGGCAATGCTTTCGACGAAAATCTCGATTATTCTTATTATCAATAGCGATTGCTGAAACGCTGATTTTTCGTTGTTTATTGAGAACAACTAACAATTTAGCCTTAATCTCCAGAGCTGAAACCCTTGTCTAGTAAGGGTTTGGATCACCTGAATCCTTACACATTGACTACTAATGAAATTCTTGCATTCAGAATTCAAAATTAAAAATTAATCAAAGAATAGAATTTGACTTAATCAAAATTGGGTACAGGCCCCCGAGGACAATTCAAAGTTCTTGCATTAAGAATTCAAAATTATTTTTTTTGAATTTTGAATTTTGAATTTTGAATTGTTTTGGCTCGGCAGGCGCTTTCACAAATTCTT
>CAXUIG010000449.1:1289-3479 GCA_964250845.1 uncultured bacterium | reverse complement strand
ATTAACTCAATACTTTTGAGTCATTTTGTCATGCGTTAGTCTAAACTCCAGTTGTGAGATTGTTGAGTAGAAAAAGCAGAATGTTTGTGATTTCGGTTCAAATTGAATTCAGGATCCCAATCTTTGCTAGCTGGTGGTTTCAGCACTTAGCGGGAAAAGTCAGAGTTAAGTGCCATTTGTCATGTGACAGCTAGCTGGATCTAGTGCGACGGTCCAAAGACCAACTGAAAGCGGTCACGGCGATGCCAGCGGCAGTGACAAGCGCGCCTACCCAAGGGACAGCGTTCAGTCCAAGCTGGCTGTCAAGAACGAGCCCTCCGAGGTAAGCGCCGCCAGCAATGCCTAGGTTAAACGCAGCAATGTTGAAGGTAGAGGCAAGGTTAGGAGCGCCTTTAGCCTTATCCACTACGCGCAGCTGCAGTCCAGGTACTATTCCGAACGCGGCTGCGCCGAAGAGGAAGACGGTCACTAGCGTGGCGACCTGATCATGGCTGGTGATAGTGAACCCGGCTAGGACAGCAGCGAGTATGGTGAGGATACCAAGCAAGGACGGCATGAGCCACCGATCAGCGAGCTTGCCTCCAAGGGTGTTGCCGACCACAAATCCGACACCGAACAGCAGCAGGATGGGACTGACAGCGCTCTCGGTAAACCCGGTGATTTTAACAAGGATTGGTGTGATGTAAGTCAAGACAGTGAGGACACCGCCGTTGGCGAACGTGGTCATAGCGAAGGCAAGCAGCACCTGTGGCCGACGTATTACGCGGAGTTCCTGGCGGATGCTGGGTGCGCCGTCGTGAGGCATTCGTGGTACTAGCACGGTGATGCTGACGATAGCCAGGACACCAAGGAAGGTGACACTCCAGAAGGTGAATCGCCAGCCAAATGCCTGCCCAATGAGGGTGCCTAGCGGCACTCCGAGGACGTTAGCAAGGGTCACCCCGGTAAACATGATGGCGATCGCACTGGCCTGCTTGCCTGGGGGCACTAGCTCGGCGGCGATAACAGAACCGATACCGAAGAAGGCAGCGTGGGCTAATCCGGTGATGACTCGAGCAGACATGAGCATCGCATAGTTGGGCGCTACAGCGCAGAGCAGGTTGCCCACGACAAACAATCCCATGAGAACAAGCAGGAGCGTTTTGCGCGGCAGTCGTCGAGTGAGGACAGTCACTAGAGGCGCGCCGACAATGACACCGAGGGCGTAACCGGTGACCAGTAATCCGGCGGTGCTCGTCGAGACCTTCAGGTCACCCGCCAAGTTCAGCAGCAGACCCGCAACCACAAACTCACCCGTGCCAATGCCGAACGCGCATACAGCGAGCGCCCACAAGGCAAGGGGCAAGCGATCTTTCCCCTTGCCTTTTCGTCCAAAGTGAATCTCGTGAGCTTTCATCGTTCACTCCTTGTTTCAGATTTACTGTGTCGATACTGCTCACAAATTGCAGATGTGCCATCGTCTCCGTAGATAATTGCCATCGTCCTCTTCCGCCCCAGTTGGTCCCTCCATTGAAAGACAGACGAGATCAGCAACTTTCTCCATTCCTGATTCTATTTTTTACAGCTCCTGGAAGGTTTAGGGTTGTGAGGTGAGCAATCTCAAATCGTGATGACCACCTTACCGAAGTGAGTGCCACTTTCCAAATAAGCCATCGCTTCCTTGGCTTTGTCGAATGGAAAGACCCGATCAATCACGGGATGCAGCTTTTGTTGGCTGATGGCTCTGTTCATCTCTTCAAACGAATCGCGAGAGCCGACACTAATCCCTTGAACCCTTACGTGCTTCCGCAAAATAGACGTGATATCGATTTCACCCTTGATGCCGTTGATTACCCCGATGATCACAACTTTTCCGCTATAGCGAACTGCGTGTAGGGATTTGGAGAGCGTTGCTGCGCCTCCTAATTCTACGACGTTATCCACTCCTCGACCTTCGGTAAGTGCATCTACTTTTTCATCCCAGTTCGGCGTGGTTTTATAGTTAATGCCGATATCCGCTCCAAAAGTTTCCGCTCGCTTTAATTTCTCGTCACTGCTGCTCGTAATAATGACCTTTGCCCCCATCTGCTTGGCGAACTGCAACGCAAATACGGAAACGCCTCCAGTTCCCAACAAGAGCACGGTCTCGCCGGCTTTGAGTTGCCCTTCAACGACCAAAGCATTCCAAGCTGTTACGGCTGCACAGGGCAA
>CAXUIG010000449.1:0-1189 GCA_964250845.1 uncultured bacterium | reverse complement strand
AATACTCTCCTAAATTGAGGTTCTCTTCACCTATTTAGCAGTGTAGACCTTCTCATACTTGGTGGGTAGTCAGTAAAATTGAGAAGCACCTTCTCAAATATGGAAAGATTCAATGGACTTCAACTCGGCGGCCTTATTTGTCAAAGTAGTCCAGTATGGTAGCTTTTCAGAGACGGCTCGACGCATCAATATGCCAGTAGCGACCGTCAGTCGACGGATTGCTGACCTAGAAAAAGACATTGGTGTTCGGCTATTGGAACGATCAACCCGTTATCTACGTCTGACTGAAGGCGGTACAGCCTTTTATGAATACGCCGCTCGCGGACTTGAAGCCTTTGAAAGCGGCTTGTCTACCCTGGAAAATCAGCACCAGGAGTTGACAGGAACCCTACGCCTCTCTTTACCCGCTACCTTTCTGCCTTGGCAGGCATTACTCCAAGACTTTCAAGCCCGCTATTGCCAGGTCAAGCTCGAAATTTTTATGACTGAACGCAAGATCAACTTGATTGAGGATGGGATTGACGTGACTTTAAGAGTTGGCGATCGCAAGGATAATCAGGCAATTGCCAGGAAGTTGGGTGAATACCACCATCAGCTCGTTGCTAGTCCAGCTTACCTAGAACAATATGGTGAACCTTCGCAGCCAGAACAACTTCTTACTATGCCCTGCGCGAGTTGGAATGCTCACACAGGTGAAGCAACATGGCTATTAAGAAATGAGCCAGTCCAGGTCGCTCCCTTTTTGCAAGTCAATAATTATCTTTATCTCCTGAAGTTAGCTCTAGCGGGTGCGTGTGTGACTGAACTGCCCCCTTTTCTGATTCAAGAGCATCTAGCTAGTGGACGGTTGAAGACATTACTGCACGATTATCCGTTACCCACTAAACAACTAAATCTCCTCTATCCATCCCGTAAGCAACTATCACCTCTAGTGAGAATTTACATTGACTTTTGTTCTGAGTGGGTTGCTGACTTCTTTCAGTAGAAAAACCTTTATTCGCAGAAATTATCGGCTATGATCTGACCAACAACGTTCAATCTCGATCCTAAAGTCGCAGATATTTGCACTCTAACTTATTTGTAGACAGATCTAATCTTTCGGCATGGAGCAAAAGCAGGTAACACTTTGAGAACTGCAGGGCGAACGCATCTTAATTTCTTCAGCAGCTTAAGATCAAGTAAGACTCCT
>CAXUIG010000448.1:0-3500 GCA_964250845.1 uncultured bacterium | reverse complement strand
GGTACTCAAAATCCTCAAAGGCAAAACGGTGGGACTACTCGGCCTCACCTTCAAGCCTGATACAGATGATATGCGCGACGCCCCAGCACTCAACCTGATCGAGCATCTGAATCGGCTGGGAACTAAAGTCAAAGCCTACGACCCAATTGTTTCCCAAACCGGGATGCGTCATGGCCTAAGGGGAGTGCTAGTGGAAACCGATCCAGAGCGACTCGCGGACGGCTGCGATGCCTTGGTGCTGGTGACAGAATGGCAGCAGTTCCGCAATCTCGACTACGGTAAGATGGCGACTCTAATGAACAACCCGGTGATGATCGATGGTCGTAATTTCCTCGACCGGGAAGAATTGCAACGGGCTGGGTTCTACTATGTAGGAGTTGGGCGTTGACCTTTATAGGACAGTGTGCCGGTAGCCGTGCGTGAAGCGATCTCACCCGTCTCCGTCAAATCGCGGGGTTTAGTCACCTGATGTGCGCCCTGGGATGCCACAACCGAGGTGTGATGTTTTTTCGGATTTTTGGTTAAGATAGTTAAAGCTTTTTCAGCACCTCCAGAACATTACACTTAGACCTAAGTCCTTAAAGTCTACACAAATCAGGAAGTCTTCCTTATGTCAAACAACCTATTTAACACTCATATTGAAAATTCACACACCTTAATAACTCCCCATGAAATCAAAATAAAATTACCTTTAACGGAGTTGGCAGAAGAAACGGTTTTGAGATCTAGGCAGGAAATAGAGGATATTCTGGACTTTAAAGATCGCCGGAAATTCATAGTGGTTGGCCCATGTTCCATCCATGATGTAAAAGCAGCGACCGAATATTCAAGAAGACTTAAAAGTCTTTCTGATCGGGTTAAGGATAAACTGCTGATTATTATGAGGGTTTATTTTGAAAAACCAAGAACAACTGTGGGATGGAAAGGATTAATTAACGACCCCGACATGGATGATTCTTTCAACATAGAGAAGGGGTTATTAATAGCACGTAATCTCTTGATAAAAATTGCTGAATTGGGATTACCGACTGCCACAGAAGCTCTCGATCCTATAGTACCTCAGTACATTGGTGAACTTATTTCATGGTCAGCGATTGGAGCCCGCACGACCGAATCACAAACTCACCGCGAAATGGCGAGTGGACTTTCTATGCCTGTGGGTTTTAAAAATGGCACCGATGGCAGCATTCAAGTGGCTTTGAATGCCCTGCAATCAGCTAGAGTAACTCACAATTTTGTAGGGATTAACCAAAGGGGACAGGTAAGCATTTTTAAAACTAGAGGGAATGCCTACGGTCATGTGATTTTACGAGGTGGCGGCGGTCAGCCCAACTTCGATGTTGCGAATGTAAAACTGGCGGAAGAAAAATTAAAAGCTGCTAATTTACCACCGAGAATTGTGATCGACTGCAGCCACGGTAATTCAAACAAAGACTACAAATTCCAGGCTTCTGTCTTTGAAGACGTTCTTACACAAATACTGGATGGCAATACATCCATAGTTGGTGTGATGCTGGAATCGAATTTGCACGAAGGTAACCAACCGATTCCCGGTAAATTAGAACAATTAACATATGGGGTTTCCGTGACAGACAAATGTATTGGCTGGGAGGGAACAGAAAGGATTATTTTGGCTGCCCACGAAAGACTCAATTAAAGACCCGCATGTCTGGGCTGCAACCGAAAAAGGGTGCTGCTCGCGGTGATTTATGGTGGCGAGGATGCTGCGACTCTACCAGAAACCAGCGCCAACAAAGAACTGTTCTTTGTTGGTGCCACGGCAGAATTTAACTAGCTATTTCTGAAGATAATAGAAAGAATTATGTAACAAGCTTTACTTCCCCAGTGTCCAGATCGTAACGACCACCGACAATTTTCAGTTTGCCTGCCTGCATCAGTTCAGTCAGGATTGTTGAAGTTTGCTTCAACGTTGCAACTTGATATTGAACATTCGCGATCACTGCATTATCAACCAAATCGCCAGAACTGCCTCTTACCTTAGCCACAGATGGTTTGATATCCTCAACAAAAGTACCGATTCTACCAGGAAGTGGTTCACCTTTTACCGCCGCAGTTACTGCACCGCACCTTTGGTGTCCCACAACCATGATCAAGGGAGCACCTAATACTGCTGCAGCAAATTCCAAGCTACCTATACCCTCAGTAGTCACCACATTCCCAGCCACGCGAACAACAAACAAATCCCCAAATCCCTGATCAAAAACAATTTCCGAAGGTACCCGTGAATCAGAACAGCTTAGCATGGCCGTAAACGGATGTTGAGCTTTAGCAACGAGTTGCAAACGTTTCAGTGATTGGTTGGGATTTTCACGCTTTTGCTGCACAAACCGTTTATTTCCATCCAGCAGTCGTTTCAAAGCTTGATCAGGAGTAAGTGCTTCAGGGTTTGGTTGAGCAGCAGCAAGCTTTGGAGCAACAGATTGCTGTGCACCCCAGAGTACGCTACCACCAGCAGTAGCCGCTAAACCGGCTCCTCCCACCCCTGCCAGCTTCAATAGATCGCGACGTCCAACAAAACCATTCATCCGACTCATAATTATACCTCACACAATTCAATCAACAGATAACGGCTTGAATACTTTTCTTTTTACTCTGATTTTTACCGTTTCAAGCTTCACGTTTTAACTTCCCATCACCTTCTGCAAAATTAGAAACAATTACCTGAGAATCTAGATCAGCAAAATTATCTTTAGCTTCAAATGTTTCATCTGTTGAAACTACCTTATTCCTAATAGTAAAGTGCCGTTCAGGATCAATGCCCTTGAAAGTTGGCGGTATCCAGACTCGAACTACTAGTAGTACTCCCATAACCAGCAAAAAGGCACATGCTGATAATATTTGGCTCCAGTGTGCTTCCAGTACTCCTCGCACAATAACTTCTCGCAGGACGGAGACAATAGACACTTCCACAGCAACCCCAATCGAGACTCGTTGCTCCTGTAAATAAATAATCAGCAGTCGGAATAACTCGACCAAAATCAACAGAAATAAAATATCTGAGGTCACAGCTTTGAAGTTAAGAGGAGGCAGCAGCGAGATGAACATTGCTCGCAGCTGGATCACCATAACGCTGAAAAGGGCGATACACAGAGAAATCACAATCAAGTCTTGAACACTTTCAAGAACACGCACAATGTTATTCCGATTCAACCAGTAGTACCGGCTAGTTAACGGTTTCTGCAAAGGCTTGTGCATTTAAGGCTCCTGCAACTTGTGTCAACAGGTATAAGTTTATCTTTAACTAAACTTATCAGCAAGCAAGTTAATGATTGCATTTGCTAATGTAATTGATAAAAATAGGCGTTGGATAGCCTGATGAAAATCTAAACTTACTTATAAAATTTTAAAATAAGATGTGTAAAATAAATATTTTATATTTATAAGTATAAATGCAGTCATAATTGAGTTGTATAGAAGGAGGCTCCAGATGCTAAGCTCAAACACATTTAAATTACCTATTGAGGTGGGGTGTGGAAGAA
>CAXUIG010000447.1:0-3556 GCA_964250845.1 uncultured bacterium | reverse complement strand
ACTCATCATCAAGTTTTTGACTTCCCAAAGATATTTATGTATAGTTAATTTTTTTTACAACTCATTTAGGACTGCTATAGTGTGTTCACCGGAAGCGCGAGCGCTTGGGAAAGCCAGACTTCTCCAGCAATGAGTAGTGCAAGTAGGCTCCTCCCACTGCTCATAATGACTTTGTAAGCTTTTATAAGCATAATGGCTCGTAATCATGACTTTTCTGATTAATTAATTACAGCAGATAGAAGGGTTTGAGTAGCGACGGAGGCTGGTGACAAATTGTACTATGAGGTGGGTAGTGGTAAATATGTAGTGAAGATGCAGGGTTACTAACTCTCATTATTTCTGTGTAATTAGTCACAGCAAAAAGTCGGGCTTATTGAGAATGAGGGAACTCATAAGCCCAATCAAATTAAGAAGATGGGAGTGGAGGTGGAGACCGCTCCAGGTTGGCCAACAAGTTGAACAAATCTGCCACCGCATTCATGCCCTGAAGGCGCATGGTTTCTAAAAAACTGAACATCATGGTCACCAGTTGTGCGCCAAGCGTGACTTCTGGCTCCGCCACTAACGAAAGCGGTGCACGACCACTGGACGCTCTCGCTCGTTCGGCATCATTATTATCGGGCTTGACCTCAACCCACATCCATTCTTGTGACGCCATCAATCCGGTAGGTAGTCCTCTAGATTTTGGCGGTTTTCTTCCATGCCTGTCAGCATACTGGCAATTCAACCAATTCTCAACTGTCTCCGCTGATTGCGGTGACTAGTTACTATTCCAACCAGCCCACCTATCCCCCAGGAAAATGGTTTTTTATGAGCAAGTCCTAGAGCTATGTGATATTTTTGCCGTTTTGAAGTCCTGCCGAGCCCTTGTAGATTCGCTCTTGCTGTTCAGGGGTTAACCAATGTGATCTGGACAACTGGGTTTGGGGCGGCACGTACTGACCCCGAACGTGATCATATTCCAATATCTCTCCCGTTTCAATGTGATACATCCAGGCATGGAGATGGATTTGATCTTTGTGGAGTTTAGCTCGAATAACTGGGTAAGTCCGCAGGTTCTCGATCTGGGTGAGGACGTTTTCCTCAATAGCGGCATGCAACAGGTTTTCACCTTCAAGATGCTGGTAGTTCTCCAACATCGTCTGGCGAGTAGCTTCAGCATGCTTGAGCCATTCGTACACAAGTGGCATATCTTCGGCTAGCTTGCCCAGCTGTAGCAATCCCTTCATCGCTCCACAGTGAGAGTGACCGCAAACGATAATATCTTTGATCCCCAAAGCGCGTACAGCATATTCGACCGTGGCACCTTCACCGCCATTGGTAGCACCGTAAGGCGGAATGATATTACCAGCATTGCGGATGATGAACATTTCACCTGGCTCGGTTTGAGTAATCAAATTCGGGTCAATCCGGGAGTCAGAGCAGGTGACGAAGAGGATTCTTGGATGCTGCCCATGAGAGAGTAGCTCGAACATCTCCCGGTGGCTACTTAAGTAATTGGTTTGGAACGACTGTATACCTTGAATCAACTTTTTCATAAAGCAAATTTTCCGCTCTTGAGTGTGGACATACCTTTTACTTATAACGGTACGGCATATGTCGATACAATGACTCTACCCCGTCAGCAGGTGCAGCGGTTAGATTAGAGAGTGTGCCGATGTTTCAATAAGCCTATTGCCTATCCCCATCGTTAAAACTCAACCGATTGTCCAGCTAAAATTTGACAGCAGATCACGCTTTTCCTATGCCCAGTTCTACAACTAAAGCCAACTATTTCAGCATTGACGGGGTTTACCCCTGCCCAGTCTGTCGTTTGGGTCAGATCAAAGCCCTGCCCCTGATGGATGCTATGGCTTGTGATTTATGCCGCCACATTTTCACTGCTTCCCTAGAAAAACAACGGTTGTTTATGGCGGATAGAGAACGAGCCCCCATCTGGTGCTGGAATGGTCGGACGTGGGTAGGGGTTCACGCATCGGGCGTGGAGCTGGGTTGGGGTTATTTGCTCATTGCAGTTGCTTTTGTACTCCTACCTCCTACCTTGATTGGGCTATCGGCCTACTTTTTACTCTCAACCCCTGATACCTCCGAGTCTTGGCTCCCTGCGGTTTGGACTGGATTAACCTTTTTGTTCCATCTAGGCATTATCGGGTATGCGGTTGTTGGGTATTATCAATTCTCAATTGGGACTACCTTGAGAGTTATGCGGCAACATATGTTTAAGCGGTAGCAGCTAAAATCCTGCCCAAGAGCGCGTATGCGAAGCGTCGGCATTAGCCATCGCTCCCCCAAGTTTCAGCTACCCACCCACTCCAAGGACAAAGCCATGACCAGAAAATTTGTCTAAATCGCAATTACTGTCAAGAGTAGCCCACTGCCCCACAGGTAAAGAATAAGCTGGGATACCCTCTTAAAGCATCAGCAATTTGTATTGAAGCATCATTTCACCGATGGACACCATCAAGTACACGCTTTCTGAAGACTAGATGCCCACTGCCTGGTACAACATCCAGGCAGACTTACCGACTCCCATGCCACCTGTGCTACACCCTGTCACAGGTCAGCCGATTAGTCCGGCTGATTTAGAACCTCTGTTCCCAATGCCGCTAATCCAGCAGGAAGTGGCGAATTCGATCGCAGGTGCCATGCTGGGAAACTGAGCAGCGATCGCGTTCATTTTGGCAGATTCGGTGATTTTGGGGTCAATGCCTGCCTTAATAAATCCTGGTCAACGTGCTCAGCTGTATTGTTCTTAGCTGTGGACGACGCACGGTCAATAATCTCCTCAGCCAGAGTCGTATCTCCCTGATGGTAACGAGTCAGAATTGATGCTGCCCACTTGCGAAACTCAGCAGCATTAGAACCAGGCAGGAGCATCAGGATTTGATCAAGACCCTCCTCATCGGTGACTGGGGTGGGGTGTTGACCACGACCCCTTACTCCCCGTCGTGCCACTTGGTTGGTTCTACGACGACCTGACAAGCGCTCGCCAGACGACGAACAACTCATGAAGCATTTAATCGCACAGCACCCCGATTTCGCGCTCGGCGATTGCTCTGGCACAAGGCAATGCTTGCGCTTGTGCGTTATAGACCGCCTGCTCAACTCGACCGCAAGGCTTGAGCAAGCTCTCGAGATCACTCTTGCGCCTTTTCGCCGCAATGCCTTACGTCTGCACGAAGACTACGAAGCTGTGAAGGCAGGTGTGACACTGCCTTGGAGTAACGGTCAAACTGAAGGGCAGATAAATCGACTGAAGATGTTGAAGCGGCAGATGTTTGGTCGTGCTGGGATTGAATTGCTCCGCCGACGATTCCTGAACGCGGTGTAAAGCTCGCTCTGTGCAGCAAGTGAAAGTGTAATCTGCTGTTTTCAGTCAAGAGCGCTCGCTCATTGGTTCCATTCTTCTCAATCATCACCAAAATTGCGTCAGACCCTTAATTTGAGCCAAAAATCGCCTTGGAAAGCAAGCCGCAACATCTAGCCATCGTCGCGGTAGCACGCTAGGGCGAACGCACCTAAATTTATACACGAGAGCTAAGTGGTATCCTAGAGG
>CAXUIG010000446.1:0-3580 GCA_964250845.1 uncultured bacterium | reverse complement strand
CTGGCTCAGCATAAGCGCTGTTGGACTGGCACAGTAATCACCAACTCCGTTCCCTGATTCATCTGGGAATTCACCTCAATCCGACCCTGATGCGTAAGGATTCAGGTCATCTGGAAATGTCTCAAATGCTTTTCCGGCAATGCTTTCGACGAAAATCTCGATTATTCTTATTATCAATAGCGATTGCTGAAACGCTGATTTTTCGTTGTTTATTGAGAACAACTAACAATTTAGCCTTAATCTCCAGAGCTGAAACCCTTGTCTAGTAAGGGTTTGGATCACCTGAATCCTTACCCTGATGCTTTTCGATAATCTGGTAGGAAATCGAAAGTCCTAAACCCGTACCCTTACCCACTGGTTTCGTTGTGAAAAATGGGTCGAATAGCTTACCTATGATCTGCTCTGGAATCCCAGGGCCATTATCTCTAATCTTCACCTTAACTTGGTTATGCTCAACCATTGATGTCTGAATCACAATCTGCTTGCTGGGTCGCTTTGGCTGTGTTTGAAGGGCATCAATCGCATTAGTGAGTATATTCATAAATACCTGATTCAATTGGGCTGGATAACACTCAACTAAAGGTAAATTACCGTAGTACTGGACAACTTCAATCCCCTGCTTGAGCTGGCTATTGAGAATCAACAAGGTGCTATCAATGCCTGAGTGGATATTGACATATTTTATTTCAGCTTCGTCTAGGCGGGAGAAATTTCGTAAAGACAAAACAATCGCACAGATGCGTTCAGCACCTAGTTTCATAGAACACATAACTTTGGGCAGATCTTCGGTAAGGAAGTCAAGCTCAATCTCTGCAATCTGGTTTAGAATTGCCTGGTCGGGGTTGGGGTAATGCTGCTGATAAAGGTGTACTAAACTAAGCAAGTCTTGAACATAGTTGTTAGCGTATTCGAGATTACCGTAAATAAAGTTTACAGGGTTGTTGATTTCATGGGCTACCCCCGCCACCATTTGACCAAGGCTAGACATTTTTTCCGTCTGAATCAGTTGGGCTTGGGCAAGTTGTAGTTCATGCAGGGCTTGCTCGAGCTTGGTCGCTTGTTCTCGCAATTGCGCTGACGACTGCCGCAATATTTCCTGTGTTTGCTTGCGCTCTGTGATGTTGCGAAAGACGACACACAAAACTTCTTTCCCACCATAGGAGATGAGGTTGGCACTGACCTCCACATCTACTAGAGAGCCATCCTGACGACGGTATCGCCCTTCTGCGTTCTGGCAGTGTTTTTCTATCAGGATGCGTTCGGCATTCCGCTCAATAATTTTATCCTCAAGAGCGGCGATATCGTAAAGTGTCAGGCATTGAATTTCCGCACTCTGGTAACCGAGCAAATTTTGACAGGCAGTGTTGGCTTCTAAAATGCGATGTGTTCGCGCATCAACCAGAAATATCCCTTCTGATGTTTGCTCAACTACAGCTCGATAGCGTTGTTCGTTCTCGAGCAGCGCTGCCTCCGCCCGCTGGCGCTCCAGTTCTACCGACGCCCGCGCCGCAAAAATACTCAAAATTAATTGAGCGCGTTTCTCCTGTAATAGCGGTTTGTTATCCAGAATGTAAACCACACCAATCGGCTGCTCAGACGAGCCTAACAGGGGGACTCCTAGGTAACTCTCGGCTTCCAAGGCAACGAGTTCCTTATTTTCCGGGAAGAGTTTCTGCACCCCACGCTCGTAGCAACTCATCCCGTGTTTGATCACATTCGAGCAGGGAGTGTTGGCTAGGTCATAATCAAAGTTTTCCCTCAGCTTGTCATCACCGCAGAATCCCAACACCCTCGCTCTGCCAAGCTCGTTGCCCATAAGTTCGACTACAACAGCTATTCGGACTCTAAGTGCCGCTGCTAGATGGCGGACAAACACTGGGAAAAATTCAATGCCTGTAACTGAAGCCGTCCCCGCCACAAGTTCCTCTAGCGCCTGCTCTGCCTGCTTACGCTCCGTGATGTCTTCGTAAGTGCCGAGAATTCCCACCACATTGCCTTGTGCATCATGAAGTGGGATTTTGTTCGTGTCCACCCAAGCCTGTTTGCCATCCGCTTGGAGTTGGGGTTCGATGATGTGACATTCGGGCGTATCCGTCTCTATTACTCGGGTGTCGCACTCGCGGAAGAAGTCTGATTCCTCCTTGTTCCACGGCAAGTCGTAGTCTGTCTTCCCAACAATATTCTCTGACGTGCCAACACCTGCGACAAGTGCAAAGTTTTGATTGCAACCCAGGTAGACGGAATTTCTGTCCTTCCAGAAGATGAGCTGGGGGATGTTGTCAATCACCAGCTGCTGCATCTGCTGCGACTCTAAGAGCGCCGCCTGTGCCGAAGTGCGATTACTGATTTCCTTTTCCAGTTGGGCAGGACTAGGCAGAGCTAAAGCTTGGGGAATCAACGGCAGCAGCTCCAAAGCCGTGTATAAGGACACCACAGCGGTAATGGCTTTGATGCATCCCGATAGCCAATAGATAGGGTGCCAGAGCGTCCACACTGCCATGACATGGGTCGTGCCACAAGCAACGACGAAGGTGCCAAACAGCAGGAATATCCCTGCTTCAGGCACATCTCGTCTGTTACGGACAAAATAGACCAGCATCACTGGAATTGAATAATAGACCAACGCTATCAGCAAATCCGATCCAACATGCAGCGCCACTAACCCTGGCTTCCAGAGGTAGCAATGCCCGTGAGGAATAAACTGTTTTGTCAATAAAAATTTGTTCAAAATTTCTGGCATAAAGCCTTCTCACTGCACCACTCGTCATCATTTTTAGCACCGAGGCCAATTTTTAAAGCTGGCGATGTTTAAACTATAATTAATGCTATTAATAATCAATCAATTATGCTAACCGTAGATTCTCGGAATTGACGCCAGCAAAGACTTATAAATCTTGTCAAAGTCTTTGGTGTTTTCACCTACCTGAGGCGATGCCCGTAGCCATTTGGGGAAATCGCTATCCCAAAATTGCAGATGAAGACATTGAATCACCAGTGCTGCGATCGCGTGCTTTGAAACAGTGAATGCACGACTCACCAGTGCTCCCACAACAGTTAGGGTTGTTTGTAGACAGGGTGGGCGGTGTCTCATCAACTTTATTCTTTATGGGTGGTTTTTAACAAAAGTACAGGAGCAGTGATGTCGAACTGTTCTCTGGAACCGCTAATAATAAAGTTACAAAAGCCAACAAGTCCTTTGCTCTGATCGACGTTGAAATCTGTTCCAGAGAACAGACTCACTTGATGCTTAGCTTGCCTTCGCACTTCGGTCATAATTGGGGCAATTAGTAGTTCGGAACGAGCTTTCTCTGTATTGATTGCAGTCGCTAGTGGGAGATATTCTTCCAGCGCTTGTTTCAGAAAGTCGGACGGCGTCACTTCATCTACAGTCGCAAATAAATTGCGAGTTTCGTCTATAAGCAAACCAAATTCTGCTTTGACTTTGCTAAATGTGAAGTCACTGTAGACCACTTAATTACCCTTATCTGGTTAATTTCCTTTCATTCTGTGAGTGGACAGAGGATGAAATTGGGCATGGATCAAAAGCAGGTAACACTTTGAGAACAGCCGTTGGGGAAAG
>CAXUIG010000445.1:0-3582 GCA_964250845.1 uncultured bacterium | reverse complement strand
ACAGTCACAGTCGGCTTGATTCGTTGACTTTTATATTTTGATCTGTGTAGTTCATGTAACCGTTCACGGGGGGGGTTACAAAAAAACCAGACATTAAGCTCTGGCCGTCAACTAGGTCATTCTAGGCGCTCTCGCGTGATCTTCAATACACGGCCAGAGCTTAATGTCCGGGAAAAATCTAGGGGGTACGTCATGCGCATGAACTTCAAAACCTTGCTAAGCAAAAGCTTTAGAACTTATGCACATATAAACAGCCTCCCTAAAATGTCTATTAGACAATTGGCAAACCAGTATAGCAGTTTTAACTACTCACAATTATCTAGGAAAAATTAAATCTAGGCTGGTTTTCGTACTGATTACATGTGATTTCATAGCGTAAACTTTTTTACCCCCCCCCTGAACGGTTACGTAGTTCATTAACTCAATACTTTTGAGTCATTTTGTCATGCGTTAGTCTAAACTCCAGAACCAGAAACAATGCTTGGGGGTGAAATGAAACTTTGGTTCGGTGGGAAGGGTTACAAAGACTCAAGACCAGACTGGGCACTACTAGACAACATGCTTCTCTACGGGACATACAGATACCCTAAACGAGGGTTGCCCAGTCTTGTCCAGTGTTTCGCTCGGGGTCACTCAAAAACGCTGCTCGTGTTTGCAGGGATTGGAGAATGCCACACTTGCCTTTGATGCCCAGAGCCTCGGTAATCCCTTCAACTTGAGCGACAAAGCGGACTAACGATTCGGATTGATGAATGTTCAAAAAATCCATGCTCAAGTCCCATTTGGTAGCATCAGGAGCTGTGGCAAGGGTTTGTTGGAGGTGGGCGAGAAAGTCTGCTTCGGTACGACTCTCTCCGACCGTGGAATAAATCACCTTGTCTATAAGGCGATAGGGGAGAAGGGCGAGCGCAGGATTGTCATACAATTGCCACTTAGCCTTCACATCCATTTAGTACGCTCGACTCAAGCAAATCCTCAATTTGCTCCTCATACCTAAGACTTGATGCTCTCTTGTTTAGCACATGGCAAGAGAGCTTTTTTGTTTTTCACTAAAAAGTCCGCCCAGGAGCGATTGAAGACCCTTTGAGCTGTGAAGCGTGGTTTTATCTTCTGGTTGAGAAAGCTTTTTACCAAGCCGATGCCGTGGTTCTGGATTGGGACATCTGGTGTGTTCTTGCTCTCCGTTGGTCTGCGGTTTTGGGGACTAGGCCGGTTTAATACCTTGGTGTTCGATGAGGTTTACTACGCCATATTTGCTAACAACTATCTCACCCATACCCCGTTTTTTGATGGTCATCCACCCTGGAGCAAATACTTGATTGCCATCGGAATGTGGATTGGCAGTCATCTGCCCAAAGGGCAAGATGCAGTCAATGACCTGACTGGTTCTCTCCGTTCCACTTGGAGTTATCGCTGGCTGAAGGGTGTGGTCATGCACCAGTTGGTGGAGGAGATAAGCTATTTCTGGAGCTGAGGGAGCTTTCTTGAGCTGAGTCGGAAAGAATTACACTCCGCAGGTTTGTCTATACAATCTGACGAAGCTCCCTCAGCCTCCTCTGCGATGCTCCCTCCCTACCTGTAGCGACCTGCAATACTAATCGCTCAAACCTGCACTTCCCGCCTTTGTCTTTCCCAGGATTATTTGCAACTAAGATTGTGCAACAGCTGTGGATTAACTGCAACTGAACCAGGATTAGATGCAACCAACCTGCAATCATAAATCTCAACCAGGATTAATTGCAAATAGGCTGAAAGCACCGATGAGAAAAGGGAAGGGCAGAATATGAGTTCCAGAATTGGTTAAGAAACTCGTGGTAAAATTGAGTAAGTTGACTTTGAAATCTTGACGACTTTATTGACAGGAAAACAGCCGAGTCCAAGCTAATCACAGGGTTTTTTAGCTCTCGGCAATAAAATGAACGTTTTCTTTACCGCGCTTTTGCAGTTAATCCTGGTTGAAAATTACCGGGAATTGCAGGTTTGGGCGTTTATGATTGCAGGTCGCTACAGCTAGCAGTAGTAACACGTAAACAGCACCATGCTTGCAAGTCCGGTGTCTCGACTGGTCAGTAATGCCTGCTTGAGGATTTAGTTCAAAGCTGTCATGGCGTCTGCTTAAAACTTCGGCTCTTCAGTACCTGGTATGCTCTCAGAGCAAGTTTGCTAAGGCTAGAATTCTTGTCAATCAAGGCTTTTAGAGTATTCACCCTCAATTTTAGTCAAATCAACAGATACGTTCGCCTGCAACCCTTGCCAGTAAGGAGTTTCAACCAGTTTAGTTGTAAATCAGCATGCGGAGGTACTGAAGAGCCAAACGTAAGGATTCAGGTGTTGAAACCCTTGCCTGGATTGCATTTCAGATCCGTACTTCTAGAATAAATAAGTTGATATTCTCAACAAGCAACGAGAAATGGCCATTCCACCGATTCTTATTGAAAATTAAAAAAAGCTGAATTATCCTCCAAACCTTTACGGGAAAAGCTTTTCAGTCATTTCCCCATTACCTGAATCCTTACAGCCAAACCTTCTTGCATCAGAATCTTTTGGGTCAATATCATGGCGCATTGTTCTTATCTGCCTTTGGTTTATGTTCTCGTTTTCACACAACCTCAAGCCGATAAATTCAGACTTGTTGAGAACGTTGATGGCTGACTGCCTGACACATCTCAGTCAAACCGAGGGAAGTCAAGGATGACAGGTGATAGAACGAATGCGGGAGAACCAAATTTGGTCATAGAACTGTTGTTCAGCCCGCTTGGAGGCAAAACAAAGCTCTGGGTCTTTGGGCAGTAAAGGGATGGGAGTCAGCAGTTCACGTCCTTTGTGTAGCACCCCCTGGAGATAGCGCAGCCCAATTTTGAGATAGCTAATGCCGCGTCGCCAGTGCGGGTCAACTTGCTCCCGTAAGCAAGCCTTTTGCACCGCCATGCCCTGAGTGGTGGCATAGAGGAGTGCGATCGCCGCCACCAGATATAAGCGTTCGAGGGCATCGGTTGAGCGCAAGCGGGAATCTTCCAACTCAAATGCCCCGGACTTGCTATTCCATTAATAATTCCTCCACTCGAAACCTGAGCGCATATTGCCAGAGCGTCTGTAAACTGGGCGGTTCGTCAGTGATCACCGCCCAGGATTCTTTAGCCCCGAGCGGAAAACTATCCATTGTTGTCCAGCCGTGTGTGAAATAGTCGTGGCGCACCGAGAGTGATCTGTTTGACGGCTGGACAACAATGGATAACCTTTTTGTAACCCCTTGACGGTGGCAAGCACCAGGTTACAGCGATGGATGCCATCTTGCCACAAGCCCACGTGGCGATAGAGTCGGGCTTCTCCTATCGGTGGATAGAGGGTGGCAACGGTGGTCGGATAGCGTTTTGCACCCTGCAACAGGACATCACAGGGTAGGCGCAAACAATAATGCCAACGACAGGTACGTAACCACCTCATCAACTCGTGATTGGCTTTCGCCACGATCAGCCAGCAGCATTACATCTGGATGATGTCGCAACAGCCACCGCGCTTTGCGCAAAAGGGTAACAATGAACCCAGACATTATGGACAACCCTTAACAACATGCTTTTCTAT
>CAXUIG010000444.1:0-3587 GCA_964250845.1 uncultured bacterium | reverse complement strand
AGAATTAGTCTAATATTGCGAATCGGATTGTTAGAATTGGTTGCCAAAATTACTATAGCGTTTTCTAATCTACTGAAGTACAGTAGCAGCAGTGAGTAAACCAGCCTTGAATATCTTTTAAAGAGACTTTACTAAAAGCCTCTTCAATTGCTTGTGCTAAATCAGGGTAATTTCTGGCACCAATAGAACGTAGTATATTCTTAATTGAAGACCAGCAATTTTCAATTGGTGAAAAATCAGGAGAATATGGTGGTAAATAAATTAATTTAGCCCCCGCCTTCTCAATTAAACTCTCAATTTCTTTACCTTTATGAATAGAGCAATTATCCATGACAACATAAGCGCCTTCCCAAAGCTGTGGAACTAGCTTTTGGGAAATAAAAGCCTCAAATGTAAGCCCGTCAGTTGCACCTACTCGGCTATATTTACTAATCACACCCTTCAGTCCAATTGCACCAATTATAGAGACATTTTTATTACTCTTGTGGAGACGAGAGCCATACGCCCTTTTACCCTTAGTGGCACGAGCTTTCTTGTCTTATTAAAGATAAATTTACAAAGGAGGTTCGGCGGTCGGGTTGCTTCCCCCGCCGACACTCCGCCCGGATTCGTCAAGAAATATAAGGTTTTCAGTCAGAACTACTTGAATTTTTAGCCAGAAGTCTAATCGTAATAATTGAACTCTTTCAGGTTCTTTCTCATCTGCATGCAATGTTTTTTTTCGGCTAATCCCCATCAGAGGTAACATTCTATGTACTGTTGAGTTCCCAATCAAAACACCTGTCTTTTCTTCTAACTGTTTACGAATCTCTGAAGACGGTCGCATCATTATTTGCTGATACAATTTCTTTGAGCACATTCAATTGCTGCTCATTTAACTTTGATGGGGTTGGCTGTATTCTAACTTTAGGAAATATACTTCCAGTTGATCGATATTGTTTGAGTAATTTTTCAATAAAGCTTAGAGCTACTCTAAATCTTTTTGCAATCTGTCGCTGTGATATCCCATCTGTCAAGTACACTTCAAGGATTTTCTGGCGTAAGTCGAGCGAGTATGCTTTCATTTCGATCTTTCTTAGATATAAAGCTTTATTTACTTATTGTACCTCATTGGATCGAAAAGCGCTATAAATGGATGCCGGTAACTTGAGGAACTATATTCAAAAGCATCCGTCCGGGTGTTTGACTAACAACCGAGGCACTACCAAACAGGAAATTTATAGTACCTGACCCATCGTAAAGAAGCACGTATTTTCCGCTTGGGTAATGTGCTTGACCATCATCAAACATCACCGTTTCAGCATATTGGCCTTGATCTAAAGAAGCAATCCAGCCATCGGGAGTTAGATTCAGATGACCGCCTTGACCCGAAGCAACGTTTTGACGCTGAGATACCCAAGGACGGGAAATTTTGAAGGCATCCACAAAAGGCCATTGAGTCGTCCAGTCATCAATCCCGGCTAAATTAATCCCTAAAGGAACGTTAGAGTTTGGATAGCTTGAAGTCTGTGCATAAGTTGCTACTACTGTATTAGTAGTAATTGTAATGAAAACAGATGTACTGAAAAGCAGGAGCAAAATAAATTATTTTAATGATCTCGTGATTTTGAGCGCAGAAATATAAAACATAAAATGAGTTTACTTTCAAACAACGAAATCAAGTTAACTCTACCTCTGCTATTTTTTTAAAATTAAATTCACTGATAAATTTGGCGGCGATAGTAAAGAGGGCCAAATTTATCAGTGAATTTGCTGTTTACAGATGAGGAACTTATTTACAATCCGCGCCACCTTGGAGGCTACACTAATGCAAGCTGTGTGGCGAGGGACTCGATGTACCGTTCACTGTTGTAATGCTTTAGGACGAGTTCGTAGCCGCGCTGGGCTTGTGCAGAGGCCACCTGAGGATTGTTCAACAGATTGACGATCGCTTGGCGCAATCCGCCGGGGTCGCCCGGCTTGATGCTGGTTACGGTACCTGGGGTGGCAAGATACTCAATCAGGCCTTGGGTTCTGGTTATCACCACCGGTCGTCGGCAGGACATGGCCTCGAGCAGAGTGGTAATTCCGGCACTGTCCTTACTCTCTAAAAGGTTAACTACAATTAGGTCGGCGTCGCGGTAGAGTTGCACCAACTCAGGCCATTCGTAGAATCGACAGGACATATTGTCTGGCATAGTTTTTGGGAACGCCCGTGCCAATAGGGGCACGTCTTGGGAGAAAGCGCTAATCTTCACGTCAACATCTAGATCCCAGGTTACTTCGGCAAGGGTCCGGTAGTCCCGCTTTTCCAGTCCTACACTCACAATCATCGGACGCAACTTGTCTGGTAAGGCAGGACCCGGTGTGAAAAAGGTAGTGTCTGTCTGCTCAGGGAGCATGTAAATGCGGGTTTCGGGCAGCCGCAAGTAGCGGCGGAGGAAATCAGCCTGAGTCCGGGCGCTGGTCACGAACAGGTCAATCCGGTCTGAGCCGCCAAACAGCTTCAACGCCAAACAAGCACGCGGTCGGTTTATAGTGTGGATAGATACGACGATTTTTGGTCGCTCCCGCTGTTCACTGCAAAGTGTGGCGATAGGTATGCCTACGTCTTCGCCAGTGCAGAATATCAGATCGTCACTCTTAAGCTGTGAGGACAAAGCGCGGGCGAGCGCCCAATGGGCGGGCCGACCTATAATCTTGGCGCGCATCCTGTCTAAAGGCAATATTGGATACGCTCCCGGTCGATGGATCATCGCCCCAAGTCGCTGGCTCAGATCCCACATCACGTGCCGGGGGCATTGGCGCGCTTGAGCATCTCGGGCTATACCCTCTAGGTCAATCGAACGGCCCAAGGCCAAGTGGTATTTCAACGCTTTCTTCTTCACTGATATCTTGTATCCATTCAAAGGGGGATCAAGCAGCAGTTACACCATTCGACTCAGCAGCAGGGGGTTGTTAAAGTAAAATGCAAGCAGTCTGGTTTCTATTGTGCTGCTTTGGCCAAAAAAAATCTGCCCGCCCTTACCGCACCCACCAATTGCTTGAAGACGGGCACCTGATCAAACCACTCGTTGGTAGAGATGTCGCTGCGCGAGCTCCGCTGCCACCCCAGAGTCAGAGCGGCGATCAATGTCACGATGTCCGGGTTTTGCGCTCGGAAGGTCGAATACGCTCCGTCAAGATGCATTGGGCCACCGTTAGGATGCCCTCCAGGCCGCCGCTGCAGTTCCTGCAAGAACGAAAGCAGCCGGTCGAAGATCACGCGCAGTTGATGCCCCTGAACCATCATCCTGCGCCGGTTCTTCCTGTAAGGCAGATTGACCACATAGGTGCGTTTGAAAAAGTCTATAAGCTGCATATCGGGTTTGAGATAGTAAACGGACAAAGGGTATTCTGCCACGCGCCGCGCTGGGGGCCTGTGTTTCGACTACCTAGGGATTGTTCAACAGACTGATGCTCGCTTGCCGCAATCCGGCGCGATCGCCCTTGCTGCAAGCCGATTACGGTACTTTGGAACAGTTCAAACGGGGGTAATTTACCGGAACAGCTAGGTTTTGAGCAATAAAATCCATTATTCCTAAATATTTGGGAGCTGTAGTGATATC
>CAXUIG010000443.1:0-3631 GCA_964250845.1 uncultured bacterium | reverse complement strand
CAGAACCGGGGGTCAATTCCACAGCGACCACTTCCCCCCCCTGAACGCTTACCTCCCCGATGCTCCAGACTATTCAGAAATTACTGAAGTTACCCAAGTAGACGAGTTACAGACTTTTGTCGCTAAAAAAAAACAAGATATGGCTGTGGACTGCTGTTAATAAGGGATGTGCTGGAATTTTAGCTTGGGTTTTGGGAGATAGAAGTGCAGAGACGTTTGAACAATTGTGGAAGATTATTAAGTGCTGGCACTGTTTTTTTTACGTAACCGATGGCTATCCAGTTTACCCAATCTTTATTGATGATGCCGACCAGATTGTCAAGAAAACTTACATGACACGAGTAGAGGGGGAAAATACAAGGGTTAGACATTACTTAGCACGATTACATCGTCGAACTCTTTGCTATTCTAAGTCGGAAGAAATGCTGCGATTATCAATTAAATTGTTACTGCATTACCTAAAGTATAGAACTGTCCCTGTGCCAAGCTAAATCATTTGCGTGTTGTGCAACGCCGAAAAATTCAACCGAGATGGCTAGACTTGAGGTTGAAGGTATCCTTATTCCAAGCTCCTCCCTTCAGGGAGGGGTATCCCCTACACCCCATACCCGTAACCCAGCTTTCTCCACGTTAACTTATCTACTATATATAATAGCCTCCAAGGTACTCTGACATGGATGTTGGCGAACTATTAAGACTTTATGCAGCAGGGAAAAGATATTTTGTCGGGATTACCTTAGATGAAGCCTCGCTTGAGGAAGCTGACTTAAGTGGGGCAAACTTTATGGGTGCTTCTTTAAGAAATGCTAATCTATTAGCTGCAAATTTAACCGGAGCCAATTTGAAAAGGGCTAATCTTTCTGGTGCTTTTCTAGTAGGAGCGGATTTAAGCAAGGTGAATCTAATAGAGGCAGATTTAGTCGGAGCTTTTTTAACAGAAACCAATTTGGAATATGCTGATTTAGCTAGAGCAAACTTACAAGGAGCTAATCTTGAAGGAACTCGATTCAGAGGTGCCAGTTTATTAAAAACTAAGCTGGAGCGAGTAAGTTTAGCAAAAGCTGATTTAGCAGGAGCAGATTTAAGGTACATAAATTTCATAGAGCCCTCCTATTTTAGTAAATTTATTCTGGAAGTAATAAAACGATTATAAGGAACAAACATAAGTTCTATAATTTCTGCGCCCTGATATTTTTGGATGAAAATTTAATAGTTTGGAAAGAAGCAAGCCAAAACTTTGAGAGAGTAGCTGGAGCAATTGTGGCTTATTCTAGAGTGTTTGAGCGGGTTGATATATCTGATTGGCTTGATGCCGAAGGGGATTGGTGCCCATGTAGATGTTGCTTGAGGAGTCGTAACTGATTTCAAATCGTCACGAGTCGCCTTTAAAGCACCGCAGTGTAAGGTTAAATTTGAACTAGTCATAGGTCACTTTTCTCCTGTAAGATTCGGGTGGATATAGTAAAGTTGGGCGCTTGCTTTTTGGATCTTTGACAAGCGCCTTGGTCTTACTAATTTCGTTAATGCTCTTTCGTCAAGGCGTAAGCTTTCATCACCACCGCATTCTGAGTGTGGATCATCTTGTCCGTGGCAATCCGCTCGGTCGCCATCCGCTCTGCGTCTTGATAGGTTGAGGCAAGTCCTATGCAGCTTGAGCCCACCCATACCCAATACCAGTGCCATTTTTTGTCATAACTGACTGTCCACTCCACTGGTTTACTGACTTCTACCTGCGGGGAAATGGGGTTCAGTACAGCGTTGTACCCGGCCAAATACCCCTTCGCGTACTCTGTCGCAGCCTGAGAGTAGCTGGGATGCCAACCCTCGGATGCGTCGTGCTTTCCGTGCGTGCGTCCTCGTTCATACTGAGACTCGACATCGGGTAATGTTTCTGGTTCTGGTGTAGGTGCTGGCTGAATAGCCTCAACTTCAAGCGTTCTCAGTTGGCAACCCACTGAATCACCAGAGAAACCAGTTGATTGCCTCTGTAGCGCTGGTTGCGGTGCTGGTGGTTGTTTTGCCTCTGGTTCAAGTACCCATTCTTCCGCTTCGGATGCAGTAGTAGGCTTTAGGAGTAGCCACAATACTTTTCGGTTAAGCCCAAAACCAGGTAGATTGAGAGTTGTACCCAGGTGCGCCCACGGCTAAATGCAACTCAAGGAATTTTCATTAATCTCACCCGTGATTGAATCAGGGTTAGTGCTAAAAGCCATAGAAACAGCGATATCACCAGAAATTATTGAGCAAGTGCTAGGCAGTACAGATAGTCGGGAAGAGCGAAGGCGCAAACTGCCATCACATTTAGTTGTCTGTTTGGTAATAGCGATGAGTCTATGGTCATCGGATTCGATGCGAACAGTCTTGAAAAATCTGGTAAACGGCTTAAGAACGCAGTGGCTGCGGTTAGCTCAGTATTGGCGTGTACCAAGCCCTTCATCAATTACTGAAGCAAGGCAGCGACTGGGATGTCGGGTAATGAGCCAGTTATTCAACCAGGTGACACGTCCGATGGCTTCACCACAAACTCCGGGCGCATTTCTGTTTGGACGGCGAGTAATGGCAGTAGATGGCACCGTACTAGACGTGCCTGATACCCTAGCGAATGCCAAAGTCTTTGGATATCCAGGAAGCAGACATGGAACGAGAGCGGCATTCCCTAAAATTCGATTGGTGCTACTGATTGAGGCGGGGACACATTTAATAGTGGATGCCTTAGTGTGTCCATACCGCATGGGAGAACGGGTGCGAGTGCAGAAACTGTTACGTTCAGTAACACAAGGCATGTTACTGATGTGGGATAGAGGATTACATTCCTATGCAATGGTGCAAGCGACTCTGAAACGAGAATGTGATTACCTAGGCCGAGCGCCTGCCAATGTCAAACTTGTGGCAGAAAAAATTTTAGACGACGGGTCATATCTGAGTTGGATTTATCCCGATGGAAAGTCCAAGAAAAAAGGTGGTACTAAGATTCTCTTGCGCGTAATTGAGTACACCATTGATTCGGATGAAGGTGAAAAAACTTACCGCCTGATTACCAGTTTGCTTGATACAGCACTCTTTCCGGCTCTGTTACTAGCATCCGAGTACCACCAGCGCGCTCGTAGTAGAAAATACTATTGATGAACTGAAAACTCATCTGTTGGGTCGTAAAACTCCCATCCGCTCACTCAATCCCCGCGAGGTCGTCCAAGAAGTTTATGGCTGGCTTCTAGGGCATTGGGCTATACGGTGCTTAATGTTCCAAGCCGCTGAACATGCGGGTATCTCTCCCCTCCGTTTGGGTTTCACTGGTACGCTCAAGGTGATTCGGGGCGCGATTCCTGTGTTTCAGGATGCTTTAACCGAACAACTCCCTTTTTTTGGACATGGTTGATTATGGAGATTTTGGATGAAAAAATTCCGACTCGCCAAGGCAGAAGTAATCCTAGACTAGTCAAAAAAACACGCTCCAAGTTCTCATCGAAGAAGCCAATCCACAGGGGAACTGGTACTCAACACCAACCACTCACTTTTTCCATTACTAATACTGCTTAGCTCTTAACCGAAAAGTATTGGGAGTAGCCACACTTGCCCGACCTGAGTTCGATGTAAGCGAATTGCCTCAAAGCACTCTCCCGTATGGTTTTTA
>CAXUIG010000442.1:0-3660 GCA_964250845.1 uncultured bacterium | reverse complement strand
GGGCAGGGGGGATGAAAGAAAACGAGCCCCTTGCTGCCCAACGGAGTGGAGCAAGGGTACAAGCCCCACCCACACCTGCTTTCTTTGGGTGCCTCGAACAGCAAAGCAGTTCGCGCCTCACCTGTATTCGTCAAGAAAGCTCCCCCTCTCCCTGCTAAGAGAGCCTCTTCGTTGACGTGCCGGGGGTAACAACAGCATTCGTTCAGTCAGGTTGAGACTTCTCAAAGGTGGCGTCAACAGCTCGTCTACCGGCAACGTCCAAGGAGCAGGCAGATGGATGTCACGAGCGCGATGTCGAATTGATTGCCGATAGAATGACATCTTCAGACGTAGATTTTGGCAGTGGTGAGAGCGCGGCGATATCTAGTGGTGTTGGCACATCAAATTGTGTATCTGTCACCATCCGTGACAAGTTAAGGTGATGAGCAGTTTGTCAAGGGGGTAAAATAATATTTTTTTTCTGGTGGGAGCTTTACATCTGGAAAAGGAGATAAATCTATCTTTTGTTCAGGCTTTCGTAGGGATTTAACCACACCCAAGTCTTGATTCTCGGGAGCGGCGAAATACTTAACTGTATCTGTAGCTTTCCCTTTGTTATAAGCGACAGTAAAGTGATACAAACCTCGGTACAGCATCTCTAAAGAAATCCGGTCAAAAGACAGTGCTAACTCATCAGCAACGGTATCGCCTAAATCAACCAAAATAGCATAGAATAGCCAAGTAGCCCAGACTTGCAATTTCACCCCATTGATTGACCCCGTCCACAAGTAGCTTAATCCCAGCAACCGTTTAACCGTATTAAAGGATTCTTCAATCCGCCAACGGCGGCGATATAAATCAGCTACCACGTAAGGAGGTGAAACAACTGGGTCAAGTACCGAAGTAATATAAGAGTACCAAGTTTTACCACAACGAATTTCCACCAAACGTAATGTCAGAATTGGAGCACCATTACGACCTGTACCGAGTTTAATTAATTGGTCTCGAACGCTGTGCTGACGAGTGTTGCTCTGGATAACCTTGACAGCAGCCCCAGCTTTGAGACGGGTAATAAAGTCTACTTGTTGGCTGATGAGGGTAGCTAAGAATTGGAAGTGATAAAAACCTCGGTCAAGTAAAAATAAGGTTTTAGCCTGTACCTTGTCCAGTAAATCTGCCTCAAAGTTAGTATCATTCGCTCTGGGGTTAGTATGAAACCATACCTCTACAGGTAACCTGGTAACAATATCAATTACTGTGCAAATTTTACCAGCCAGTTGCCCTCTGGGGGCATCCTCCAAGCTTTTGAGCTTACAGAATAACGCTGTCTTTTGTTGAACCATCAGCCACCCAAATTCGCTCAAAATTATGAAGTGCAAATTTGATGCTATCAGGTAGGGGGCGCTTGGTTCTTTGCAACCAATTCTGTTGCAACTGGGGAAGCAAATCTTTAAACACCCGTTCAAACAATTCTGCCGGAAATGTCAAGAATCGTTCGCTCATAGCTTGTTGGGAAACTTTGGTTGCCCGACACCACAGCAGGTCTTCTCTTGCAATCAAACGAGTTAGCTCTTGCACTCCCGCAACTTGCCGCCACAACAGAGTCAAAACTGCTGCCACCATCAGTGACAAGTTGAGTATACGCTCGCGCATCCCCAATTGACGATAGTACCCTTGTTGCGCCCAGATTGCTGGGGTTAGCAGTGCTTCCAGTTGAGAGGCGATCGCTTCATTATTTTGGCTGGGAGTGTTGTGTCGCTGTACATGGTCAGGATTGCGGTGCTTCTTTTTGGGCATGGTGTCGCTCAAACTCCTCAAGGGTTAGTTTGACACCTCAACCTCTACTAAATATTTAAGCAAAATTGCTTATTGACAAATACTGCACAGTCTTAACCTGTCACGAATGATCTGTCACGGGTATATTTTGTGGTGGTTGCCAGTTAGTTGGAATGTAATAACCGCCCAAGCAACGGGCTTGATTGAGAATCTCGAAAGCAATGAGCATGAAGAAAATGATGAACACTAACTCTATGGCGAGTGTCAGACTGTCTTGTATGGCTTGCATAAGTTACCTTTTTTGAGAGAGCTGGCGTAATGTAGAGAAGGACCAGCTTGCGAAAGCTATGAAGTATTGCCAGAATTTTTCTGGATTGAGCCCAGGTGAATTATTTTATTGTCGTCAAGAAGAGGCAGGGGGGCAGGGGGCTTTCTAGCAGGGGGGAAACCCCATGGATAAATCCTCTCTTCTTGTAATAAGGACGTGAGAGTTTCTTCGCACTACGTGCAAGGAAACAAATATTTAATCTTCTCCATAAATAAATATTGCGTGCTTGTAAGAAAGTGGCAGAGAGGATATTTCTTTTTTCCCCCTGCTAGAAAGCCCCCTGCCCCCTGCCTATAAAGGTCAACTGCTCACAACGTTCTGATGATATGATTGTCGTGAGCAGTTGAGAATGATTACAAAGTGAATGCAAAAACTTGCTTGTTCTCTTTGACAACCTGCCGCAGTTCTGTTATGTGGTTTGTTTCGAAACTTTACGCGCCTTCGATCACTGAGCAGGCTCCACTATCTCTGGAGGCATTGCATTTAATACTTTCGTATATACGTTTTTAGCAAGTTGGAAAGCTTTATTGAGTTCTCCTGGACTGGGATTAAAGTCATCTGTTGGATCGCCAGGATATCTGTATGTTTGATTGTACTGACTCAGCCAACCGGCTGATTGTAACTCTGTGAAAAATTCTGGTCTAATCTCCGATGCTGCTTGCACCAAAGAACCTATATTATGAGTACTACCAGCATCATAATCGTAGAGAATCAAAAATCCTTTTAATGCTTTCTCTGCACCTTGCTGACAGTGATAAATCGCTATGTCAGGGAAATCTGCTGCTACTTTTTGTGCAACAGCTAGGTCCCGTTGAGCTTTCTTGAGCCAAAATCTTACCAGCGTAAGTTTTGCCTTGTCCATAAAGTTGTTTTCCTTCTTCTACTATTTTTCTTTGCAACGAAGCCGGAACTGTTTTAAACGTGTCTACCACTGAACGAGTTGTCACCAAGATATCTACATCGACCCTCAATTCATTTAGCGCGTTCAATGCCCTAACCCCCCACTCAATCCGGTTAAACCCTGGAATGCCATCAGCGACTATGACGCACACATCCAAGTCACTGTCCTTGTGTGGGGTTCCCCAGGCATAAGACCCGAAGAGGATAACTTCTTCAGGGTCTAACTCAGCAACAAGGTGCTGGGTTACTTCAGCAATCACTTCATCGGTGATGGGTCTCATACTACGCTCAAGCACAATTAGGTTCAGCAATAACTTTAACCTAAATTTTTGGCTGAGAGCTGCAATATTTTTCATCGGATACCCTTAATCCCTAATAGTCCCTCTCATAAACACCTTCTAAAGCAGCGAGATCGATTCCTACAACGATTCGGAGTATAAAACGGACTCTTGCGTCACCGAAGAGGCTATTCAGGTACATAGCGAGGCGAGTTGGGTTTAACGCAAGAGTCCGTTTTATACCGGAGCCACCTCTCGTCCCAGGTGGTGTCGCAATCTTTGCGCGTGTAACAACGACCTCGAACGCCGTAGCATCAGACTCCTTGAGTTCTATCCGTCCTTGACTATAGCAATCCTAAATGATTTAGAAACTCATGGTACAATTATACTTAATTTTTG
>CAXUIG010000441.1:0-3662 GCA_964250845.1 uncultured bacterium | reverse complement strand
TTAACCCGTAATTTTGCCAGCATTCTGTTCTGATCGCTTTTAGTCTAAACTCCAGACATTTAATCGCACCACATTGAGTCCAGCTTGTAGGTTTAGGGGAATTGCTTCCGTATCGACAAACTTCGTATCCCCGAGGTCTTGAACTCCGTTGACTGGCGCGCTAACTGTGGCGACCACGTTGTTGTTTACCAGCACGTCTAGGGTCGATCCCGGAGTACTCGTTCCTAAACTCACCTTCAGAATGTAGGTTCCTGCCGTTGGCACGCGGACTAGGTAGTCGAATTTGGAGTGATTTATATATCGGACATACGGATCAACATATGGCTGGCTGCTTCCCAAATACCCTCGGGCATCCACTTCACCCGGCAGAACAGAACCTACCGTCACTGCTGGTAGCCCAGATGTGATTACCTCGGCGAAGGCTAGCTCCTTCGGTTCGTTGAGGTTATTCAGGTCGTGCGTGATATTCCATGTACCATACTGAGTGTCGAAAGAACCCGCTCCGATGGTAAACCAATTGAACTGATCTCCCCCCTTGCTGTACCAAATATTCAGGTATTTCTTCACGAGATCTTTCATGCGCAGATCGAGCGTTGCAGCTTTTTTGGCAGCGATATTGTTTGGACCAAAGGTGTCAGGCCCTCCCTCATACGCCGCCAATTTCAGGCCGTAGTAGGTTGCTACTGTTTGCACATCCTGTAGGGTGCTTGAGTTTTGATAAGAATCTATCGATGAAGAGAGTGCCGCTAGAACCTGATCTCCCGTCAGATTAGGGTTGCTGTCCGCATCTCCTATCGCGAAATAGGGGGCTACAGCGATCGCATAGAAGAACTGCTTGGGTGGACCATAGTTCTTATTAATAAACGCTAACTGGTCATCAAATCGGTGCCAAGCGACTAAATGATAGGCCAACACCGGTCGGATGCGCGTGTTAATTGCTTCGGCCCCAAAGACTTGGCTAAAGATGTCGCTTATTTCCTTCAGACGTTTGGCCACACGGCGATCACCCCAGATGACGTTATTTGTGGAGCCGTCATAATTAAGGGTCGAGCCACCCGCTGCCACTTCATTCGTAGCGGCTCTTCTATTGATGTGAGTTTGCATAAAGGAATCATTCCAGACCTCATTGCTGTACTCCACGTACACTTTCAGATTTGGGCTAAGGTTCCTTTTGAGCAAAGTTGCTAGCTGCGTGACATAATCATCTGTCGCTAGGATCGGGACATTGATCCACATATCCTTATACAACTCATTGGCAAGTTCAATGCTATATTCCCAAGCGATCCCTTTAGAACTTGTTACTGGGTAAGTATTATTTTCATCACTAATCGTTTTTGTCAGCAATATTTCCTGCGTTGCATCGGTCGGTAGGCTCCGATCAGACCAGTCAGTCTCCACGTTGCCGTTGGTAGCGTGCCAATCCATAAACCTCAGTAAATTGAGTTTTAGCTCCTTGATTAAATTCAGGTATGGAGTCGTAAAGACCGGCGGGGTGATACAGGGCAAACGCATCTAAAATTAATAAAACTAAATGGAAAAAAAGTCTAGTTTATGCATCAAACGCAAGAATAAGCTTTTCCGTTAATCTGATTTTTCCTCCGTAGACGGAAGGTAAAAATTATTAGGGTAATGATTCTCAATAAAAAAGCTTAATGCAAAAAAATATGATTTTATTGAGAAGTAAGCCTTTTTATTGACAAGGTGCGTTCGCCCTGGAGGGTTGGTGTCGGCAGATTCTGCACTTCTACTTGAGAGCGATCGCCCTCATTGGTTGACTTGCTAAGGATTTTGCAATCCGATGCTGGGGAAGTACTTGGCATCACAGCCGCAGAGAGATGGAACGTCTGTCCAGGGGAATGCGCTTTGACACCCGGATGTTGGCCGTCTGATGCCTTGGGCGTTGGCAGCATTTGGAAGTATCGACCCAGGTTCAAGCTGCAATTATTGCCGGTCTGAAGATGTCGTCTCCAGGTGCCATTTTTGGTGCGCTCGTAGGTGTCGTTCTGCCCAATGATTGCTCCAGTAGTTGCATCTGAGGCAGTGGGAGTCGGAAGATAAGCAATCGCCTGGATAAGTCCCTTTTGCAACAATCTTCCCGTGCTCTGATCGTACCAGCGCTGATTGGGATGAGTGGGGGTATCGCCATTTCTAGTCACTGGCATTAAATTCTTCCACCCCGGTTCGTGAGCATTGGGAGTCGGGAGCATCATCTCCCCTCCACGCGACGATAAAGATTCTTTCGCGCCGATGGACTGCACCCACCACGAAAGCTGATACAAGCGACCATTGAGCATCATACCCGCTCTGGGAAAGCTCCCGGAGTACAATTCCCATCCCGTTAGCAAGCATGTTTGGTACGTTCTCCAAGACCAGGAATTGGGGTCGAGCCAAGCGCACGACTCGCACGAACTCAAAGAAAAGACCTGAACGGTTGCCTGGTTTGATTCCTGCTTTTTTCCCGGCGACGGAGATGTCTTGGCAGGGAAACCCGCCAACTGCCACGTCAAACTGTCCTGGCATTGCGGTAAATGTTCTGATGTCATTATGAATGGGGATGTTCGGGTAATGAAGTCGTAAAACTTGCTGACAGTATTTCGATTGTTCGATGAATTGCGTGACCTGAAAAAAGTCCGACAATCCAGCCACAGTAATTCCCAATTCAAGCCCGGCGATTCCTGAAAAGCAGCTAAGAACTTTCAACACTTCTTCTAATTTTTTTAAAGTTTTCTATGCCGCTTATGCTTAACAAATAATCAACTGCTTAAAATGTCGCTTAAGCCTTCCCTCCGACTCAAAAACCTGTAGCAATCGCGTTATTGACACGCGGGTTGTAGCTAGAGCTTCGGCAAATTCCTGGTGGGTCAAGTGCAAATCAATCAGGCGCCCCTGGTTAACGTCACGACCAAACTTTTGGCTTAGCCAGATTAAGAATTGCCACAACCGCGCTTTAATCGGGTGGCTGTGAAGGATGCTCAGCAGTTCCTCTGTCTGCTGGAATTGAGCAACCAAGGTATCTAGCGATCGATACAGCAGCATTGGCGGCAATATGCTCACTTTTACAGTGGTTATGCACTGCATAAAATAAGGATTGAGCTGAGAGAGCGGCTGGCCGACAATCTCTCCTGCTCGCCAGTATCCCAAAACAACATGTTGATTCTTTCGATTCCGAGTCCAGGTGCGAACAACACCACTTTCAATTTGCCACAAGCTATCCGTTGTTGGCGTTAGGAAATCTCGGGCGCCAAAAAAGTACTGATTCGTAGAATCAGGTGGCAGTGGGAGAGACAATAACACTTTTTCGAGTGGCTCGGGTTGATATGCAAGCATTTGGTTCCTTAGTAAAGAGCAAACAAATAACGTTTGAGAATTGGTTTGGTTTCACGACGCAGGTTTAGAGCCAGTGTCGTGAAACTCAATATTTAATGGGCGAGCGCTATGATTGCAATTTCAAAGTTTGATCTGGATTGCCATTGCAGTCCCAGAGAATTATCGCGGTGCCATTCTCGGACTTACCATTTTGGGTGCCTACGCACTTATTGTTGATACCTTGCAATGTCCCCTGATTTGTTAACGTCCATTTTTGGTCTGGATTGCTATCACATTCCGCCAAAACCAGTCCCGTACCATTTCGAGAAGTACGGCTCCCGAATTAAGCTTGAACT
>CAXUIG010000440.1:0-3696 GCA_964250845.1 uncultured bacterium | reverse complement strand
GTATTCCTTCCAGGGCTTACATTCCAGCATCCCATTTCAGGTAACCAGTGCCCCATTAACAGACAGGCGGAAATCCTGTCCATCACACTGGAAAATCCATTCACGAATTCGTCCAGTAGAAGGCAGCACCAAATTCAAGCAGTTGTGCTGTTGTAGGTCTTCAAGTGTTTTTGGTTCCCCGTACTTTACCAAGTAAGCAGGTGCACCACAGACTAGATATCGAGCCGTGGCAAGTGGGCGCATGATCAGGCGGCTATCGGGTCCGCTGCCAACTCGCACTACTGCGTCAATTCCTTCCTCAATCAAATCTACCCGGCGATCGCCAAACGTTACATCGAATTTGAGGTCAGGATATTGAGCCGCAAATCGTGGCAGTGCTGGAACAATGTGCAGTCGCCCCAGCGCCACGGTGAGATCGATTCGCAGCGTTCCTGTTGGAGTAGAGCTTGATTTGCCCAGGGCAAGCTCTGCTTCCTCCAAATCACTCAGGATTTGACGACAGTACTCGTAAAAGACTGCACCATCCTCAGTCAGGGAGACACTTCGTGCCGTGCGATTGAGCAGGCGGGAGCCCAGTTGCTCTTCCAAGCGCAGAACCGCCTTACTGACCGTTGATGGAGATAGCCCAAGCTGACGCGCTGCTACCGAAAAGTTACGGTTCTGAGCGGCACGCACAAAAATCATTAGGCTGTTGAGTTTGTCCATATCGTTCATCTTAACTTAACTGTGAATTTTATTCACAATTATTGTGACTTTGAGCTACTGTTTTCTCGTCGTCTCACGCGATAGTATTTAGTCATTGAGCATTACATGTAAACGCTTTGAGTAGACAGAGACGCGGTTAATCACTGTATATCTAGGGCTAATTAGAATGAAGTTTAGTCACAACGTCAAAGTTGAGGAGAAGTTCAGTTATGACATCTAACAGCAAGCCAATCGTGTTGGTGATTGGAGCAACGAGCAAAATTGGACGAGTTTTAGTTCAAGAACTGCATCACACACCGGATACACAGGTAGTTGCAGCGGTGCGTTCACCGGCAAAAGCTGACCAATTCAAGACACAGGGGATTGAAACTCAAATACTAGACTTAGAGAAACCTGAACGCTATGGACTCGAAACCATTCAGTCTGCATTTCGAGGAATCCAGCGTGTATTTCTCTTAACGGGTTATGATGTATCTATGCTGGGGCAGAGCAAAGCTGTAGTCGGTTGTTCAAATCGGTCGGTTCAGGCTCGTTCGTTACACCAGCGAGGGAAACTTGGTCGTCTTCCAGGTGGCGCGAGCTGGTGAAAGCTTTGGCGAATCGGCTCTGTTCTCTGACATTTACAATTGCGATGCCGTGGCCGAGATCCCACCCTTGCGTAATTGTTTATCCCAAGCAGCTCTTACTTACAGTACTCCGCGACCAGTCAGACTTGGTTGAAGACTTCAGATCGCGGTTCGTGAGAAAAAGTCAGTCCCTTAAAGCCAGCCTGGAGTTGCGTAGCATTCGGTCTGCTCGTGAGCGCGTGTTGCAATACTTGCTCATGGCAGCACGACCCAGCGAAACAAGTGTTAACTTTGACCGACCGTTCAAGGATATTGCTAGTGAGCTGGGCTTGAGCCCTGAGGTTCTCTATAGAACATTGGCTCAACTAGAAAGGGATGGCATCATCATCCGCAACGCCAGGACAAATTACTCTGTGTATGCCATCAACATGATTCAAATCATATTTTTGGCCTGGTAAAGAGTGTATACCCTACTCTAGGTCGAGAGGAGTGGGAGAAGAGAACTGGGCGAGTAAGTATGACAGAGATGACAACATGAGTTGATCGTCCTACCAGTGCTGTGTTCGAGACTAATCTGGCTAACGCGCGCTGCAATAATCTTCGCTCACATCTTCAAAGGATGAAAACTATGAACGCACAGTTGGCAAACCAAAACATTGTGATTATTGGTGGTAGCTCTGGTGTCGGACTAGCTGTCGCTAAACTGATTGCGGCTTCTGATGCCAGAATCACCATCGCTAGCCGTTCCCAGGAACGACTGGAAAAAGCTACCAAAGAAATTGGTGGCAATGTTCAAATCGGAATCATCAATACGCTGGAAGAAGGTTCTGTAAGGGACTTCTTCGCTAATTTCAACGAAATCGATCACTTGCTCTGCTTTGCAGGCGACTCAATGGGTGGAGGTGTTCTCACGGCAGACATGGCGATCGCTCACAACGCAATGGAGAGCAAATTTTGGGGACAGTTTTACGTCGGTCGATACGGCGGACCTAGAATCAAGCCTAGTGGTTCCTTAACCTTCACATCTGGCTCAGGTCCTCGTCCTCATCAAGCGATCGCCACAGTTGCGGCTAATGCCGGTGTGAGCTTACTTGCCGAGTCTTTGGCTAAAGAACTCGCCCCTGTGCGCGTGAATGTCATTGCTCCATACTACATCGATTCACCAATGTGGGCGGGAATGCCAGAAGCGGAACGCCAGCAACTTTTCGAGCAGGTGAGAAAACAATTGCCTATTGGTCGGGTGGCAACGATTGATGATGTGGCTCCTGCTTACCTGCATGTGATGCAAAGCAGCTACATCACAGGTGTCACCATTCCGGTCAACGGAGGTGCGCTGCTCCAAACTATCGAATAACTAACAGAAGTGTCATATATGACAACAAATCGACGCATCATTCTTGTCGAGTACGCCAACGGCGTCAATCCCACCGAAAAAAACTTTGAGTTGCAAAGCTGCGACGTTCCTTCGCCTCGAGCCGGAGAAGTTCTGCTCAAAACTCTGTACCTTTCTGTTGATCCTTACATGCGCGGCTGTATGACTGGGTTAGAGGGCTACTACTACCCACAATTTCCGTTGGGTCAATCCATCATTTCCAACGGGGTTGCCCAAGTTGTTGAGTCTAAGCATCCACTCTTCCAACCAGGGGATCTCGTCGAGGGCTTGATGGCATGGCAGGATTTTTCGGTTTCGGATGGAGTGGGAGAGCTAAGCGAGGGTAAGGGCTTGCGGCAAATTAATCAAAATATCAAGAAACTCTCCCATGCCGTTGGCATTCTCGGTATGCCTGGTATGAATGCTTACTTCGGGATGCTGGAGGTTGCCCGTCCCAAGCGTGGCGAAACCGTTCTCATTTCTGGTGCTACCGGGGCGATTGGCAGCGCCGCTGGACAAATCGCGAAGTTGTTGGGCGCACGGGTTATTGGTCTAGCTGGCTCACCAGAGAAAATTCAATTGCTGCAACGCGAACTCGGATTCGATCTGGCATTGAACTACAAGTCACCGCAACTCTCCCAAGAGATTAAAGCCGCCTGTCCAGATGGTCCTGATGTGTACTTCGACAACGTTGGTGGTCAGCTTAGCCAGACAGTTATGTGGACTATGCACCATCCGGCACGAGTAATTGAATGCGGCCAAATCTCGACCTACAACGACACTGATGGCGGTTGGCTGGTAAACATCTGGCCAATTCACATGAATCAGCTACGGCTTGAATCGTTTGTTGGTTACAGCTACGCTGAGTTCTTTCCTGCCGGGATTGCACAAATGGCTCATTGGATTGAGCAGGGAAAACTTAGACCCCTTGAAACTGAAGTCGAGGGATTGGAGAAGGCACCACTAGCATTTCTTAGTCTTTTCCAGAGTGCCAATAGTCAGTAAACCAAAAAGTTTTTCCCAAAGAGCGATCGCTAAATATTAGGTAGTTTA
>CAXUIG010000439.1:0-3698 GCA_964250845.1 uncultured bacterium | reverse complement strand
AAAACCATACGGGAGAGTGCTTTGAGGCAATTCGCTTACATCGAACTCAGGTTAATGGTCGTGGTGGAAGCTGCTAATTTCAGGCATGGCGAAGAAACCACGACTTCTTTATAGGCGTAGCCGTAGTTTTGGTGCGAGTTTTTGCTCCGCACAATACCCGTCCGCTATGAATTCCAGCCTTGCCAATTGCAGCGCAAGGATTAGCGGTGCAGTTGGAGCTTCCTGCTCTCACCTGCGTAAGTATGGGTACAAATTTAAGCAGGTATTGGCTTAACGTTAGACGGCAAAAGTAAAAAACTCGGGAAGGAGAAAAATAAATTTCCCACTCATGTGCTGAATGAGGAGTCAGGATTGATCGGGGTTTTTAGGAGAGGCAAATAACCTTCTACTAGGCAGTCGGCTCCCACAGTTCGCCAGCGGACTCGTTCCAGTGACAGTGCCTCAGTCATCGTCATGAATCCCAAATCTCCCACAGGTGTTGGTGCGTTACTGCCGCCGATAATTTTGGGGGCAATAAAGGCGAGGATTTTTTGCACCGCTCCTTGTGCGATCGCACTTGCCGCTAAGGTGCCACCACATTCCCATAACACAGAGAGGAAGCCTCGGTCATATAAGTACGCCATTGCCTTAGCCGGTGTGAGGGACGTTACTTCCACTACTTCCACCCCCTTTTTCAGCAACAGCTGCTGAAAATCGCGATTTGCTCCCACTTCTGTTAACACCAAAGTGGGAGCCTCAGATGTCTGCCACAGGTGAGCCTGATCTGGCAAGTCGAGAGTCAAACTCATCACCACGCGCAGAGGATTATGAGCCTGAGCTTGATGACTAGTTAACCGAGGGTTGTCCTGGCGCACTGTGTTGCCGCCGACAATCACCGCATCACTTGCAGCCCGTAGCTGATGCACCGAATCGCGTGAGACTTGGTCTGTCACCCAGGCACTGTGACCACTACTGGTGGCAATTTTGCCATCCAAGGTCATGGCATATTTCAAAATTCCAAAAGGGCGGTGATATAGAATCCGATGGATAAAGGCTTCATTGAGCTGACGACAGGCGTTCTCTTCCACCCCCACCACTACTTCAATCCCCGCCGCTCGTAACCGGGTAATGCCACCCCCAGATACCCGTGGATCAGGGTCAACCATGCCCACCACCACCTTAGCTACCCCAGCTGCCACCAAGGCTTCAGAACAGGGCGGCGTGCGTCCGTAATGATTGCAAGGCTCTAGATTGACATAAATGGTTGCACCTCTTGAGCGATCGCCAGCTGCTCTTAGAGCAAAGACTTCAGCATGAGGATGCCCCGCTCCGGGATGAAACCCTTCCCCAACAATCTCCCCATTTTGGATAATCACAGACCCTACTAAGGGATTCGGGGCTGTTTGTCCCAAGGCGCGGCGGGCGAGTGCCAAACACCGCTGCATCATCTCGCGGTCAAATGCAGTTCCGACGGTTTCATCTGGGTGTGAATCCGCCTGGGATGCCGACTGCACCTCGGTCGGGTTTTCCTGAATGCAAGTCCTGTCTGATGATTCTGGTTGAGCGTCCACAGGCAAATTATCCATCAGTCTGGGCACTATGATTTTACGGCTTTTCTAATTTATGACAGCCTTGGTTAAATGCCGCCCAAGAACTTTTCTGGCAAAAGTAGCGCCCGCGAAGATTTGCAATTCGCCTGCATTACAGTCAAGATTAAGGAGTACACCTGTACTGCAAAGAAACGCGCATGAGTCTCAATGTTGTGACCCTAGTAGGTCGTGTGGGCGGCGACCCTGATGTGAAATATTTCGAGTCTGGTAGTGTTAAGTGTAAACTGACACTGGCAGTAAAACGTCAAACACGTAATAGTGAGGAACCCGACTGGTTCACCTTGGAACTATGGGGAAAGACGGCGGAGGTTGCGGGTAACTATGTGCGTAAGGGGAGCCTAATTGGGGTGAAAGGTTCCTTGAAGTTCGACAGGTGGAGCGATCGCACCACGGGGGTAGACCGCTCCGCACCAGTTATCCATGTGGACAAACTGGAACTGTTGGGTTCCAAACAAGATTCAAACCCCAGTTCAGTGAATGGTCGTGGCGACGGAGAGTTTTAAGAACCTCCCCACGGCTAGGCAGACTCAGAATGCGGAGTTCAAGTCCCTTTGGGCATGTACTCCGCATTCGCATTAAAGTTGAATTATACAAAAGATCCGTTTCTTTTCAAAGATTTCGTAGGGTTTGACCAGGTTTTCAGTGAACGATTGCAATACAGTAAAAAGGATGATTTTTGCATAACCAATGGAGTTAGATGCAATTGCTGCTATTGAGAGTCTTCACTCCGCGCTCATTCCCTATGTGGGGCGACACACCCCTGCTGGCAACCGCAACCGCATCAGACAGTGGTCCACTGGTTCTGGCGGCGGTGCTGTTGAGTTTAGTTGTGATTTACCTCGCCAGCAAAATGGGTGGGGAGTTGTCTAACAGGCTGGGCTTACCGCCGGTCTTAGGTGAACTGGTAGGTGGTGTGGTGGTGGGCATTTCTGCCCTGCATCTGCTGGTGTTTCCAGAAGGCGGGGCAGACAGTTCTAACTCTGTAATCATGACCTTCCTCGAAGCTACTGGGGGCTTAAGTCCTGATGCAGCAGCTGGAATCTTTCAAACCCAGAGTGAGGTCCTAACCGTTTTAGCCGAACTCGGTGTAATCATCCTGCTATTTGAAATTGGACTGGAATCAAACTTAAGGGAACTACTCGCAGTCGGTCCCCAAGCGGCAGTCGTGGCAGCCGTGGGGGTGGCTACACCCTTTGGGGCTGGCACTGTGGGGCTGATTACTTTGTTTGGTGTGCCAGTTGTTCCGGCGATTTTTGCTGGAGCCGCTCTGACGGCGACCAGTATTGGTATTACTTCCAGGGTGCTATCAGAACTGCAGCGCCTCACTTCTAAAGAAGGTCAAATTATTCTTGGCGCGGCAGTTTTAGACGATGTCCTCGGTATCATCGTCCTAGCCGTAGTGGCAAGCTTAGCCAAAACTGGTGAGGTAGACGTTGCCAACGTCATTTATCTCATTGTCAGCGCCACTGTTTTCCTGGTTGGTGCGATTCTGCTGGGCAGCGTCTTCAACAAATCCTTTGTGGCGATCGCCGATCAACTCAAGACGCGCGGTAAGTTGGTGATCCCAGCACTCATTTTCGCCTTCATTCTGGCCTACTTTGCAGCCGCCATCAAGTTAGAAGCGATTCTGGGAGCTTTTGCGGCTGGTTTAGTCTTCGATGAGACTGATAGGCGTCGAGAGCTGCAAAAGCAGGTGCTGCCCATTGCCGATATGCTGGTGCCGATTTTCTTTGTAACTGTTGGTGCCAAAACCGACCTAGGAGTGCTCAATCCAGCGATTCCCAGCAATCGGGAGGGTCTACTTGTGGCAACTTTTTTAATTACAGTAGCCATCTTGGGGAAGTTGGTAACAGGCTTAACCGTCTTTGGTCAACCCGAAATCAACCGTCTGGCAATTGGTGTAGGTATGATTCCACGCGGCGAGGTAGGATTGGTGTTTGCCGGTGTCGGCTCTGCTAGTGGTGTGCTCTCAAAACCACTGGAGGCGGCAATTATCGTGATGGTCATCCTGACAACATTTTTAGCGCCTCCCTTGTTGCGGTTTGTGTTTATAGAGCCTGAGACGGTGGTTCCAGGATCAGAGCAGGGGGAGGGGGAGCAGGGGGAGCT
>CAXUIG010000438.1:0-3698 GCA_964250845.1 uncultured bacterium | reverse complement strand
CCCCTGGAGCCCCTGGAGCCCCTGGAGCCCCCCTGCCTCCTCTGCCTCCTTTTATTTAAAAAAATGATTCATCTTAGCCCAGCGGCAGCTAATGAAATCAGACGTATGTTGTCACAGCGCCACCGAAATATGTTGTTTCGTTTACAGGTTCAAGCCGGTGGCTGCTCCGGCTTGTTCTACGATATGGGATTTGACGAAGTGGTAAGGGTTGGCGATCAAATATACGACTGTAGCGGCATTCCTGTCGTGGTAGATGCCCAAAGCTTTAATTATATCAGCGGTCTCACTCTCGATTACTCAGAGGATCTCATGGGGGGTGGTTTTCGCTTCCATAACCCAAATGCGACCCACAGTTGTGGCTGCGGCAACTCCTTCTCTGCCAATGCAGACTCCCATCTCTAAACTACCTGCTTAGACATTGACATATGAATAGAAAAATTGCTAAACTGATAAGTTGTTAAAATTAGAATAGCAGGAAGCTTTACGCGCTGTAACTCATGCCAACCATACAGCAGCTCATCCGTAACGAACGTCAGATAGCTAGCAAGAAAACCAAGTCACCAGCTCTGAAGCAATGCCCCCAACGTCGTGGCGTTTGCACCAGAGTTTACACAACTACACCCAAAAAACCTAACTCAGCCCTCCGAAAAGTGGCCAGGGTGCGTTTGACTTCTGGATTTGAAGTGACAGCTTATATTCCAGGCATTGGTCACAACTTGCAAGAACACTCAGTGGTGATGATTCGTGGCGGTCGGGTCAAGGACTTGCCAGGGGTGAGATATCACATTATCCGTGGCACCTTAGATACAGCCGGAGTCAAAGACCGCCGTCAAGGGCGTTCAAAGTATGGGACTAAGCGCCCCAAAAAAGCCTAATCTTCGGTATGGCAGTAGACAGATTAAGTTGCCTTAGTAGAGAAGTCGCAAGAAATCACGGCTGCTACACTAGGCGGATATTGGCAATGTTTGAGTAGCATAACTGACACAAGTCAAGTGCCAAGAAGAGCGCCCAAGGTGTGATATAATGGATTTCGGCTGATTCAGACACATTAAGACACTGTGAAAGCCTATTGGATTTAACAAAGTACGGTTGAAACCGTACTAACTTCAGAATGCTACGGCGCGCAATGGGTTACTCTCAGCTAAGCCGGTCGCAATCTGAGGGTAAGCTATGGGTCACAAGTAGGGGCAATTCATGAATTGCCCCTAAGCTCAATGAAGCCATTGTCTGACCCATTTGATCAAGTCGCTGCCATATAGTTTAAAGGCTTACGTATGTCTCGTCGTGCTGTTGTTCAAAAGCGTCCCGTTCCCCCTGACTCTGTCTATAACAGTCGCCTCGTTAGCATGATGATGCGAAGAGTGATGCGTAGTGGCAAGAAATCGCTTGCCGCGCGGATTATTTATGAGGCGATGAAAACAATAGAGGAGCGAACAGGTTCCGATCCACTCGAAACGTTTGAAAGAGCGATTCGGAACGCAACGCCTTTGGTAGAGGTCAAGGCTCGCCGAGTTGGGGGTGCCACATATCAGGTGCCGATGGAAGTCCGTACTGACCGGGGTACCACGCTGGCACTGCGCTGGTTAGTTCAGTTTTCTAGACAACGCCCAGGTCGCACAATGGCGAGCAAGTTGGCAAATGAGTTAATGGACGCTGCCAACGAAACCGGGAATGCGATTCGCAAACGCGAAGAAACTCACCGGATGGCTGAAGCAAATAAAGCTTTTGCTCACTATCGATACTAAGTAGTGGGGACGGTTTTCCGTAAATGTATAGAATCTTAACAGAGAGTAACATAGAGATAAAAAGATAACTAATCGAGAGCACTGCGGCAAACACGACGAAGGAGGCAGCTGTGGCACGGACGATCCCGCTTGAGAGAGTACGCAATATCGGAATTGCGGCCCACATAGATGCGGGCAAGACAACAACAACAGAGCGAATCCTGTTCTACTCTGGCATGGTTCATAAAATTGGTGAAGTCCACGAAGGAACGGCTACTACCGACTGGATGGAGCAGGAGCGGGAGCGAGGAATTACCATCACTGCCGCTGCCATCACCACCAGCTGGAAAGATCATTTAATTAACATTATCGATACACCTGGTCACGTTGACTTCACGATTGAAGTTGAACGCTCGATGCGGGTATTGGATGGGGTGATCGCCGTGTTCTGCTCAGTGGGCGGGGTGCAGCCCCAGTCGGAAACAGTGTGGCGACAGGCAGATCGGTATAAGGTGCCTCGGATCGCCTTTATTAACAAGATGGATCGGACTGGGGCTAACTTCTATAAGGTTTACGAACAGGTACGCGATCGCCTGCGGGCTAACGCAATTGCCATTCAGCTGCCTATTGGCAGTGAAAACGACTTCCTGGGGATTGTTGACTTGGTGGGGATGCGAGCCTTCATATACACCAACGATCAGGGAACTGATATCCAGGAAACAGAAATTCCAGCAGAAATGCAGGCTCAGGCACAAGAGTATCGTGCCAAGCTGGTTGAGGCAGTGGCAGAAACCGATGAAGCCCTAATTGAAAAGTACCTGGATGGCGTTGAACTCACAGAAGCGGAAATCCGTCGAGGTCTGCGCCAAGGAACGATTGCGGGGACGATTGTGCCTCTGCTATGCGGCTCGGCCTTTAAAAACAAAGGCGTACAACTGATGCTAGATGCAGTTGTAGACTATCTGCCCGCTCCGACTGAAGTGCCGCCGATCCAAGGGACATTGCCGAATGGGGATACCGTCACGCGCCGCGCTGACGACAACGAGCCTCTCTCAGCCCTGGCTTTCAAGATTATGGCTGACCCCTATGGTCGCTTGACTTTTGTGAGGGTCTATTCTGGAGTGCTGAAGAAGGGCAGCTATGTCCTCAACGCTAGTAAGGATAAAAAGGAACGAATTTCACGCTTAATTGTTCTGAAAGCAAACGATCGGATTGAAGTAGATGAACTCCGAGCGGGTAGCTTAGGAGCAGCGTTGGGTCTAAAGGATACCTTCACAGGTGATACACTCTGCGACGAAAACGCCCCGGTGATTCTAGAGTCCCTGTTTATTCCTGAGCCAGTGATTTCGGTGGCGGTTGAACCCAAAACCAAGCAGGACATGGATAAACTGTCCAAGGCGCTGCAATCACTGTCGGAAGAAGATCCCACCTTCCGAGTTCACGTTGACGCTGAAACTAACCAAACCGTGATCGCCGGAATGGGAGAACTCCACCTGGAAATCCTGGTAGACCGGATGCTACGAGAATTCAAGGTAGAAGCGAATGTCGGTGCCCCGCAAGTGGCTTACCGGGAAACAGTTCGCAAACCCGTTAAAGCTGAAGGCAAGTTTATCCGCCAGAGTGGTGGTAAGGGCCAGTATGGTCACGTAGTTATTGAGTTGGCACCAGGAGATCCGGGCACTGGCTTTGAATTCGTGTCAAAAATTGTCGGTGGTACTGTACCCAGAGAGTACATTTCGCCAGTGGAGCAGGGAATAAAAGAAACCTGTGAATCGGGTATTCTAGCTGGATATCCTGTGATTGATGTCAGGGCGACGCTGATCGATGGGTCTTACCACGAAGTAGACTCCTCGGAAATGGCCTTCAAGATCGCTGGCTCAATGGCTGTCAAAGAAGCGGTGATGAAAGCCTCTCCTGTTCTGTTAGAGCCTATGATGAAAGTTGAGGTTGAAGTTCCCGAAAACTTCCTTGGGG
>CAXUIG010000437.1:0-3742 GCA_964250845.1 uncultured bacterium | reverse complement strand
AAGCATATATCTGGTAATGCTTTCAGCTATCCCATCTCAGGTAACCAGTGCCGTATGACTGCTTTTTAGACTCAAAAGCGTAGTATTCAATGACCGCAGCGCAGACTTCATCTTTGACTACCTTGGCATTGTCTGGGCCTCTTCCCTGTACCCACAACTCTTTACCAGCAAAAAGTTGTAGGCATTCAGAACGCACTTTCCCTGTAACCAGTTCTTGGAGTAAATTACTTATTGTTTGTTGAGCTACATCACATAAACGAGCAAGCCCAGACTCTGACATTCCAGACTCACCAGTAGATGTTTTGGTGTAAAATTCAACCTCATCTTGTTCGCGTTTTATAATGTCGAGACTGTTTGGAAGTTTCTTCGCTTCTAACCCTGAATTGTGCTTGATCTTCTGTTTAACCATAATGTTACCCCTTGAGGATAAAGTAAGTTTGACAAAACTTGAGTCGTGCATGGTGTGTGGTTAGAAGCTGAAGACCTTGACCAAGAAAGCAACGAAGTGCTACCGTTATAGTCAAATAGACCCGCTTACTGCATCAACGTAAGTTCTTGCAGTGCAGGTAATTGGCTCCAGCCACTACCGAATCTGGTCAGCAAACAAGGACTGTGTGGACGGCAGGGGAGTCGAACCCCTCAGCGCTCGGCCTAGGAAACCTGTCTGGCACCATGCGCCGCCCCTAAATATCCGGGTTCTTGAAGATGGCAGAATTCGACCCTGCCCAAGTATGGCAAAACGGCAAAGTAGGCTAATACCTATCAATGCCGTTTTGCATTTGATTCTGATTTAAAGTCAGCAACTGATCTAACGTAGCTTGAAGCTTGTTGTTACTTTCTTCTTTTAGCTTTTGCTCTAATTCAGCTAAGTGACTTTTTATTTGAGTTAGTTCTTCTTTAAAATTGGCATTTTCTTGCTTAAGGCTAGTATATTCTTGTTTGATGCTAACTATTTGCTGCAACAAGAGAGCAACTGTCTTTCGCAAAATAAGAGGCTCGAGAAGTGAGTCGGCAATATCTTCTGGAGACTTTTCTGTAGAGCTAGATACATTGGCAGCAGGATCAGAGACAGGCTTGGTCTCTACAAATGATTCTGTTGGTTCTATTTCTTTTTCAAAAATCTCATCGACATCAGTCTCTTTTGCCCGAGAGTCTAAACAAAAGTCTGGTTGCTGTGATTCGCTTGTAGGAGTCTCGACCACTTCTTGCTCTTGGATATTTTTAGTATTAGGAGCACTGGCATCCACATATTCATCATCGGCAGTATGAACTCGCTTCTTCCTCCGAGCCCAGTACTTTTCATAGCTAAATCCCCGCTTAGCCATGACTGATTGAATAACATCCAGTGTCACACCATTTAAATAGTGAAGGTTAGCGCCATTTTCGCCCTCCCTGACCCGACGTAGCAACTCTATCTCAATATCTTTAAACTCTGATTCGCTTAACCTACGCAAGCGAATTGAAGTGGCTGCATTAGATAAGCCTAGTACAGGCATTACATCTTCTACTGTGACACCACGACCAGTATCCAGAAGTTGCTTTCCTATATACTCCAGTACAATCAAATCGGCTTGGTCAAGACTGAAAAGAACAGCCATAGCTGTTGCAGGATCTGGCCTTGAGGTATTTAGGGTACTACTACTGGATTCTGAGTAAGAAGGTTGATTCCGGGTAGATTGTCCGTTATAATTGGATTGCATGACAAATAGACCTCCTGCTGAAAAGCTGTAGGTAAGTGCACTTGGGAGCCTAAGCCTTGGACTTTGCCGCCAAACTTAGACCCTTGGCTAAAGCCACCCAAGAAGCACGAAAAACGCAAATAAATGCGGTGGGTTTTTAATCCAACCGCATTTTTAGCATACACTATATTTTTGTAACCTGGGTGGCCTTGAATCAATTTCGTTTTGAATCCCCTCTTAATGCTAGTAGCAGCACTCTTTCGTCGCCTTTGATTTCAGTTTGTTAAAAAAATCACAAAAACACCCTGGGAGCGTTTAAAGGTTTAAGGCTAAGCAATAAACGAAAGAAAAACGGGGAACACGACACTATGACATCGCACACCGAACACGAGTTTCTGAGCTTACAACACAAACATCGCCGCTAACACACAGAAGAGGAGTGAACTAAGTCGGTGTGCACAAATACATAATGATGCCTGAATCTGTTGTGTTAAAAACGCTAGATGGAAATCTTACAGCACTTACTTTTTTTATATGTCTATAAAGTAAAACACCTGCTGCATAAGGCTGTTGTTGTTTTGGCTAAAGATGAAATATTGCAGTAATGTTTCTAAATCCCTTTCTCCCAGGTCTTTTGGGCCAAGTCTCATTTTAGGTCAGCGCTCACGCGACTGATGCGCGTCTTTCCACCAATCGAGGCGTAAATCACATCCAACCACACCGGAATTACCCGCTGCCCCTCAGACACAGACGCGATCGCCCGTTCCAGGTCAAAGTCTACGATTTAAGCGTGATCGCTCCCCCTCGCTCCCCTCACAGCGATCGCACCTTGGTATCTTGGGCATAGCGGTGATAGCAACCAATGGCACTATTCCAACCCAGGCAAGCCCAGTTGGATTGACTCTGAATCTTGCTGTTGCGCCTTCCTGCCGCGTCGCCCACCTGTCTTGCCCGTAGATTTATTGGCGGCTTTGGCTTCGGCTTTTCGTTTTGCCCGTTTTGCGAGGAGCCGCTCTAACAATACCGATGCTGGCTCATCCTTGGGACCTTGGGAAGTTCACCCCGGAAGGCAATGGCTGCAGATGGATTAGGTGAGTTGCTTGATGTAGGCTCTGGCTTTTTGGTAGCGTTGTTTGAGCATAGACTTTGGAAAAATTTTTCCAAAGTCCAATCTATACACTTGTTCAGTATTTTTTTACTTACTTACTCATTTCCATCGTCTGCGTCCGAATCCTCCTCTGACAAAGTGTTAGTGCTTCTGCCAGACCAATTTATCGGTGGTAGTAGGGTTGCTTTATGGTCGCCGCTCGTGTCACGATATTTTTGCTTAAGCTCCCGGATTTTAATGCTAATCTTTAATCCCAGAGCATGGCTAATTAGGGATGCGATAAGTGTTCTCTCCGACGACTTATTACTTAATATACGCTGCATCGTTGGGTTCCAGACAACGCCAACCCAGGGAGCTTGATCAATGTCCATACAGATGTTAGTCATAATCGTGTCGATTGCATCTTCAATAGACTTTCCCTGAATACTCACTGATTTAAGCACCTCAGCAATGATGTGCTGACCTATGGGGCGGGCGAAAACACTCCCCCCTGCAATAGGCTTTCCGGTAGCGTCTAACTCTGGCTGCTCATCAGCATCAAGGCGTCGGCGAAGGTCTCCAGGTTTTTTCTTTCCATTTAGAATAGAGTCAAAGCCTGGACATTTTTCAAGCATCCGCATCCAGATACTTTCTATAAACAAATAGTAGGCATCGAGTTCATCGTCTGAGCGCCGAAATTGTTTGAAGGTTTTATTAATCTCAATTCCCCCATCGTAAGACCCAAGAAGAATCTCATTGGTTTCATACAATGCTGCTAGCGTTGTAATGTAAGGGTCATTTGACTTAGTAGGCGCAATTGCAGTAACTCCTAGTTTAGTTAGAACTAATGTCTTGAGAATATATTTTTCTTTGACTAGACGACGAGTAACAATTGCGATGCTGTCATATTCATCAATAGCAATGGGTACTCCTGCATAGTAATGGTAAAGTGATAAATGTAAAAGATTACCTGATG
>CAXUIG010000436.1:0-3742 GCA_964250845.1 uncultured bacterium | reverse complement strand
CCTGAGGTAGAGGCAGCAGCTTAGTTATGGGCATTTAACCCGACTTGATATAAGTTGCCCCAGAGTCGAAACAAAAGGCAGCAGCATCTCGCGCAGGCTGTCAGCAAAATAGTCCAGGGTAACGCGAAGCAACGTCTGCCCCCTTTCGTCAGAAGGGGGGTAAGGGGGGTTGGCGTTACCAGCCGAATTTACGGTCCGGTACAAATACTTTCATTTGGGCCGTTTTAAAATGAGCGCAAGAAAGTACCTAATTTATAGAGAACACCATTATGATCAAACCCAGAGCAATGCGAAAACTACCGGAGTGCGATCGCTGCCTCCTGTATTCAAATGAACCATTCCTAGTCTGCGCGGTTCACCCGACTGGGCCAGGGGATGACAGCTGCCTGGACTTCCGACTTGACCCAGACTTGGAGAACCGATTTGAAGATTTTCTAGGTTTGGAACGGCAGACAGGGGCGGTAATTTTAGACTGTGAGACGCCCATCGAGAACCCGTTCGGCCCCGATGAGGAGCAGTGGCAACCAGAAGGAGCCTTCTTTGTGAATGGAGATCTGGTCATTGATCGCGATAACGACAACGGCGCTTCCCTTGGGGAGCATCGCTCCTTCTACAACGGCGAGGAAATTGTGCAACCCCGCTTTACTCGCTGGACAAGAGAAGAGCAGTTGGAGCTGCTGGACTATCACCCAATGTTTACCGGCAGATGCCCCGAATGTGGGAGTGAGTTTGCACGAGACTACAGGGCGTTGATGCACTGGGACTGTCCGCATTGTGGGTGGGTTGACGATACAGTGTGAGGGGCGATCGCTAAAACTGTGACGCAGCCTAAAGCTGGGAGGGCAGGCTTCGTACCCCACAGAGGGCTTTACCATTTATCCAAAAAAGCCTGCCCCACTAATAAAGGCAATCTTCGTGAAATTTTCACAGCGCCATCACACATGCTTGGTTTTTACTGATGTAAACTCAAGCCATGTTGGATTAAAAAAAAATAGTAGATGTGCCGTTCGCTCTTGGCCTTTTGGAGGCTAGTTCAATTAAAAGGCTCTTTATAGCAGTCAGGCACCCCGTAGCTAAAGCTAGGGGCTTGCACTTTCCGAACGCCAGTTACCTACGGAGGGAAACCCTCCTTCAGTACTGGCTCCCCTACGGGCGGAATAAAAACAAGCCCATACCTGACCAGACTAAGTGCCCCGCGCACTACCTTTGAGGCAAGTGTTCAAATTCCTACTCCGGGATGCGTAGCTAGTCCCGCGACTCTAGAAGCCGAGGATTAAACAGATGTATGGGTTAAGTCAGTGTTCTTGGCAAAGTACCGACCTCAAAGATTGTCGAAGCTAACGTTACCCGAAAGGAGGGACAGCAATGTCCAAAGTGTTCGTCATTGATCAGGATAAAAACCCGTTAGAGCCAATTCACTCAGCACAAGCAAGACAGTTATTAAATAATGGGAAAGCAGCAGTATTCCGAAGATTTCCATTCACAATTTGTTTGAAAAAAGCCAGACATAAAACTTCAGGTACTCCACTTAAGATTAAGATTGATCCTGGGGCTAGGACCACTGGTTTCGCTCTAGTTAGCGAAGCAACTGGAGAAGTCGTTTGGGCGGCAGAGTTAAAACATCGCGGCTTTCAAATTCGTGATGCTTTGACACATCGAAGACAACTTCGTCGCTTTAGACGCAACCGAAAAACACGCTACAGGCAACCGAGATTTTTGAATCGTGTTCGCCCCGAAGGATGGTTGCCACCCAGTTTAACAAGCCGGGTAGAAAACATTTTGACCTGGGTACGACGGTTAAGGCAGTTTTGTCCTGTCAATAGCATAACGGTAGAGTTAGTTAGATTTGACACTCAGTTAATGCAGGATGCCAATATTAGTGGCATTGCTTATCAGCAGGGAACATTGATGGGCTATGAAGTACGCGAGTTTCTCTTAGAAAGATGGCAGCGCCAATGCGCTTACTGTGCCATCAAAGATGTGCCATTAGAAGTTGAACATATCCAACCCCGCTCTAAGGGAGGCTCAGACAGAGTTAGTAATTTGACGCTGGCATGTCATAACTGTAACCAGAAAAAAGGAAACTTAGATATCCAGGATTTCCTCTCTGGTCAGACAGAATTGGTTAAGCGAATTCTGGCTCAAACCAAAAAGCCATTGGCAGATACAGCAGCGGTTAACGCAACAAGATGGGAGCTATTCAATCGACTCAAAAATACTGGACTACCAATCAGCACAGGGACTGGTGGTCAAACTAAGTTTAATCGCACGATATTGGGATTATCAAAAGCTCATTGGATTGATGCCGCTTGTATAGGCATTACCCCAAAGTTAATAGTTTCAGGCATCAAGCCACTTTTAATCTCAGCCAAAGGACATGGGACTAGACAGATATGTCGTACTGACAAATATGGATTTCCTAATCGTCATTGTTCCAGAATTAAACTCCACAAAGGTTTTCAAACTGGCGACATCATTAAAGCCATTGTCACTAGTGGCAAAAAAACAGGTGACTACGTTGGTCGAGTGGCTACCCGTGCCACTGGTAGTTTTAATGTCTCGACCACCAACGGGCTAGTTCAAGGAATTAGCCATAAATATTGCCAACACATACACCGGAAAGATGGGTACGCTTACATCCCTTAATAAGGATGCCCTGTCGGGCAATTGTTTGTGTAAGGGGAAGCTTCCTCCCCGTACATAAATGACAGGGGTATCCAGCTTCCCCCTTACCAACCCCAATGTTCAATGAGTGAATATCAATCCCTTCAATCCCGAAAGTGGAGGGAAATTAAACAAGAAATTTTAGTTGTTATTCTTGGAACTTTGATTTTAGATGGATGGGTTGGATTGGGAATCTTTTATTTGGAAAATCCGAGGCAAATTCTGGGATTATTAAGTTCCTACGTAGCTGCTAAAGCTATATTCTTAGTTTTTATCCCTTACAGCATTTATTCATTTCTTCTTAGATGGATGGACACCAGCAAAGAAGTGTATATTACTAAAGCGCTCATACTTAATTTTTCATTTCTCGAATATAATTGTGAACATTCACAATTAATCAGGAACCCAAGAAAACTAAAGCAATTCCAAAAACAACTTAACAATCTTGCCTTATTCCATGTAATTACTGCATTATTAGTCGCCTTATTATTTTTAGGATTCGCTTATTTTTCAGGATCTATAGGGGGGGAAAAACCTGGTGATATAAACGGGTTTGATTATTGGCTTGGTATTGTCCTGTTTTCGTTTCAGATTGTTATGATTTTATCAGTTGTTAGGAATTTAGTGACAAGAATACGGAAGATTTTGAAACAAAGGCCGGTGCTTTGATTCCCCTTTAATTGGGATCAACATCAATGCCTAGCATTCGGCCTCTGCTTTCTGCAGTACGGCAACGTGAAGCGCGTACTCATCCCCTATCCGGCTCGTGGCGTGTCCAGTGTGTCCACCAGAAAACTATTTCCTCCTGCTCGAACCAGGGATATACAACGCCTGGACAGAACGGCGTTTCGTTTCTTCTCCCCGGTGGTCATATTTGGCGGTCGTCACTGGGGAGGCATGGCCCGCAAGTTTCTGCACCGTCGAGATATCAATTCCGGCATCCAGCAAGTCAGAGCAGAAAGTCCGGCGGAAGTCGTGGGGAGAGAATTCAGCTACCCCAGCCTGCTTTGAGCGTCTTCGAATTATCGGCATGGATCAAAAGCAGGTAACACTTTGAGAACAGCCGTTGGGGAAAGGC
>CAXUIG010000435.1:0-3754 GCA_964250845.1 uncultured bacterium | reverse complement strand
TCAACATCGTGGCTTCCTTGCTACAGGGTAGGAAGGCACCCAACAATCCCTGGCACGCTACTGGACTGGAGTGGACGACCTCCTCACCACCTCCAGTGGAGAACTTTGAGGAGATTCCGGTCGTCACCGAGGCCCCTTACAACTACGGCCAGTCCAAACCGCCGAGTGAGGGCGCTACCTCTCGGCAGTAAAGAGAGCTTCCCCTACTCTCTTAGTAAAGGAGTCAGCTATGGATAGTCCTATCCGTCCCAATCGATTCAGGCAACCCCCACCAACATCTGGCGGTAGCGGGGAGACTGGTAATGAGCGTGGAAACGGAATGTTTGGCTTCACCGTGTTCCTGCTTTCGGAGAGCGTGGTCTTTCTCAGTTTTTTCTTGACATACATCGCGCTGAGATTGACAAATCCCCACTGGCTACCAGCTGGTGTCCCCAGATTGGAAGTGCTTAAACCCGCGATTAATACGGTAGTGCTGGTTTCGAGTAGCTTCGTCATCATCGCGGCAGAACGTTCCCTAGATCGCCACAACCTGAACAAATTTCGCTTGACTTGGCTGCTAACATCTGCAATGGGAACATACTTCCTAGTTGGTCAAGCTCTAGAATGGAGAGGCCTTTCTTTCGGGCTCACCACAGGGCTGTTCGGCGCGACCTTCTACCTGCTGACGGGCTTCCATGGCCTGCACGTTTTTGTCGGCATTCTCCTACAGATGCTCATGCTTGCTCGCTCCTTCATTCCGGGCAACTACAACTCCGGCCACTTCGGCGTGAGTGCGACCTCCCTGTTCTGGCACTTCGTTGACGTGATCTGGATCATCCTGTTCTCGCTGATCTACATCTGGCGGGCATAGGGAACTGGCCACTGGTAACCACGAACAGACTATTGCAGTTATTATGACCAACCCAATTTATCAAACTGTCATTGTAGGCGGTGGCTTTACCGGGTTGTTTACCGCCCTGTACCTGAGCCATCAACACTATCCTCGCTCAGTAATCCTGATTGAGCGGGAGTCGCGCTTTTCGTTTAAGCCCTTACTCTATGAGTATTGCACTGGTGAGATGGATGCAGAGGAAGTCTGCCCGCCGTATGAGGAATTGCTCAAGGGCAGCGGTGTCATCTTTGTTCAAGATGCGGTTGATGCAATTGACTTGCATGAGCGAGAAGTCAGAGTAACTTCGGGAAGCTCCTACAACTACAGCAACTTAGTTTTGGCTTTGGGCAGCGTTACTGGCTACTCGGGCGTTGAGGGTGCTGCATACTATGCAATGCCATTGCGTACAGGCTCAGATGCGATCGCGATTGAGCAAAAATTACATCAGTGCCTGCAACAAGCAAGTTCAAGCGAAGATCCAGAACAACGCCGTAGATTGCTAACAGTAGTAGTGATTGGTGGCGGGCCTTCAGGGATTGAAATGGCGTGTACCTTAGCTAATCTGCTACCGAATTGGTATTCAGCATTGGGAGGCAATCTGCAAGAGATTCGGGTAGTGCTGCTCAATCACGGCAAGGAACTCCTTAAGGGTGACGTTAATACTAATCTGCGCTCTGTCGCCGAAGATGCATTGCTAAAACGTGGCGTGGAGCTAATATTGGGGGCAGCAGCCACTGCCATTCGTCCGGACTCGGTCGAGTATAGCAAAGATGGCAAGTCCGAGACGCTGAGCGCGTCCACAGTGATTTGGACAGCTGGCACTGCTGCCAATCCGCTGATTAAAGACTTGCCAATTCCACAGGAGCATCGCGATCAACATGGTCGTCTCCAGGTGACCCCCACATTGCAACTGCTCGACTTTCCAGAAGTGTTTGCCGCCGGTGATTGTGCATTTACCAAGTCAAACCCCCAACCGCCCTTAGCCCAGGTAGCCTATCAGCAGGCAGCAGCGATCGCCTTCAACCTCAAAGCGCTAGCTCTAGGGCACGACCTCAAGCCAGCTCATGTTCATCTACGTGGCACCCTGATGAAATTAGGGATAGAAGAAAGTGTTGCTAACATCTTCGACCGCTATGAAATTCAGGGCGAAATTGGTCATTTAATCCGTCAAGGCACCTATCTAGAGATGTTGCCGACTCCGGTTCATGACTTCAATGTAACCAAGGAATGGCTGAATGATGAAATTATTCACCGCTACATCAATTCTGACGATGTAACCAAGACAGCGGTGCGGGCAATAGAAGTGGTTGGTGGAGTAGTCGTGACCGCTCTAGTCGCGAGAAAATTGCTCCAAATGGTAAGCAAAGACGATAAAAGCAATAAAGCCTGATGAATTTATGAAGGGGTTACAAGGAGGTTTAAGATGCAGACGAGAGCGTATTAAAAATAGTGTTTTAGGCGATTTTCGGCTCAAGTGGGTATCTTGCTAGCCGACCAGAACTGTATCCCTCCTTCATCTCAGGAGTGCGCGCATCCTGCACCAGACTTAATTATTTAAGTCTATGGAGGGCATATCCCTATCCAAGAGACAGTCTAAGATTTCAGGATTTTATAACTACATAAACCGAAATCAAGCTGATATCGTCAACTATGACGAACGCTAAAATGCTAATGAGACATATACGAGCCAAGTCGCAGAATCGCATATTGATTCATTAATTAATGCTCGACATAAAAGAACTGGAAAAATGCAATGGTCTCGCGAAGGTGCCGATAACGTATTGTAAATTAGAGCAACTATGGCAAGTGATGGCTGGGCGAGTAAATGGCAAACTACAGTGCTGTCGTCTCTGGGAGCTGCCGCTTAAAAGATTGCGCTATCACTACTTTTATTACGCTTCCGTTAATCGACGGCGTCTATTATTGCAGTGGTTAAGGCTTTCATGTTAACTTAGTGCCATTCGGTTATTTGTCGAAACGTTGCGAGAGATCTTGATATTCGGCCGGGCAGTTTGTTTTTAGGGTGACTCTAAGGCTTTTGCATGAAATTTAACGCAATTGACATAGTTCGAGCGATAGAGCCATTTTTTTTGAATTATATAATTTATGAGTCTTAAAGTACAAAAATTACCAGAATTTTCCCTGACTGCTGGCTTATTAATGATTTTTATAACTTTGCATGCGGTCATTGCCCAAGAGGTAAAACAGATTAATTGTCACAGTAAGTTGAGCAGTGGAAAAAGTTACATAATCAAGTTTCAGTCACCGTATCAGCAGTTTCAAACCCAGAGCGTGAGTGGAGAATTTAAAATTACGCAAGTTTACAAATGTCCTCAGGGTACATGTTTTCAAGCACAGATGAAAGTTGATAACCTGGGTGTTGATTCTAGAATAGCCAATGGTTATTGGAAGGCTTCAAATATCCAATTTAATCGGTATGTAGGAAAAGAACAAACCACTCAGATTTGGTCTGGTCAATGCTTAGAAAATTATATTCAAGGCCAATGGTACTTTCCTGACAATCCTAACAACAGACGCTTGTTCACAGTTACGTACTATAGCAATCCTAAATGATTTACGAACAGGGCGCATATTGATGTAACTTAGGAAAATCAAATTGCTGATGATTGGTCTCGAACTTAAATAGCCATTTGACGGCAGCAAAAGATTTACGGCTCTTTAGTACATACTATGCTGATTTACAATTAGCCTGGGTGAAACTCTTTACTGGCAAGGTTTACAGGCGATATTATCTGTAAAATTGACTAAATTTGACTGTGAAGACTCTAGAAGCCTTGATAATCAAGGCTTCTAACCTTAGCAAACTAATATAGCAGTCCTAAATGAGTTGTAAAAAAATTAAGTATACATAAATATCTTTGG
>CAXUIG010000434.1:0-3843 GCA_964250845.1 uncultured bacterium | reverse complement strand
CTCCCCCCCTCCTCTTCCAAGCGCCAGCCGATGAAAACTAATGTGTTCCAGCATCTGATCAGTCACACCGGGGTACCTGGGATCACGTCGCTCTTCCCCTACCTGCACCCAGGTGCGATTGTACTGGGTGGAGTTTATAGCCTCAACTACCCCGACTCTCCCGAATTCGACTTCCATCATACCAATGACTGCGAAGAACTTTTTATCTCATTGGTCAATAACCAATTCCAGCGGCCTTTGGGCATGCTAGCGGTAGGAGCTAGGACACACGAGGTAAGTAACCACACAGGTACGCAGGAGTCTAACCCCGATGCCTACAGTGTGGCGCTGATAATTCAACGCAACAAAGAGAAGCCGCCCCAGAGGGAAGTCTTCTCGATTTATTGCCCCAACCCCGAATGTAAAAAGCTGGTCTTCCGCAAGGAGATGGACAACTTTGAGGGCGAGCAACAGCCTTACTATCCCGAACTCAAGACAGTGACTGTGTTGGGTCCTGATGCCGTGAACGAATTCAACCAGAGCGATCGCACTTGCCACGGTTGCGGTACCGTTTTACCCCACTTCCCGATTGAGAATATGAGTTGGAGCCTGTATACTCGCCAAGTGCGGCTAGCTAACCGAGCGCGAACCGACTACGAAAGCTTTCTTGCCAATCAAAGTGCGTCTAGTACCCAATTGGAGACAATAGGAAATAAGCAATGAGCGCTGGGACACAACAGCCACAAGGCCCCCTGGCTGAACGTGGCCGCTTTCTGAATATTTTTGGTGCCTCTAACCGGACAATTGGTTCTTACGACGACTTTCCAGTCCTGACTCCAGGCATTGATCCGATGGTTTACCTTAGCCGCAACAAAGTGCCACAACCGTTTTGGCTCTCGTCGGATAAGGACCAGACAATCCTCAACCTGAGTGGTCGCTGCCGCATCGAGTTCAAGGATTGCGAGTACAACTACATGCAGCTTGAGCCGGGTGACGCTGTCTATCTACCAGCTGGTATACCAAATCATTTGATCCCAGACGGTGAGTGCCTGCAACTGCGCTTCAAAGCTGAGCCAGCGGGCCATGAGGAGATTAGCTTTTATTGCCAGCGTTGCAATCACCTACTATACAGCAAGAGCTTTGACGCAGGTGAAGAGATAGCACAGCAAGTTTACTGGGAGACTTGTCAGGAGTATAACCGCAACCAAGTGGGCACTTGCCAGAACTGTGGCGAGGTAGCAGCTCCAGTTGACCTTACAGGCATCTTCTGGCCGCAGGTGGTCGAAAACATCCGCAAGGCCAACGAGGCTCACAATGCTCGCCGCCGAGACCGTTCGAGGAAATAAATGCAGTGTGGCTGTGAGCCAAAAGGAGAAATCAATGTCAGAACGCTTTATGGGTAATGGTGCCAACCCAGACACACGGACTATTTATGTCTGTCAAAATGAATTCTGCCTTAAGGATGGTGCAGAAGGATACGTGGAGAAGCTGCGTCAGAAGGTGGCCCAGAAGGCTAATCTTGTCACTGCTGAGAATTCGTCCAGCGTTGAGTCAGTCGAGTCAAAAAGGCCGGAGGTTAAGGTACGCCCCTACATCTGCTTCAACGCTTGCAGCTACGGCCCGATCATTATCCTTTACCCTGATTGCCAGTGGTATGCAGGTGTCACTGAAGACGATCTTGACACAATAGTCAATGCTGCATTTAGCAGCCAACCCGGAGGTTCAGAGATAGAGCGACTTCAGGATAACGCTCAAGACATTGACCCAGACATTCGGAATGCCGCCGTGTTTCAACTTAAAAGGGAAAAATAGCATTTTTCAGAAGGCTAGTTGACCGAGCTGCTTGAAGATGCTGAAGACGGTGTACAAGTCTCCTGGATTGCGAATGCCAAATAGTTTGGAAGTTGCATACTGAGGTGGATTGCCTTTGACGAGTTTGACAAAAATGAAACTGCTGCCATTGGTGATTATGCCGAAGCAGGTTGGCTCTGAAGGGGGACTGCCCAGCATGTAAGACAAGATTTGGGGGAGTCCAACTTCAACAGAAATTGAGACTCTCTTAGACTCAACCACCAGAATCCACAATCGATCTTTGAGGACTAGGACATCGAGGCTACCTGTGATTAGTGTTCCCTCGTCCTCAGTGGTGATTTCTACAGACTGCTCTGACTTGACGTGGAAGGGAGGAAGGTAGAAGCCGCTAATGAAGAGCAGTGGGCCAAGCACTGACATCCTGACCACATCTTCAAGTATAGGAGGATAGTTCAGCAGATTGATAAATCCATCAACTACCCGATCTAGGAGTTGCTGATCTGAGTCAGTGACTGCAGTTAGGTTGTCCTGCCATTCGCGGAAGAATTGATTGTCCCGGACGAGTTCGAGTCCAAAGTTATCGATCAGATCCCGGAGGGTTGCATTTCTAGCCTGGATGGTTTGCACCATAACATCACCTGCTCTGCTTGAATAACAATCTCAACTCAAAAATGGCTTGTTTGGATCTGACTTCGTGCCGACACCAATGCTTCAAGAGCATTATTTAAATTTCTTTCATCTTTAATCACCTTGCTCAGATGTTGTAAATAAGCTTCGATAAACTTAATACGTAAGTGTGGCTTATCGCTTGCACAGTGGAGAAAAGGAAGATCCCCTTCAACCATAAAGCGGATGGCTAGCATCGGAATGGGGCTGCGAAGTGGACGGAAATTTTGGTTGCGCAGCCCTGGGGTTTGATTACGCTTATGAAATTCACCTAGCATGAGTCCCGCCTCAACAAAGAAAGGCTTAAGTTCTTGTTGGACACCATCAATAAGTTTGAAAGCCTCCTCTGTACGGACATCAGGAAAGATCAGCAATATTGCTTTGTTAAGGGCGGCTTCTCCGGTTTGGGGTTCTATTTCAAGGAATATATCTCGGTAGGATCTAACAATCTCTTCAATTTTTTTATGCTCCAAATGTGAAGACCGAATAACTCTCATTCGGATAGCGTTTAGCTGTAGGGCGCTTGGCACAAAAGGGCAAACAGGACCAGATCTACCTAAATCAGGATGAGGTTTTCCCAAAAAATTTCTGACCCACTCCATGGTTTCAATTAAGTAGGGAAGGTCTTGTTGCAGCTGCTCAATGTCAATAGATGGATAAAATTGTATCATTGTTTTCTATTTTTTTTGCTGTCGGGGCGACGAACTAGCCTGAAAGTGTTACCGGCTCAAGGTTTAAGCAGCTTGTGCTAAAAAAAGATAGGTTCTTCTTTATCAATAAGAGTTGCTTTTCTGTCAGTCGGTGCAAAGGTCAAATTTTTGCCACCCTACTCTCCTGACTTATCCCCCATAGAGCAATGTTTGTCGAAACTAAAGCAATTTCTCCGTTCGGAGTGAGGCACGAACCCTTGAATCACGATCACCTTGCAATGGCTGATACTGTAAATTACATTACGAAGATGATGCCTTCGCTTGGTTCAATCACTGTGGTCTATTTACCTGAAAATTGCTGTAAGTGTTTTTCGAACCTGTTTGTAAGTTATTTTCTCCTCTGCTCTAGCTTGTTGCACAAACTGATTGCGCATATTTTGTGGCGTTGACGGCGCAGCTAGTAAGTAAAGGGCGGAGGCAGCAATATCGATTTCTGCAAAATTTACAGTCTTATCAAAAGCTTCATAGACATTGATGAAGTTGTAGGCTGTGCGATGGCTCCAGCCAAACTCAGCTTTCAACCAGGTTTCAAACTGACCGTGGTTAAGCCGCAATCTCACCTCAGCTAGTTTTTGACCGATCTCCCAAATGTCTTGTGCAGCTCGGCGTAAACGCTGTCTAATCGTATCCGTTCAGAGGGGGTCAGGAAGCCAGTATTATTTGGTGTTGAGAATTC
>CAXUIG010000433.1:0-3878 GCA_964250845.1 uncultured bacterium | reverse complement strand
CGGAATTCTCAACACCAAATAATACTGGCTTCCTGACCCCCTCTGAACGGATACCCTTTGTAGCGCTCTTTGAGCAGACCCCTTTGGCGTAGTAATCTCCGAGCCGTTTCTTGCTCTGTCCGGCTGAGGCCGGTTTCAGCTTCAATTTCAGCTTGAGTTTTGTAAATCCAACCGTTAGGATCGTCTTGTTTACCCTGCCAGTAGTACATCTGGCACAAAAACAAATTAGCTACGACTCCACCAGTAATTTGGGCGAGCTGATAGATAATAGGCAACTGGCTGGCCTAGTTCCCGTAGGAAAGTACCTAATTTCATGATTTTTCCGGTGTGTATACGCGGGGGCGAAAACTAAACTCATGTGTTCTAGTGGGACTGCTGTTGACCAAACCTCTAGGCTTTCGGCTGCGTCCCGAGTCAAAACAATTCAAAATTGGTCAGTGCATGTAACACTCCCGATTAAATCTGTGCTGCCAGTAGCTATTGACTTAAAACAACTGGAGCGTTAACTGACGCGCCACTGGTTGCAGAACTTTCTTTTTATGGAGCTGAGCTAAAGCCGTAGAAAAATCCTCCTCTTTCAATTCCCACTGCTCGCAGAAAGCAGGAATGTCGATAGAAGGCTCTGAATGCTCATAGCTAAGCTTGATTGCCAGGTAAACAAACAACTTTGGTTGAATCAACCCTAACTCGCGCAGATGAAGAAGTTCATCACGGTCAATCAGGTATTCTTTTGGATTAGAGTTGGCATTTGAGTTGTCGGCAATGAGTTCCATTGTTGGGAGTGTGCAGTTAGTTTGCATGAACAGTTCTCGCTTTTATTTCGATAAGTTTTCTGTTGTCAGGCTTCTAACTCACTACCAGTGGATGCTTTGAAAGTGCTTTGCAACTGGGGTGGGTAGATCCAGTAATCAAACTTTTGGGGTGTTGAAAACCCAGATGCTTTTGGGTAAAAGGAGACTGGAGGGATTCGCCCTTTCACAAGTCAAGAGCTTGAGCGATCGCTTGCTTTGTCCCGTCCCCCTCAAAAAAGCTGGGGTGAATCAATGAATCTCACCTCGACTATATTGCCGATTACGACACCATCGGTTTTTGAGATGATGTTGCCTGACTGGTCTTTCAATACCAGCTTCTCGACCACAGGTGTGATGAACACTTTCGCTCTAGGGTCGCCTTCAAGCAGTGCCAGGAGTTCTGCACCATATTCCGAAATGAACTCCTGGCGTTTAGCCTCTAGGCGCTGTTGTTGAGCTACGAGTTCTTTTTGAGTTAGCGCTAGCTGCTGCTGTGCTATCTCTAGCTCAGTCTTTAGCTGGTCGATGCTCTTTTCTTGCTCTGAGTCGTGATGGGGTGTGCTCATGGCTCTACTTCCTGGAGTCCTCTTGGCTGAGACTGCGGATTCAGAGCAGTCTGCTGCATCTGATGGACGAAGAGATTTTGTTCTGACTCCCCGGTCATGACCTCGCCCAGTACTGCTTTTAACGCCTGGTCGTAGATTTCATCCTTGAGGACTGGGTATTTACGCAGGTAGGAAGCTTCGCTCCAGTTTTCCATGCGGTCGTAATCAAAGCCCCAGCGCTTTAGAGCACGCTTGACGCGGTATGAGTCGCGCTTGGATTTTGGATTCAACCCGACATCCGTAATTAACTGAGTTAGCGATCGCCCCTCACTACTCCCAACCTCCTTACCAGTACGAGCGTCCACAAAATACTTGACGTGTTCAACTTCTTTCGGTGGCGGGGCATCACCACGGAGGTAGCTCAACATGGAGGGACTGGTGGAAAGTTGGATGGCATAGCTCACATCTAAGTACTTTTGCTTAGCTTGCATCAGTTGCAATTCCAACTTCATCCGTTCAATCTCCTGGTTTTTAGCAGGAATTACATGTTCTACCGCGTCAAGAATACTAGTTCTGAGTGCCTTAGCAACTGCAGAATCTTTCAAGACCATGCCTAAACGCAAGGCAGCTCTGGGTGTCCAGGTAACTAACTGAGAGATTCTAGATGCTTCCGCTGCGGCGGCGGAAGCATGCTTAAAATCCTTAAGCTGCTTGCCTTTGAGCGTTTTTAGCCCATCTGATTCAAATTCATCTCGATAACGACGCAACGCCGACTCTATGGCATCGATATTTACGTCATAAAATTCTTTCATTTGCTCACTCGTGGCGATTCCGACCCCTTGCCAGAGCGCTCATTAGAGCCCCTTCACTTTTTCGATGATGGTCTGAGCCTTTTCATGGGGCATGTCCCCAAGCTGATCATCACGAGCTGTTCTCGATTCAACAAGGACCGAATCCGATAGGATCGTCATACTGCAACCTCCAATGCTTTATGGGTGGGTTGTGGTAGTCAGCGATCTGTCCAGTTAGCCGCTGGGCTAGAGCATTGTTTCTGCGTTTCGCGTAAATCTCGTGCTGGAGTCCGATTGGCCCAAGCCGAAATATCTCCAAAGAACTCTGCGCCGGAAACGTTTATCTCTTCATGTCGCACGCTTTTATCCCAAAACACTGCGCTTTCCTTCAATGGAATAACTTTTTTAAAACCCCCAGAATCTGGAACTGCGAGGATTAGGGAGTAGAGCCGGGATGAAACAACTTTAGGCTGACTCAAGCATTTCAGAGATGACAGTGAAGTCAGAGCGAGTGCTCCCAAGCTTAGTTAGAGGAGGAGCGTCATTGAACTTATTATGTCGCTCTGACTTGTTAAGCCCCTCTTGAGCAGGAATTCCTTCCTGATCGTCGTCCTCATCAGGGACAAACTGCAATAAGTCTCCTGGTAAGCATCTAAGCACCTTGCAGAGGTTATCTAAGGTATCGAGCGGAATTGACTTAGCTTTTCCATATTCAATTTTTTGCACATTGGCTAGGGACATCTCTAAACGCCGCGCTAGCTCGTTTTGAGAGATGCCCCTAGCTGTTCTAACTTCTTTTAACTGCACTTTCACTGTCATTCCTTAAGTTTACTATCTTTAGTGTAACCTACTCTTAGAAGGTATTCTTACAATTTACGCACTATTAGTATAAATGATGGAAGTAAGCCCTAGCCATAACTAACTAGTATCAGTATATCCCTTGCATTACCATCTAATAGAAGGTATATTAAAAGTATAGAAAAACCAGGTACTAAGTCTGCTTCCTCCAAGGGACAGCACGACAGAAAGAGGAGGACTGGGAAGCTTTCCCTGGGAAAGGCGACGACCTTCCGTAAAAGAAAGACCCGCCAGGGACAAAAGCCAACGTGCTCCTCGAAAGGCAGCAGAACCAGGCCAGATACCCGACCGAAGACAAAAGACTCCTAATCACCAAGGAATACTGATATGAGTCCCCGATAGAGAGGGGTTGCTACCAGTTATTCCCGACATATTGAGCCAAACCGAGTAAACGAAGTTAACTGATGGTGCGGCAGAGGAGTGAAAGTCTTGCTCCTAGTCATTTGACTGGGTTTCAAAGGAATGCCCCATCTACTCTCTGGCGATGACATCAAGAGATAGCGGACTTCCAGCCCGAAAGAAATGTGTTGTAAGAAGCGCTACCGCGCAGAGAAGGTGAAGGATTTGCCCCAGGTTCTACAACCTGACTGGGGCGGTTCGATTGAAGGCTGAAATGACTGACAAAAGCCCGACTCAGCAGCGAACTGACTGAGGCAATCACTAGATATACATAAGGAATTGTAGCAATGACTGCACGGATAGTCGATTCCAGACCGCTTCCTCAATCCTCGAAGATTTGGAACAAGCCAACAGCTAGAGCCCAGATTGGCGACTACTTCCATATCCCGTACACCTCAGTGATGCAGGTGGTGGACAAAGAAGAACTGGAATCCGGGCAGGTGTGGCTACTCCTCAAGCCCACTACTGCATCCTATTCGGAAGAATGGGTACTC
>CAXUIG010000432.1:0-3894 GCA_964250845.1 uncultured bacterium | reverse complement strand
AATTCTAATGGGTAAGCCGAGTTAACGATCGCCCACTTAGTCTAAAGTTCAGTTTCTAGGGAACCCCCAGTTTTGTTAGCTAACTCAATCAAATCAGAGTTTAATTTTTCTACTTCATCAAAATCTTCTTCTTGACTATTGTGGAATTCATTCAGCTCACATTTAATATTTACAAGTTGTTCAGCAACATCTCGACTTTCATTATTAAAATCAAATAATTGTGTCATAGTGTCAACAAATATTGTAGTGGTTAAAACAGTAAAATTTCATTTCTTTCCAAAGCTTTATTTAGATACTCTATTGCCTTTTTAAGGTTTTCTATTTCAGCTTTGTTTTTTTCTTGATTACGACGCAGCTCAAACATCTTATCTTCAAGAGAGCGAATAGCATTCCTTTGCTCTTTTATAATTTCTTGAGCAAAACGAATGTCTTTTTGAACTAGAATAATCTCTCTCAGAACTACTTCAAGTTTTGCAGCTTGTGTCAAAGCTGTGTCTGGGCATTGAGCAAATAAAGAACCGACTCCAGCACCAGCACCAGCACCAAGAATTGCACCGCCGCCGACAATTACGGCCAATCCACCAGCCATACCAAAACCACCTGCTGCAATTGCACCTCCCCCAAGAAAGGCCAAAACTGCTGATACTGCTGCTGCACCAGAAAGTCCAGGTACCAGTATAGGTGCAAGCAGACCTGCTATAAGTGGCGTTGCAAAGGCAGCTATTACTGCTAAAAAAATTGTTCCAAATAAGCCACCTAACAAAAGATTGAATGTACGTCCGCTAATTCCGTCAACAGCTTGGTTGTAGGCAGTTTTAAATTTTTTAACACAATTTGTATCTATCTCCAGTGTGCCAGCAAAAAACTCTAGCATTCCTATGAGCTTATTTTCATCATATATCTTTAAGTCTCTGAATTGCTGCTCGTTGTCGCCCAGAGGATAATAGGGAGTAAATAATGTAACCTCTAATAATATCACCATAAGAGTAAATTTACTATCTAGCTCTTTTCGGATTATTTCAACTTCCTTTTTGAGCAAAGAGAAGTCAGCAAGCAAACCGAAAGTATAATTAGTTGTGCTATTTTTATTGATCTGAATATTCAAAAAAAGCTCTGTTGAGTCTTGCCACTTGGATAACCATTCACGCTTGAGTACCTTTTTATCAAAAAAAAAATCATATTCAATATCTCCTAAGGTCAAGTGGTATTGATAGCTAAACATAATTCTGGTTTGTTCCAGAGTCAAGCCGAATTCTTTCATTGCTTTGCGCTCCTAAAGCAACATTCTGATAAACAGTCAGTGAAAGAGAAGTGGAATTAGCTACAGCTTAAACAAACGCATAAACTGCTGACGACCGTGATTACACTGAAACTCTAAAGGTAGCTCGCACTCCACTTCCCCTCACTTAGCCTGGACATCGATAAAAGCGCGTGAAGCGTAGCTAACGCCTAAGCGAATGCCTTCACCCAATCTGAAATCCGACGCGCCAATTTTCCAGAGATGACGGCGAGGAAAAGGAGCGGTCGCACCTTTTGTAAGATAGTGCTAGGTTTCATAAAAACTACGGAAGAAGACAACATAAGCCACATCATTCCTGTTGAAATCTTACAGGCAGCCCGGATGTCGGAAGCTAAGTTAAAGCAGGAAATAGCAGTCATGCTCTTCCAAAAAGAGAAACTAACTTTAGGACAAGCTAGCCGTCTTGCCGGGATGAATCAGCTACTATTCCAACACTTGCTGGCTAGTCGCCAAATTCCTGTACATTACGATGTCGAAGATTTTGAAGCTGACATCTTTTGGACTGGATTCAGACACGGCAGGTGGCAAACAGTACAAAATTATTCGACTTAACCAGTAATTATGGGCAGTGGAGGGCGATGGGCGCATCTAACAGTTGGGGGAGTACAACGTTAATGCTAACGATTTGTCATAAAATAGGATTTTCCCACCAACAAGCCAACCGTCAGACCACCCTATTCCGAAGTGGAGTCATCAACTCTACGACAAATTCCGCAAAGACTCGCACTTTGGCAGACAGATGCCGAGCTTGGGGATAAACCAACCAAATGGCAGGTCCTCTCGTTTGATAATCAGGCAGAATTGCCTGTAATTGTCCAGATTGCAGGTAGGGGTGTACGGCAAAGTTGGCAGTCTGATAGATTCCCATACCTGACAGTGCGGCTTCAAGTAGAATATCGGGATTATTGGTCAAAAGATTCCCTTTCACGCTCGAAGTGTGTTGGGTTCCATCGTGCTCAAATTGCCATTCAAAGCTTTGTCCAGAGGGTGTGAAAAAGTAGTTAATACAGTTGTGCTGGTGTAAGTCTTGCGGTGTTTTAGGTTCACCATAGATTGCTAAGTAATCCGGTGAAGCACATGTGACCCATTGCACATGACAGAGGTAGCGAGCTATCAGTAGAGAGTCCTTGAGTTCTCCCCAGCGAATGACTGCATCAAAGCCTTCTTGAATCAGATCAATGGGGCGATCATTGGCACCTAATTCAATCTGCACGTCAGGATAGCGCCGTAGAAAATCAGGTAGGGCTGGAAAGATCAGTGAGCGGGCAATGACGACGGGCATATCAACTCGTAACTTCCCACGGGGAATCGCGTGAGTTCCCCGGAGACTCATCTCAATTTCCTCATACTCGGTGAGCAGGTTGCGACATCGTTCATAAAAGGCCGTTCCATCTTCCGTTAAACGGAGACTGCGGGTTGAGCGCGTGAGAAGTTGTACGCCCAATTCATCTTCCAAGGCTGAGATAGACTTGCTGACCGCAGATGGAGTGAGTGACAACCGCTCTGCCGCCCTGGCAAAACTTTTGGCTTCCACAACGCAGAGAAACACCGAAATCGCTTTGAATTTTTCCATCAGCACAGAGAAAGAGCGAGCTTGGGCTGATCATAGCTAATTCATGAAAAATTTTCACTTCACAGTTGCTTTGATCGCTATTTATCTATATTTTGCTTAGGAATAGACTGATAACTGTAAGCAATTGGATTTGAAAGGAGATACACTATGAGTCAAGCAGATAGAACAATCCTGGTGATTGGCGCAACAGGTGTAATGGGAAGCAAGGTGATCTCACATCTGTTGGCAGACAGGGAAAATCAATGGATAATTCGGGCATTGACGCGTAATGTAAATAGCGATCGTGCAATTGCTTTGGCAAAACTCAGCAACCGAGTCGAATTGTTTGAGGGAAACACGAACAACGCGGAAGATATCATTGCCGCTATGCAAGGCGTTTATGGGGTTTACTGCAACACCGATATGTGGGGGACGCTCAATCCTGCCGATTTTCCTGATGAGATGTCGTTTCTAGAAGCCAGCCGAGATGCAGAAATTGCTCAGGGCAAATTGATGCTAAACATTGCCAAAGAAGTTGGCGTGCAGCATTTTGTTTATAGCTCCCTTGATCACATGCATCGATTATCCAGTGGCTTCCTCACAGTGCCTCACTCCGATGCCAAAGGTGTTGTTCAAGATTACATTCAGGAGCAAAAGACGCAGGACGATTGGTACCGCCACCACATTACTGTTTTGCTAACGACTTCCTACTTTGAAAATTTGCAATCCTACTTCGCCCCACAGCCGCGTTCGGCAGACGCTCCAACCCTAGTGTTTACGGTGCCGATGGCAGACAAGCCGTGGACGATGATTGCGCTCGATGATATCGGATTCTTTGCTCGCTATAGCAGTCCTAAATGAGTTGTAAAAAAATTAACTATACATAAATATCTTTGGGAAGTCAAAAACTTGATGATGAGTAACGAGTACAAATAGTCTCTTGACATGAATAAATGATTTGCATAAGTGGTAAAACGCTCGAATAAAGTTCTTTTGTAAGCGTTCAGGGGGGGGAAGTGGTCGCTGTGGAATTGACCCCCGG
>CAXUIG010000431.1:0-3913 GCA_964250845.1 uncultured bacterium | reverse complement strand
AGAACCGGGGGTCAATTCCACAGCGACCACTTCCCCCCCCTGAACGCTTACGCTTTTTGACAGAGTGGGTATTACCCACCCTGCTCCACAACTAATAGCTAACTTAAGCACTGAAATATTTCGCAGCTGGGTGATAGGCGATAATTGCTGTAGTTGACTGTTCAGGATACAGCTGTTCGCTTTCATCCATGTACAGGTTAATCCGATCGCTCCCCAACAACTCCAGCAACTTGTACTGATCCTGAATATTTGGACAAGCTGGATAGCCAAAACTGTACCGAGAGCCCTGATAACGCTGAGCCAGAATGTCACGGATATTATCCGGCTCCTGGGAAGCATTACCCAACTCCCGACGAATTCGGGCGTGTAGCCACTCCGCTATAGATTCTGCCATCTGCACCGCCATCCCGTGGAAGTAGAGATAGTCCGTGTACTGGTTGGCATCAAACAGCGACTTGGCGTACTCAGTAGCAATATTCCCCACAGTTACCGCCTGCATTGGGAACACATCCAACTGACCTGATTCCTTTGGCGCATAAAAATCAGCAATACACAGACGCCGCAGCGATCGCTGCCGGGGAAACTCAAATACCGCCACCGGTTTCTCCTGGGCGCCGCTGTTGTTCATCCCTGCCGGATCATAAATATACAGAGAATTTCCCTCAGCCTGAGTTGGGAAATATCCGTAAATTGCTTGGGGATGTAGCAGTTGTTCTTCAAAGATGCGCTGCTTCCACTGCTCCAGAATCGGATAGACCTTCTGAGCTAGGAACGCCTCATATTCTTCTTTCGACTGTTCACGGGGCTTGCGGAACTGCCACTGACCTGCAATCAGCGCTTGCAAATCCATATACTCATACAACTCTGACAAAGGAATATCAGTTGGCTGCAACAGCTGAGTTCCCCAGAAAGGCGGCGTCGGGCGAGCAATATCTACTGCTACAGCCTCAGAGCGGCGTGTGTCCACAACTTTGGGTTGAGCTGGTTCAACTCCAGTTGAGTCAATTGCCTCAGATTCACTTCCAGACTGTTTGTGACCGTTATCTGACGCCTGAGCGGTTTCGGCTAATCCATCTAAAAATCCCAGCAGGTTATCCCAATTGTTTTGTGCCTTGGCAGGCATCAACTTATCCATGAAGTGCAAGTCAGAGAAGGCATCTTTGCCGTAGACGACCTTACCCTTATAAGTGTTTTGGCAATCCTCATAGACAAATTTGGGTGTCAGAGCCGCACCGCCCAGAATTACCGGCACCGTGATCCCCCGCTGGTTGAATGTCTCCAGGTTTTCTTTCATGAAAGCAGTGGATTTCACTAGTAGCCCACTCATGGCAAGGCAGTCAGCTTTGTGCTGATGGTAGGCGTCAATGATGTTGTCCACAGGCTGCTTAATCCCCAGGTTAATCACCTTGTAGCCGTTGTTGGACAGAATAATATCTACGAGATTTTTACCGATGTCGTGAACATCTCCTTTGACAGTAGCAATCACCACTGTCCCTTTGGCATTGTTTCCAGCGTCTTGCTTCTCCATGAACGGCTCCAGATGCGCCACTGCTGCCTTCATTGTTTCAGCTGATTGCAGTACGAAGGGCAGCTGCATCTGCCCAGAGCCGAACAGTTCGCCCACCACTTTCATGCCATCAAGCAGGAAGGTGTTGATGATGTGCAGGGGAGGATATTTCTCTAGAGCTTTGAACAGCTGTTCTTCCAGACCAATGCGCTCACCGTCAATGATGTGACGCTTGAGGCGTTCTTCCACCGGCAAGCTTTCATCAAGGCTACGATCGCGCTTTGTTGTCGCACCCTCAAACAGCGTGGTCAGCTCTGTCAAAGGGTCATAAACACAAATCTCCCCCTCAAATCGTCGCTCGTCAAAAATCAGCTGGCGGCAGACTTCCTGATGTTTGGGGTCAATTTTTGCCAAGGGCAGAATCTTGCTAGCACTGACAATGGCGGCATCCATTCCCGCTTCCATCGCCAGGTGCAAAAACATCGAGTTCAGCACCACCCGCGCCGCTGGGTTCAACCCGAAGGAAACATTGGAAACTCCTAACATGACGTGACAGCCTGGGAGTTCTTCTCTGATGCGGCGGATGGATGTAATCGTGGCACTGCCATTGGCTCTATCTTCTTCAATGCCAGTGGAGATAGGTAGGGCTAGGGTGTCAAAGAAGATTTCGTGGGGTGGGATGCCAAATTCGACAGCTTGGTGATAGGCGCGAGTTGCGATCGCCACCTTTTTTTCTGCTGTCCGTGCCATCCCCTCCTCATCAATTGTGCCAATGACCACCCCAGCGCCATATTTCCGAGCCAACTCCAACACCTGCAAAAATCGAGGTTCTCCATCTTCATAGTTAGTGGAGTTGAGCAGGCATTTACCGCCAGATACCTTCAGCCCCGCCTCCATCTTTTCCCATTCCGTGGAGTCGAGCATCAGCGGCAGCGTCGCATTGGTTACCAGGCGGGACACTAGCTCCCGCATATCCCGCACACCATCGCGCCCCACATAATCTACGTTCACATCCAGGATGTGCGCCCCTTCCCGCACCTGTGACTTAGCCAAAGCAACTAGACCATCCCAATCTTCTGCATTGAGCAAGTCGCGGCACTTCTTAGAACCGCTGGCATTCAGCCGTTCACCCACAATCAAGAACGAGTTTTCTTGATCGTAAGGCTGGGCACTGTAAATCGAAGCCGCAGCGGGCTCATAGCTTGGGTGCCGTTCTTTTGGCTTCAGGGTTTGGCCAATTTCTGCCAATTGTTTGATGTGGTCAGGTCGCGTGCCGCAACAACCGCCAATCACTTGCACGCCCAAATCTTCTACAAAATGCATCAACGCTAGCCGCAACTCCATCGGTGTCAGCCGGTAGTGGGCATGACCGCCAACATTCTCTGGAAGACCAGCATTGGGAATACACGAAACCACAAAGGGGGAATGAGCCGACAGGTAGCGAATATGCTCTGCCATCCGGTCTGGTCCCGTGGCACAGTTGAGCCCTAGAATGTCAATGGGGTAAGGTTGCAAAATTGTCAGTACTGCGCTGATATCCGAGCCCACGAGCATTGTGCCGGTGGCTTCCATCGTTACGGAAACCATTAGCGCTCGCCGTTCACCCTTGCGCTGGAAGACTGACTCAACTGCATTCAGTGCTGCCTTGATTTGCAAAACATCCTGACAGGTTTCAACAATGAATAAATCAACACCCCCGTCATACAGCCCTTCTGCCTGCTCTGCAAAGGACGCTTGCATCGTGTCAAAGTCAATGTGGCCTAAAGTTGGCAGCTTTGTCGTTGGTCCCATCGAACCAGCGACAAACCGGGGTTTTTCTGGGGTAGAAAACTCAGCTGCCACGCGCTTGGCCAGTTCAGCTGCTGTTTTATTCAGACTGTATGCCTGGTCTGCCAGGTCGTACTCCGCCAGCACAATCGACGCAGCGCCAAATGTATCCGTCTCAATCACATCCGCTCCAACAGCCAGGAAGTCCCGGTGAACCTTTTCCACAGCCTCTGGCTTGGTATATACTAGGTACTCGTTACAGCCTTCGTACTCAGGTCCACCGAAGTCTTCGGCGGTAAGGTTTTGCGTTTGCAGCGAAGTACCCGTTGCGCCATCGAAGACTATTACAGGGCGCTCTGGACTATGGAGGCGAGTCAGGAAGGGGCTGGTCATAAATAAAAGAGTGTTCCTATACAGCAATTTTGGTTAGTCATTGGATGAAGCTTAATATATTTTGTAAAACTTTACTGTTTAGAATTAGTCAAAGTTATGTCTGTGTAGCATGTTAACTGCGTTTACTCGCCCACAGCAACAATTCCCCCCAGAAGTCAGAGTAGAGAGCTGCTCACAATTTGATCGCGGACAGTGAACTACCCACACTGCCGCAAGCGGCGCGGAGTCGCCGGACAGAATACTCTG
>CAXUIG010000430.1:0-3944 GCA_964250845.1 uncultured bacterium | reverse complement strand
ATCAAGGCTTGGTATAAAATTAAGATGCGTTCGCCCTGAGTTTGCACAGGGGTGGCTTGTGTTACAAGGTATTGTCAAACAGCTTGATATCCCGCTCAAAAGGACAACTAAGTAGGTAGGCGGGGAAAAACACAATTGTGTAAAGATAGCTTAAGAAGACGCGACCGAATTAAACTTAAAACGCTCCGTGGTGTATTTTCCCTCTTGGCAAGAGAGCCTCTACTCCATCCATGACCGCATAGGCGCTTGTCGAGTTCCTAATCAAACATCTGTCCCACGAGTTCATGGGTTTTGATCTGCTGCCACTCCAACGATTGGCGGGTTCATCTCGGAACAGTATTAAGCGCAGAGACAGCAAATTTTTACACAGCCTTTTAAAAAGATCCCCCGACTCCGACAGATATCCCCCAAAGAATGCTGTGTAATTATTTATAGTCATCCACTTATCGATGGCAGTCATCGCCGGAACTCTTCGGCAAAGTCGTAATCGAGCTGGTGTAACGATGACCGTCTCACTTGATTTAGGCTGTGCGTAACCGTTCAACATCTTTGATCGGGGGCGCACCAAACATCCGAGAATATTCACGGCTGAAGGGTATTCCGTAGCATTGGAACGAAAAGTGTACTTAAGGCTACAATGTAAGGATTCAGGTGTTGAAACCCTTGCCTGGATTGCATTTCAGATCCGTACTTCTAGAATAAATAAGTTGATATTCTCAACAAGCAACGAGAAATGGCCATTCCACCGATTCTTATTGAAAATTAAAAAAAGCTGAATTATCCTCCAAACCTTTACGGGAAAAGCTTTTCAGTCATTTCCCCATTACCTGAATCCTTACGCTACAATGCTACGGAATACCCGGGTAATGCTATGTGTAATTCAGGTGAGCAGTGGCCGCGAGAGTTTGACCTCTTTGCCAAAGTATCTCGAAGTCAAGTCGCTTCTCTAACATTCACGCATTGACGCCTTCAAAAATAGTACCCCATGCAGAGGTGCAGACAATTCAAAAAAGGTCATGATTATCTTAAAACCTATGGTAATATTTGGGCAATAATTATTTGTCTAAAAGAAAATGAATAAATTCGAACAATTCGGAGCAGCGATCGCAGGAATAGCCTTGAGTTCAGTAGCAATAAAAACCCTCCCTGTTCAGGCTGCTGTACTGAATTATGATTTCAGCTTGAACGGTCCAGATGGCGTGTTTGGCAGTGGGGCTTTTAGCTACGATACTTTACAACAAGAAGATGCATCTTTTCCTCCTTTGGCTCGGCCCCCAAAACTCACTGATTTTAAGGTTTCATTCTTAGATAAAACCTATACCAATGTAGCATTTATTAACCGCTTAACTGTGATTTCTTCGATTAACACAGACCCAAATACAGGGGAACTCGTTGCAGATAGATTAGTTGTGCCCTTCCCAGGTTGTGGTGTTACGTGCGAGCCCGCACTTGTGATAGACAACAGCTCCTTCATTGCTTATTCAGATCCTTTCGGTTTGCCTGTAGCAAACGGAGGCGTGAGTTATGTGAATAAACCCTCTACCCCTGTGCCAGAGCCTAACTTTACTTTGGGGATGTGTGCCTTGGGCGTTGGTCTACTGTTGAAGAAGATTAATGGCTCTTCAGTACATACTATGCTGATTTACAATAAGCCTGGCTGAAACTCTTTACTGGCAAGGTTTACAGGCGATATTATCTGTAACATTGACTAAATTTGACTGTGAAGACTCTAAAAGCCTTGATTAACAAGGCTTCTAACCTTAGCAAACTTGCTCTGAGAGCATGCGGAGGTACTGAAGAGCCAGATTAATTAGCAAGTCTTAGTCGAATCAATCAAAATATTGATGGATAGAACGCTTACATACCATGTCGGTGGAAGGATAATATTGCCGCGACTGGAACCATAATGTTGCCGCAACCGAGGCTGTAATGCTCATTCTTTCATTGTGCGATCGCAACCCTAATTAAACAATCGGAACCATAATATTGCCGGGAACTAAAAATGGAACGATAAACTTGCCAAAATAAGGTACTTCAAAACTTGATTTTTAGGTTGATGCATTTCAATGCATTAAACTCCAACGTAGAGCCTGCAAGGATTTGAGACACTGGAAGCATAATGCTGCCGGAAACAATTGGAAGCATAAGCGTACCAAACGGCAATATTATCCTTCCACTGACATACCAAGGTTTTAAGCCTCGCGCGTAAGTTTCTATACGATTGCTCATTTGACCCCGTTTCCTGACGTTCCATGAAAAAGATGCACTTGTGAGCGCTTGGCGGCACTGAAGCAGGCGCACGCCACAAGCGAGATTTCCTCACGAGTTGATGGGTTATTCTGGTCCAATCGCTGGATAATGCCCTAAAGTCCGTGTAAATCCGTTGACTCGCGCGTGAGTAGCCGAAGTTGGCCGCTTGAGACAATTTGGCTCAATTGATGCAAGCACTCGACTGTTGCTTCAGCGGGAGACAACTCGATCAGAGGATGCCAGTTACCGGGGCGCATAGACAGAACCATGGAAAACTTATTTGACTTTAAGGCATCTGTGTCTCTCAGCTGCGCCCATCATGGCAATTTCGTCAAGTACGATTTATGAACCGACGCTCTAGTATTTAGTTAATAATTGTTAATGCTAATAGTATTATCGGCACGGTTCTGTATTCAGCAAGTGCAATTACTAAGAGTGGAACCGAATCCCAAAGTGATTGAACGCAAGCCTGTGATGACTTTAACCTGGCTTAGTCGGTATTGGCAGTTACGCCTGGTGGGTGCGTTGGCAATAGCCGGGGTGGTTAGCACAGTGGGCTCACGCGCAATAGCCCAGGTCAGACCAGATAACACACTGGGCCAAGAAAGTTCCCAAGTCACGTCTACCGGGCCTGGAGCTGTCCAAATTAATGGTGGAGCGACGCGGGGGACAAATCTGTTCCACAGTTTTTCCCAGTTTTCTGTTCCCATTAATGGGGTAGCCGCCTTCAACAATGCCCTGAGTATTCAGAACATTATTAGCCGGGTCACAGGTGGGTCAGGATCGAACATCGAGGGTTTAATCCGAGCCAAGGGTGCAGCCAACCTGTTTCTGATTAATCCGTCGGGAATTGTTTTTAGCCCCAATGCCCGACTGAATATCGGCGGCTCGTTCGTGGGGAGTACAGCGAATAGCTTGAAATTTGCCGATGGGACGAACTTCAGTGCGACTGCCCCCCAAGCTACACCCCTGTTGACAGTGAGTGTGCCCATTGGCTTGCAATTCGGGACGAACCCTGGGAGCATCCGCAATCAATCCCAATTGACCATCCAAGTGACTGATAATAGTGGTAATCAAAATAGTGAACGAGTTGGTCTACAGGTGCAGCCCGGTAAAACTTTGGCGCTAGTGGGCGGTGATGTAACGCTGGATCAAGGTAGTGTGTCGGCAGCAGGTTTTTATACGGCATCAGGGGGACGGATTGAGTTGGGCAGTGTTGCAGGCCCTGGTTTGGTAAGCCTGACACCCATAAACAAAGGCTGGTTTCTCGGCTATGACGGCATTCAAACCTTCGGCAACATAAATGCCTCTGGTAATTTAGTTAGGGTAGTTGTCACTGGTTTGGGCAGTGGTGATATCCAAGTCCGGGGCTCTCAGGTGACGCTCACCGATGGTTCCCAGTTTGTGGCCAATACCCTAGGGTCAGAATCGGGAGGGACTTTGAATGTTACCGCCTCTGACTCTGTACGAGTGATGGGGTCTGGGAGCAGCTTGTTTGCTAAGACTTTTGGTGCCGGAGCGGCCGGAAAATTGACGATTGCTACAGGGAAGTTGATCATCTCGGACGGGGCGTCTGTTGCAACTGATACAGGGAACCAAGGAAATGGGGGAAATTTATCTGTAAATGCCTCTGACTCCGTACAAGTGATGGGGTCTGGCAGCATCTTGTCTGCCGATACTTTCGCTTCAGACCC
>CAXUIG010000429.1:0-3945 GCA_964250845.1 uncultured bacterium | reverse complement strand
CGCCTTTCCCCAACGGCTGTTCTCAAAGTGTTACCTGCTTTTGATCCATGCCCTGCCGTCCACACCTGCGCTCGACCAACGACTCATGGCGCGTGGACGAGACGTATATCGAGGTGAAGGGAGAGTGGAGATATCTCTACCGGGCCGTCGATTCTGAGTACAACACGCTTGAGTTTATGCTGGCGGCTCATCGGGATGCACTCGAAGGCAGAACGATTTTTCCGCTTTTTCTATGAATGCAGCTCATAACCAGTCACCGCGAGTCATTAACGTTGATAAAAACGCCGCTTATCCCAAGGCGATTGACTCACTCAAAGCCGACAAGACTTTGTCACAATCTTCCGAGTTACGACCTGTTAAGTACCTCAATAACATCATTGAACTTTCTGCACCGATTTATAAAACGACTGGTGAATCCAGGGATGGGATTCGGGTCGTCAACACGGCTTTGGCGTTCATTGCAGGGCTATGAAGCGATGAATATGATTCGTAAAGGTCAATTTTCTTGGAGTTGAAAAAGGAGACATGATGTCTCAGGTAGAATTCGTGTATCAAATTTTCGGAGTTGCTGCATAACGAACAAAGATGTATGAGGAGCTTTTGTCCTCATATAGTTTTTGCAACACAACCCCCATGAATTGCCTCTTGACGCGACTGGGCAAGAAGATATCCCATAGGATATTAAAGATATTGATTTACGACTGAAAGACTATCTGTGGCTAAATCAGAAGAATTAAAACCAGAAATAGCACTGCCTCTGGCTCAGACACCTCTGTTTCAGCTGGCTGTAGAACTAAAGGCGCGGTTGACGAGCTTTGGCGGCTGGGAGATGCCGGTGCAGTTTAGCGGCATTGGGCGTGAACATGAAGCTGTAAGGACTTCAGCGGGTATGTTCGATATTTCCCACATGGGCAAATTTACTTTGCGGGGGAAACAGCTAATCTCGCAACTCCAGGCGTTAGTACCCTCAGACTTGAGCCGGTTGCAACTCGGTCAAGCACAGTACACCGTGTTGTTAAACCCCCAGGCTGGGATTATCGACGACATAATTTTCTACTACCAAGGTCAGGACGACACTGGTGAGCAGCGGGGGGTGATGATTGTTAATGCCGCTAACACTGGCAAAGACAAAGCGTGGCTGCAGTCACATCTTGATCTAGAGCAGGTGGAATTCCAGGATCTATCGCCAGAAAAAGTCCTGATTGCCGTGCAGGGACCTTCATCAGCTGCTTGCCTACAACCCTTCGTTCAGCAAGACTTAACCCAGGTGAAGCCGTTTGGTCATCTAGAGGCAACCGTACTTGGTCAACCGGGTTTCATTGCTCGGACGGGTTACACCGGGGAAGATGGATTTGAGGTAATGGTGGAGCCAGATGCGGGGGTAAAACTGTGGCGATCGCTCTTCCAGTCCGGTGTCATTCCTTGCGGATTGGGTGCCAGAGATACCCTGCGGCTAGAAGCAGCAATGGCTCTCCACGGGCAAGATATCGACGAAATCACTACGCCTCTGGAAGCGGGGCTCGGTTGGTTAGTCCATCTGGATAGCAAAGGCGACTTTATTGGTCGTGACGTTTTAGAACAGCAAAAATTCTCAGGAGTGCGGCGCCGACTGGTGGGGCTGAAAATGCAAGGTCGTAACATTGCCCGTCATGGTTACCAAGTTCTATCAACAGGTCAAGTGGTAGGAGAAATTACCAGTGGGACGCTATCTCCCACACTCAATTATCCAGTCGCCCTTGCCTACGTTCCGATTGAGCTGAGTCAGTTGGGTCAACAGCTGGAGGTGGAAATTCGAGGCAAGGCTTACCCATCTGTTGTGGTTAAACGTCCGTTTTATCGGTCAAAAAGTCGTGTGGAAAACTAGATCAAATCGAGGTTTTTAGGGAATAATTTGTTGGGGATTAACTCAAGAGTGGTTTCACCACCGTAACGGTGATGGAGCAAGTCTATGCTAAATAGTTGTTTGATATAGTTGAGGAAGTGATATGTCCCTGGAATACCCGAATGACTTGAAGTACCTGGACTCCCACGAGTATGTGCGGATGGATGGCGAGATCGCAACGATTGGCATCAGTGCCTTTGCCGTTAACCAACTGGGGGACATTGTGTTTCTGGAACTGCCAGAAATCGGTGATGCCGTGGAAAAGGGAAAAAGCTTCGGTACAGTTGAATCGGTGAAAGCAGTGGAGGAGCTTAACTCAGCAGTTACAGGTACAGTCGTCGAACGCAATGAGGCAGTGGTGGAGGCACCGGAGCAGGTGGCAGAAGATCCCTATGGCGAGGGCTGGTTGCTCAAGGTGCGCGTCAATGACCCCGGTGAAGTAGATGATGCCCTGTCTGTGGATGAGTATCGAGCACAGGTAGAAGGAGAGTAGAGTTTTGAGTTATGAGTTTTAAATTAACTCATAACTTAGCATTCATTATTACATAACTTTTACACCCTAACTGCTGACGGCTGAAAGAAACTTGTTGCAAAATATGAACTAGTCATGTCTGGAGAGCAACCTGTGGTAGTTATTAGCCCTTATACTGAGTCTAGCCGTCAGCAGCTGCTGGAAGAAATAGCACAGGAGCCGATTCCTTTTGTAAAACGGCACATTGGCCCTAGCCCAGATGATGTCCAGCAAATGCTAGAGGTAATGGGGCTAGCGACCCTTGATGCCCTCGTTGACCAAACAGTTCCCAAGGTGATCCGGCTTACCCAACCGCTAAAGCTTGGAGCAGGGCGGAGTGAGAATACAGCCCTAGCTGCATTGAAAGAAATTGCCTCCAAGAATCAAGTGTTCCGGTCGTTCATTGGGATGGGCTATCACGACTGCATTACCCCGCCAGTGATCCTGCGCAACATCCTAGAGAACCCCGGCTGGTACACCGCCTATACCCCCTATCAGCCAGAGATTGCCCAGGGACGTCTGGAGGCACTGCTTAATTTTCAGACCATGATCATTGAACTGACAGGACTGGAGATTGCCAATGCTTCTTTACTAGATGAGGCAACAGCAGCAGCAGAAGCCATGACCATGAGCTATGGTCTGTCTAAAAGTAAGGCAAAAGCTTTTTTTGTCTCTCAAGCCTGCCATCCCCAGACTATCGAAGTGGTGCAAACACGTGCTAGACCCCTGGGGATTGATGTGATTGTGGGCGACCATCAAGCCTTTGTGTTTGAGCAAGCAGTTTTTGGGGTACTCCTGCAATACCCGGCGAGTGATGGCACAATTTATGACTACCGGGCTTTTGTGGAACAAGCTCATGCAGTTGGTGCCCTAGTCACAGTAGCGGCAGACCCCTTGAGCCTGACTCTGCTCACACCACCAGGCGAATTTGGAGCTGATATTGCCGTGGGAAGTACCCAGCGCTTTGGGGTTCCCCTGGGGTATGGTGGACCTCATGCAGCCTACTTTGCTACGCGGGAAGAATACAAGCGACTGGTTCCAGGGCGTATTGTTGGTGTATCCAAGGATGTCCACGGTAAACCGGCGCTGCGTTTAGCCCTCCAGACCCGTGAACAGCATATCCGTCGCGATAAAGCCACTAGCAATATCTGTACAGCCCAGGTTCTACTGGCTGTGATCGCGTCTATGTATGCAGTCTACCACGGCTCAGCTGGGATTAAAAGAATTGCCCAGAAAATACACGGATTGACCGTTATCCTGGCGTCAGGACTGAAAAGGCTGGGGTACGGAATTGGTTCAGAACACTTCTTTGATACTTTGCGTGTAGAGATGCGCCATGGTACGTCTCTAGAAGAAATCATAGAAGCTTCTGAGTCGCGTCGCATTAATCTGCGGATATTGGATGCAAGTACAGTAGGAATTTCCCTGGACGAAACAACTACAGTGCAGGACTTGCTAGACCTGTGGCAGATTTTTGCGGGTGCGGATGAACTATCCTTCACCGTAAAAGAGTTAGCTTCATCTCCCCCTCGCCCCCTCTCCCCCTCTCCCC
>CAXUIG010000428.1:0-3959 GCA_964250845.1 uncultured bacterium | reverse complement strand
AGGAAAATAGGCCATGTCTAAGCTCATATCTGACGGTATTGCTCAGTATGAAAATGTTAATGAGAGTTATCTAAGACAGCGGCAACTCAAAGGAAGTAATGGTTTTTGGCTGTTATGGAGCTTAGGTGTCGGCATTGTGATCTCAGGGGATTTCACTGGTTGGAACTCTGGTTTGACGGCGGGTGGCTTTTGGGGGATGACAATAGCTACCTTCCTGATGGCACTCATGTATTTATGCCTAGTCTACAGCCTGGCTGAGATGTCAACTATGCTACCTCATGCGGGAGGGCTTTACTCATTCACTCGCAGTGCCTTTGGTCCATTTTGGGGCTTTATCTGCGGTGTAGCCATGATTATTGAGAATGTGCTTGCCCCAGTTGTAGCAGTTATTGCTGTTACCAGCTATCTTCAGCCGTTGATTCCCGGCGTGCCAGTCTATCTTGTTTGGGTGCTGATCTACGCTATCTTCACAGCGATTAATATCTGGAGTACGGAACAGACTTTGAATGTGGGTTTTTACATCACTATGCTAGCGATCATAATATTGGTCGTATTCTATTTGTCTATGCTGGCATTGGGTGAGTTCAAAATTCAACTACTCTTCAATGTGCTTCCCGACCCAGGGCAATCGGCAACCTGGCTACCTAAAGGCTGGCAAGGTGTTTTTGCAGCAATTCCCTATGCAATTTGGTTTTACCTAGCAATCGAGCAACTCCCACTGGCAGCTGAGGAAACCCGCGATGTGCGCCGCGATCTGCCTAAATCCCTGATCCTATCCATGTTCACCCTCATAGTTCTTTCCGTGTTTACTTTGGTGCTGAACTCTGGTGTGGGTGGTGGAGCTGCGGCTATTGGTCAATCGGCTACCCCACTGGGAGATGGGTTGGAGGCTTACTTTGGTAAGAGTCCCGTTACCACATTGGCGACAGCGCTCATAATGTCTTGTGGCCTGCTTGCTAGCTTCCATTTTACTATTTATGCCTACGGACGGACATTTTTCTCACTTTCCCGTGCCGGGTACATACCGGGCTGGATTTCTGTTACTGGCAAAAACTATACCCCTTACAGGTCATTAATTCTGGGTACAGTAGTCGGATTAATCTGTGCAGTTACCCTTGATGTTTTAGGGGGTGCAGTCAAAGATGTGATGTTGAATATGTCTGTTTTTGCAGCATTGATCATCTATATTCTGGTGTTATTTAGCTACATCAAGCTAAAGACTAGTTACCCTGATTTACCAAGACCCTACAAAAGCCCATTGGGTGTTTGGGGTGCGGCTATTGGTGCGGTTCTAGCAATTTTTTCCCTGGCGGCTTGTTTGTCTGTACGTAAGGATTCAGGTGATCCAAACCCTTACTAGACAAGGGTTTCAGCTCTGGAGATTAAGGCTAAATTGTTAGTTGTTCTCAATAAACAACGAAAAATCAGCGTTTCAGCAATCGCTATTGATAATAAGAATAATCGAGATTTTCGTCGAAAGCATTGCCGGAAAAGCATTTGAGACATTTCCAGATGACCTGAATCCTTACGTCTGTACCTGCCTACCGATTTGGTGCCTGCGGCGTTTTCATCTCCCTGATTGTGGCAGGTTTCTATTTCTGGTTCTACAGCAGAAATCAATTAGTTGCTCAGGCACCTGAGGAGAGAGCGGCACTGGCGATCAATCACTACGCTTAAGCACATAGAGCGGATGGCGGCGCTTAAAAATAGCTGGTGTTTTTACTGAAGACTTACTCGCTGCTGATAGCTTAACTTAGGGATTAAGACATAATAAAAAAAGGATAAATCCTAGTGGATAGTCTCGTTAGGGATATAGCGCCGCCACCCTTAGAACTGTCGCTTTTGAGTGAGAGAGAATCGTATAATTTAATTCAAGAGTGGAATCAAACTCAATTAAATTACCCAAATAAATGTATTCATCAGTGGTTTGAATCTCAGGTAGAACTGACACATGATCAGGTTGCAGTAATTTTTGAAAACCAACAGCTAACTTATCAGGAACTAAACCGCCGATCCAATAAACTAGCTCACTACTTGCAGAGCCTGAATGTGGGGCCTGAAGTAATGGTTGGAATTTGCCTAGAGCGATCGCTGAATTTAGTGATTGGGCTTTTAGGCATTCTTAAAGCTGGTGGAGCTTATGTACCATTAGATCCAGCATATCCCCAAGAGCGCTTGGCATTCATGCTAGAAGATTCACAGCTGAGTGTGCTATTAACACAACAAAGTCAACTCGAGCGGTTGCCAACCAATCAGGCGCAAGTAGTTTGCATTGACACTGATGAGGAGACAATTACGAGAGCAAGCGAGTCAAACCCAGACAGTAATGTCACGCCTGAAAACTTGGCTTACATAATCTACACTTCAGGCTCTACTGGTAAGCCCAAAGGTGTGCAAATTGTCCATCGCTCTGTAGTCAATTTCTTAAATTCCATGTGCCAAGAGCCAGGATTGACAGAAGAAGATGTAGTCTTGGCAGTGACAACCATCTCCTTTGATATTGCTGGGCTGGAACTTTACTTACCACTGATTGTGGGTGCTCGGATTATATTAGTAAAGCGTGAAGTTGCCTCTGATGCAGCACAGCTGATCAAGCTCCTGGCACAATCTGGTGCTACAGTTATGCAAGCAACTCCAGCTACTTGGCGACTGCTTTTGGCAGCAGGGTGGCAGGGCAATAAACAGCTAAAAATTCTTTGTGGTGGCGAGGCATTAACCCGAGCACTGGCTAATCAGCTGCAAGACTTGGTTAACTCTATCTGGAATATGTACGGCCCCACCGAAACTACTATTTGGTCGGCTGTTTACAAGGTAGAGCCTGGCAACAGCCCGGTGCCAATAGGTAAGCCTATTGCTAACACACAAATCTATTTGGTAGATGAGCTGTTGCGCCGTCAGGGAGATCCGATTAAGCTTGTGCCGATTGGAATGCCAGGAGAGGTGCTTATTGGTGGTGTTGGTTTGGCTCGGGGCTATCTCAACCGACCCGAACTCAACAATGAGAAATTTATTGCCAATTCCTACCCTAGCTTAGCCTTAGGTAATACCTGCGGGGAACCAGAATCCCTGCAGGGAACCCGAATTCCTACGGAGTACAGCGATGAGCCAGAATCCCGCCTTTACAAAACTGGGGACTTGGCTCGCTACCTGCCGGACGGCAACATTGAATTTATCGGGCGGATTGACCACCAGGTTAAAATTCGCGGCTTCCGCATTGAGCTGGGGGACATTGAAGCAGCCGTTTCCCAATATCCAGCCGTGCGAGAGACGGTAGTTATAGCCCGAGAGGACGTTCCCGGAGACAAGCGCCTAGTAGCCTATCTGGTGCTCGACCTCAGCGTGGAGCGCGTACCTCTGTTGAGCAGTTGCCTGGTTGAGTGCGACGGTAGCCCCGCGATCGCATTAACCACAGTGGATTTCTCCTCCAGTGGTGTCTGCCTGCTGAATGTGCCAGTGACTTGGTTTGAAGGGCAACGCCTCCGCCTCCGCCTACAGTTGCCCGGAGTTCAAGACGAGGTAGGGCTGGAAGGAACCCTCGGTTGGCGAAACCAAGAGCGTGCCGGAATTCTATTTAAAACCACGCCGACTGAGCAGACTCTTCTGCGCCAGAGCATAAAGCACATCGCCCAAACCCAGGGATTCGTGGTGAGCAACCTGCGCCGTAGAGAGCTTCGGGTGCCGCTACGGAGCACTGCAAGCGCTGAATTTGAGTCAGGTCGCACACTGGAGTTGACCACGCAAAATATCAGTTGTGGCGGTATCCGCTTGGTTGCGAATGCAGCAGATATCTGGAAACAAGGCGAACGTCTGCGCATCAGGCTGCAACTGCCCGGAGTTCGAGATCAGCTTTGCGTCAGGGGAACTGTCGCCTGGCACTCTGGGGAGTACGCCGGGATTATGTTCGAAACCACGCCGACTGAGCAGGATCAAATCCATCAGAGCGTGGAATATATTAGCGA
>CAXUIG010000427.1:0-3968 GCA_964250845.1 uncultured bacterium | reverse complement strand
CTGAAACATCGCTTCGCTCGTTTTCAGTGTGGGGCTTCTTGCCGTTGAATGCTAATTCGAGGAATTTTGCCCCATAGCGAGGGATCAAGGATGCATTTAGAAGACTATTTCGACTTTTTAGCCCCGAATGACATTCGAGTTAAGGGGACGCGGGTTGGCATCGAGAGTATCCTCTATGAGTATATTCATCGGCAGCAAACCCCAGAGCAAATTGCCCCGAAGTTTCGTACTGTGACTTTGGAGCAAGTTTACGCGACAATTCTCTACTACTTGCATAAGCAAGAAGTTGTAAGCAAATACTTAGCGGATTGGTTGGAGTCGAGTCACCAGCAATGGAAGGCTCAGGAAATGAACCCTCATCCTGGGATTATCCGGTTTCGGGAGCGGATAGCGAAATACGGAAGTGACCCGGCTGTATACAAGGCACTTCGTGCTACCAGCGCACTGGCTTCACTCAAAAGCACCACAGAAGCAGCTAAAACGAGCCAGGATGATCCGCTATCTGATGGATGAGAATGTGAATCCCAGCTACCAAACCCAACTCTTAGGGCGGGAGCTTGGTTTGGTGGTTTGGGCAGTTGGTGACCCCGGCGCTCCTCCCAAAGGCACACTAGATCCAGATATTCTCACCTGGTGTGAGGAGCATGGCTTCGTGTTAGTTACTAACAACCGCACATCTATGCCGCCACACTTAGCTGAACACTTGACTCAAGGTCGTCATCTGCCAGGAATTTTTATCTTGAGTCCTAAAATGAGCATGGGTGAAATGATTGCTGAGTTGATTCTGATCGCCTTAGTATCAGAGGATGATGAGTATCAGGACTATATCACGCATCTGCCCCTTAAACGCTAGCAAGTAAGGTGGGCATATATCCCAGCCCTGAATAATTCCTTGTCGCTGCTCATTTCCATAATCCTCTCCCCGCACCAATAGGCGCGGGGATTCTTGTTCCCCTTTGCCGCTGACAACTAATTGCCAAAGCTATAAATTTTTTGCGTTTCTAGGTGGTTGCAGACTGACGAGGGTAGTGTGTCCGCGCTTAAGGTCTGCCGATCCAGCTGGACTTGCAGATTGCTCATGGGATCCGCACCAGGAGAAACCAGAAATTCCAACTGGTGGATTTGAGGCCAGGTTGCTAGGTTGTCCAGAATTTGGCCGATCGCTTGGACGTAAGGATGATGTGGTTGCCCGTACCAATCCGGGGCAGCTACATGGGGTTGATCTAAACCGAGGTGCACAGTCAGGGAGGGTTGGCCAAACAAGGCGATCGCTACCGGTCTTGCCTCCTCCTGCAACAAGAGGTCATGGCTGATCACTAAATGCCGCAGTTTCTCCAATCGGTCGTAGCGTTCCGTCACCGATTCCGGTTCATCTTGCCAATGAATCGCTACGGTCACCAGATAGGTTTGCAACAACATATGACCCAGCTTTTGAGCCTTCGTCGCCAGATAGGTGGAATTGTAGAAAGTCGCTTCAATCAGCAGCGGCAAGCGATCCACCACTTCCAGACCATAGCCCTTCAGCCCAGCAATCTTGCGAGGATTATTCGTAATCAGGCGGATTTTATGCACTCCCAAATCATTGAGAATTTGTGCCCCCACCCCGTAGTTCCTCAGGTCAGCTGGGAAACCCAAGCGTTCATTCGCTTCTACTGTATCCAGCCCCATATCCTGCAACGAGTAAGCTTTCAACTTATTTATCAGCCCAATTCCCCGCCCTTCCTGCCGTAGGTAGACTACAACGCCACTGCCAGCATTTTCAATCATTTTCATTGCCGCTTGCAGTTGCAACCTGCAGTCGCAGCGTAGGGAACCCAAGGCGTCACCGGTAAGGCATTCGGAATGCATCCGCACCATCACGGATTGATCTTGAAACTCGGCTGGGTTTCCCTTAACAATGGCGACATGTTCAGAATTGTCCAGGGTGTTGCGGTAACCGTAGATTTGGAAAAGACCGAACTGACTAGGCAAATCAGCAACGGTTTCGCGACAGACAAACCGCTCGTGTTGCAAGCGGTAACTGATTAAGTCCGCAATACTAATAATTTTCAGGTTGTGAATTTTGGCATACTCGATTAACTGTGGCAACCGAGCCATCGAGCCGTTGGAGTTCTGAATTTCACAAATCACCCCAGCTGGGTATAGCCCAGCTAGTTGAGCTAGGTCAACAGCTGCCTCCGTATGACCTGCTCGTTTCAGAACGCCTCCCTCTCTTGCCCGGATCGGAAAAATATGACCAGGGCGACGCAAATCGCTGGCTTTTGTGGTTGAGTTAATGGAGACTTGGATGGTACGCGCCCGATCTTCAGCTGAGATGCCAGTGCTTACGCCCAAGTGAGGACCGGCGTCGATGCTGACTGTGAAGGCGGTTTGGTTGGTGTCTGTAGTATTGCTGACCATCAAGGGGAGGTCGAGTTCATCCAGACGCGAGCCTGTCATTGCCAGACAAATCAGCCCCCGTGCCTTCACTGCCATGAAATTAATCATGTCGGGTGTGGCAAACTGGGCGGCGCAAATTAAGTCGCCTTCATTTTCCCGGCTTTCATCATCGACCACCACCACCGAACGAGCGGCTTTGAGGTCGGCTATTGCGGCGTCAATCGAGTCAAACTTAAAATATTGGGTTAAGGCTGTCTTAGGCTGCTGCACAGGTAAGTTCAAGTAAGAGTAAAAGTAAAGTTTTTTAAAGTATGCTTACCTTTTTGATTGTAGCCCTTCTAAGCCGCAAGATAGATGGCAGACACCATTTGGGCAATGTTGCCATCACCCTAGGAGCCTGCTCAGGAAAAAGATAAGGATCTTTGCGACTTTACTTGGGTTTTAGTACTACAATGAGCGCGAAAGTTCAACCGTTTTGACCAACCAAAAGCGTATTAAGGATTGAGGATCATGGGCGATATAGGACGCGTGTCGGTTGGGATTGTTGGCGCGTCGGGTTATGGTGGGGTGCAATTGGTACGACTCCTGATGGATCATCCAGGGGTAGAACTCGTTTATTTAGGCGGCGAGAGCAGTGCTGGAAAGCCCTTCTCTGACCTCTACCCCCACTTGGCTCATCGCGTTAACCAGCCGATAGAACCGGTAGAGCCAGAAATAATTGCCGCCCGCTGTGAGGTGGTGTTTCTCTCTCTGCCGAATGGTCTTGCTTGTCAGATAGCACCGATACTAGTCGAGAAAGGATGTAAGGTACTGGATCTTTCAGCTGACTATCGGTTTAGTGATCTGGAAACGTACAAAGCCTGGTATGGCATAGAGCGAAATGATCAGGCTGTTGCGGCAACATCTGTTTATGGGTTACCAGAACTTTACCGCGATCGCATTGCCGAGAGCCAGCTAATTGGCTGCCCCGGTTGCTATCCCACCGCCAGTCTCTTGGCACTTTCGCCGCTACTGAAGCAAGGGTTAATAGTGCCAGAAACCACGATTATCGACGGCAAATCTGGCACTTCTGGTGGCGGACGGCAGGGTAAAATTAGCTTGTTGCTAGCCGAGGCAGACAACTCTCTTGGAGCTTACGGCGTTGCCCGTCACCGCCATACACCGGAAATTGAGCAGATTTGTAGTGAGCTAGCCGGTCATGAAGTCATGGTGCAATTTACTCCTCACCTGATTCCGATGCCGCGCGGAATTTTGGCGACTGTTTATGCCATGCTGCGCGATCCTGGTTTAGAGCGAGAGGACTTAATTACGATTTACACTGCTTTCTATCGCAACTCCCCTTGGGTAACAGTGTGCGACAGCGGCGTATATCCTCAAACTAAGTGGGCTTGTGGCAGCAATCTTTGTTACATCGGGATTGAAGTTGACCCGCGCACCGGTCGGGTGATCGTGATGTCAGCAATTGATAACTTGATCAAGGGGCAGGCGGGTCAAGCCATTCAGTGTATGAACTTGATGATGGGCTGGGAAGAAACCTTGGGACTACCACAGCTGGGGTTTTATCCCTAGGCTTGAGGGGGGAGGGGGAG
>CAXUIG010000426.1:0-4021 GCA_964250845.1 uncultured bacterium | reverse complement strand
CACAACAATATAACCCCTACTAAATGGACGTTGTGTCCGTTGTGGTACATATAACAATTTGTTCCCAAAAGATTTTGCCCAATCGGGAAAGCCAGTGCCGAGAACTGGCTAAGCTTGAGCTAGAGCAGCAACCGGAGGCATGGGAGGAGGCGATCCAAAGGACTCCTGGTAAGAAGATACCATCTGCCTCTACGGTGAAAGCTGTGGTGTTAGAGTTCAAGGGCGTAGTTGATCCTCTCAACCAGAATAATCCATCACTTCGAGAATTCGCCCCAGGTGACGTAGTTGAAATCAAGGCGCTCAAGCGATCGCCTCTATATCCATTTAACGGCATGTGGGCAATCATCGAGCATGTAGGCAGTTTCTCGTACACTGTGCGAATCAGCATTGCCAAGGATACGCAACAGTGTAAAAAGGAAGAGGTGACGAAGATTGATGACGAATATACGGCAGATATCAAGGCGGTAGCCCAGCGCATAGCGGCGTTAATCCAGTTTGAGCTAGAACATGTTGATTACGCGATTCTTGAGTTGTTGCAGCGCTCGACCTGCTTTACCCCACGGCAGTTGCTCTATTTAGAGAGAATGGAGGCGGATTATGGAAAAAGCAACTGATGACAATTGAGCCAAATTGCCTCAAGCGGCCACCTTCGGCTAGTCACGCGCGAGTCAACGGATTTGCACGGCATAAAGGGTATGGTCCAGCGATTGGAGCAGAAGAACCCATCAACCCCTACAAATCAGCCAGGAAAGAGCGGGTTCGGTCTCAATCCGCGTTCTTTCAAACTATAAGTTTTCACAATATTTATTCTGTGACTGTTAAAAACAAACTTATTTGACGACTCAAGTCTCACAAGCTATCTTAAAACCAGCTTACTATTCTATCGACACACTACTTGCAGGCCGCTTAACAGAAAGCTAGTTCAGCTGAACCGAAAGCATTGACTAACTTGTTAACAACGATAATACCCGCTTTAGTGCGGCTATTTTGCTATGCCAAACTACTCCATCTGGTTTGCTGCAATCACTCAAAAACATCCGTTCCCCTATCAAGAGCGACTCGCAACAGCGCCAGAACTCCCAATTCTGCTAAATGTGCCAACTGGGGTAGGAAAGACCGCAGCAGCAGTATTAAGGGCATGGTTCAAAAAGGGCGGTTTTAAGGTAACAGTGGCACGACAAATTAGACCCTCATTGCGAGGATGATCTGAATCGAATAGGCTTGTCGAGTTAAGCTTGCGAGCTAAGCTTGTCGGAAGAGCTGGAACCCTAACAACTCCAGCCAGTGAGGATGACTTGCGCTCGTCATCAACTGCTTTGGACTTTTGCCCACCCGTTCTGGAACTGCACTGCGAATGAAACAGCGGTGGTTGAGAAAAAATTGGAGTAGCCCCAAATAAGGGGCACCCAACGTTCGGCGCAGGAAAAAGTAGTTGCGTAAGCGAGAATTGAGATTTTCGACAAGAGTTCTGGCTCTGGGGAGTTGTTTGAGCGCGGCACTCATGGACTCCATCACCGCATGGAATTTTCCCGATAGCTGAGCGTGTAATTGATTCCACCGCTCCCAGTAGGCATTGGATGTGGGATGCTGACGATGGAGCAGGCAGACCTCGCGGACGGTCTGCAACGGCACCTTCAAGCCCAGGGCAATCTCCGCCAGCTTTTGGTCGAGCAGACCCGCAAACGCGATCACTTGCTCCCGCTGATGGTGTAAGGATTTGCGCAGCGTCTGAATCTGAGGATGTGCTTTGCACTCCCGCTGTTTGAGTTCAGCGACGATGAAGTCAAACAAGTTTTGGCGAACCGCCAATAAGGGTCCAGCGAGTTCGAGGATATCATGAGACATCCATCCCAACAGAGTGTTAACATCAGTTGTCAGCATCACAAGCTTCTGTTCTCGTTGATGGGCAACGTTCAACTTGCATTTGAGCGGTCGAGTCTTCTGACCTTTGAGTTTAGCTTGGGCAAGCTTTTGTTCGAGTTTCATCCGCTGAGCGGTCGCACTAGCGGCTTGTCGATTCAGAATGTTGACAACGGTCTCAAACTGCTGTTGGAGATGAAAGACATCGCCTTGACTTGGCGTGTCAGGCAGGACTTCTTTCTGACCTGCTCTCAATCCCGTCCCGGCATCTGCAATGGTAAAATCTGGCTGAAACCCTTGCTCCATCACGTCGAGCAAATGCCAGCCCCAGGTCTCTCCATCGCGGTGTTCCACACCTTGCAACAAATAGCAGTAAGTTGAGGCGGCATCGACTCCAGCTAAAACAGGTTGAGACCCTTGAAAGATTTCGTCATGCAGTCCCACCTTAATTCCAGACAAATCTTGCGCTTGATTGATCTCAGCGGCAGTTGCCGCAGCGGACTGTAGACGATTGTGGATCGTTCCAACACTGATGGAAATATCAAACAAATCGCGCAACAGTTCGACGACTCCCCGATAGGAACTATGACAGATTAGCACCAATCCCAGAATCAGCTGAGACAACCAAGTTTTAGTCACGGGCAGATGGAATAGAACCAGAGTTGTCGCTGGAGGTCCGCTCAAAGGTCGCATCCATTGCCGTCTTTGCTTTTTGACCTTGCTCGTACACAAACTTGCGACTGACTTGATGTTCAGCCGCGAGTTGGCTGACGGGCTGCGATTTTGCCAAGACCTCAATCGCCAATTTCTGGCGGGTATCAGGGGATAGACGGGCGGCAACGGATTGGCTTGGACTCATGCGATGGGTTCAACTCAGGGTTAAGGCGACAGCCTCCAGATTACATCTGATCCCTCGTAAACTGTTACCTTGCTTTGAGCCATGCCCACCCCAGACAACGTAATTGCTCGTCTACTTTATGATTGGAACTCTGAGCGACTGATTAAATGCCAGGCTGACCACAATCCTAAATGCACGATTTGGATCAAGCCGCCACCACAAAAGCAATAACTCAGACTCGTCAGCTTGTAGTATGACGACCACAAGCAACACGCCGTAAGACAGCTTGTAGTATGACCGAAAAGAGAGGACGTTGAGCCAAATAACTAGTACAGTGCGGCGTAAATCGAGTACCCATTAAACCGCTAAGACCTTACCCTTGTAAGGTAACCGTTCAGGGGGGGGGTAAAAAAGTTTACGCTATGAAATCACATGTAATCAGTACGAAAACCAGCCTAGATTTAATTTTTCCTAGATAATTGTGAGTAGTTAAAACTGCTATACTGGTTTGCCAATTGTCTAATAGACATTTTAGGGAGGCTGTTTATATGTGCATAAGTTCTAAAGCTTTTGCTTAGCAAGGTTTTGAAGTTCATGCGCATGACGTACCCCCTAGATTTTTCCCGGACATTAAGCTCTGGCCGTGTATTGAAGATCACGCGAGAGCGCCTAGAATGACCTAGTTGACGGCCAGAGCTTAATGTCTGGTTTTTTTGTAACCCCCCCCGTGAACGGTTACAGGGAAAGTGAAACGACGAGAATTTGAGTATATTCGTCATGGTACACAGGCATTAATCGCCAACTTTGATATCGTCACAGGTCAAATCATCCATCCGACTTGCCAAGATACGCGCACCGAGCAAGACTTTGCCCAAAACATCCGTAAATTAATTGAGAGCCGCCCTGAGGCCCAAAAATGGCATCTAATCATGGATTGTCTCAATACCCATCAGTCCGAATCTTTAGTGCGCCTGGTTGTAGAACTGGAAGGATTAGAAATTGATTTGGGGATTAAAGGAAAATCAGGCATACTTCAATGGATGAAAACACGGGCAGCTTTTTTAAGTGACCCAACCCATCGAATTGTTTTTCATTACACCCCTAAGCATTCCTCTTGGCTGAATCAAATTGAAATTTGGTTTAGCATTCTTGTCCGTAAACTACTTAAACGTGGGAATTTTGTCAGTACAAATCACCTCAAAACTCGAATTTTAGATTTTATTGATTACTTTAATCGCACTATGGCTAAGCCATTTAAGTGGACTTACAAGGTATCCGTTCAGAGGGGGTCAGGAAGCCAGTATTATTTGGTGTTGAGAATTC
>CAXUIG010000425.1:0-4022 GCA_964250845.1 uncultured bacterium | reverse complement strand
GTGTACTTCTCCGATCATGCCCTATGGGGTATTTATGCAAAAGTGGGATGCTCCCAGTGTTGGTAGTATTAGGTCCAATTTCCAGTGGTTTGGTAAAGCCGTCCTCGACACTGCCGTCAGTGAAGTTCAAAGAAAGGAGCGTGATCGCGTCAGCGAGAATCTCAGTAGGTCGCCAAGTATCCTGGGCAGGATCAGCAAAATTCGGATTTATGTTTTTGCGCTCAGTGTAGAAATTAGGATTAGTACTCCAATCAGTCGAGAGTTTTTGATAAAACTCCTCAATTAAATTACTGTTTGTTCCATCAGTGCTGTGGAGGTTGAAATCTCCCTGGATATAGACAGAATTATCAGAAATAAACGACAAACCGGAGATATTGTTAGAATCTGCAATACCTGTAGCACTACGTTTCAAAGCCGCCCCGTTTCTTAAGCGGAAACCGTAAGCACGACGGTCTGGATCAGGATAGTAGTCAACGGGTTTGGTGCTGATGCCATTACCAGTAAAATCAATTGTTGGGTCTTTTGGCGTGTTGGCATTCATGGAACTACCAGCAGGTCTGGCGATCGCATTTTCGGGCACTGCATCTTCACGAAAAGCGTAGATAACCCCATCAATTACGGGTATCCAGGTGTCACTTATTACCTTGTTTTTACGCAGCAGATCTAGGTCAAGATTGAGAACCCGCACATTCATCATTTCCCGACCATCGAAAATAGCGGTATCCTTAACAGCAATTTGGTAGCATGTTGGGCTTGAAACCCCAATTTGAATGATGTTTTCTTTGCTACCACTAGGCCCAGCTGGAGGGCAGGTGAGTGCTGTAGTAATTGGCACTTTCCAATTGCTCAAATTACTTTTGGGATTGAGAGCAATGCTGGCAGTAATGTCTGAGTCTATAATGTTATGATAGACAGCACTGCCTGTATTCATTGTGTGGATGTAATTATCTGGATCGGCGTAAGCAGGTCGATCTTCACTATGACTGGTTACTGTTGAGCCTACTGGCGACTTAGGAAAAATATAATAAAGCGCAGGGAACTTGGGTTTGTTGATACAGAGCTTTGCCAAACCCTTGCCTGTGTTAGGGTTGCTACCAGAGAGTAAGTATTTGGTGCGATCGCAGTACAGCGGCTCTCCCCGAGCATCAGTAGGATTTCCTGTAGGAGTGGGACTGTTGTTGAAACCGTAGATGCGGTCTCGCTCTATTTGTTCCCTGCCTAGAATTAGCCTAGCTAATTGAATCAGAGGATCATCTGGATTGTTACCTGGTTGGTTGATCAGTGCGGTGATGTAGGCTTGGGGGGGTGAACCAACCAGAACCTCCCCATTAAAGATATTGCCATCAGAGAGTTGCCGGAGCTGGACATCTAATGCGTTCAAATTAGGGGTATTTTGACTATAGTCGTAGGCTTGGCCATACTGGATCTGGTAGGCTAGCATCCCCAGCGAACAAGCAGCAGTATGAAGATAGGACTTGTCTGCAATACTGAGATTGTCATAAGTGATACTATTGTCTAGATACTGCTCGAAAACTCGTCGTAGGTTAGAAAAGTCCCCCCACATCGTCGAGTAAGGGTAGGGATGAGTAACAGTTGATGATGACGATTCTTGCTGAGGTGGAAAGGCACCATTCCTATCACCAGCGAAATAGGCTAAGTTTCTCAGAGCTGTCATCAAAGGGGTAGTCGTAGTGCTAAATGCGGATTTAGATGGAGCAGCGAATTCCCACCCATTAGTTCCCTTGCCATAGAGAAAGTCAATAACAAAGGGAAAACTAGTCGATGTTACGCCTGCTTCGTTGAGCAATACATGCTCGAAGGTTGCACTCTGGTTAAGGGTTGTGGCAGTTCCTGGATGAACAGTGGTGGCTAAACAAGCAAGGGGGAAGTTGCCGTTTTCATATTCGTGCGGATAAACAGCGATCGCTTGGACTGCCGCCAAGTTATCCCGCAATGCTCGTCGCTGCCGATCTTCGTGGGCAATCGTCGTCGGCACACTAGGGGGATTAAGTGGATCATTGCTACCATCCCAGCCATAAGCATTGCCTAGCTCTAGCCGCTGTCCTACGATCAGCCGCAGCCCTTTTGCACTGGCTCGCCGCTCCCAGTAACCATCCAAACCAAAAGTGTCTGGGGTAATTGCAGCAGGACTAATGAGTTCATTGTCAATGATTTGGTCTCCGACTTTTTTCCCATTAGGTATTCCTTTCTGATGACTATAAGCAGGTTTGGGTCCGTAGCGATTATCAGCCCGATAAGTATCGTCAAGATAGGGTTGAGGCGATGTATGATTAAAAATTCGACGCTTGTTGACGAAATCGCTATCCTTCCATCCGTTATCTCTTGACCATCCACTAGAGTTTCGGTGTTGAGATATATTTTGAGTGAAAAGAGGTTCTGGAGCGAGGGAAATCGCTTCAATTAGGCTACCCGAGTCAGGTGTTACAGAGTCTGTTTCTGGCTGTAGCTGAGTATTACCACTTTGAATTGGTGCCACTCCCAAGGCATTAAATAGGTGAAATTTAGATTCACCTCCAAAAGTGTTATCGGTTATGCGTCCGGCAACAACTTGACCCTGAAAACTATCTCTCTGGGCGACAGTAACTTCAGAAGAATCTTGATTGTAGAGACAAGAGTTTTGGGAACTGATCATGTAATCAGTGAGGTTATTGTCACCGACGATCAGGTTGCCTTCGGTATGCATGGCTCCATTCCAGTTAAAATTAGCCTCTGGATATAGTTCCAGGTCATTACGGAACCAAGCTCCCCACTTGTTACCTCGCTCAACCTTCCGATCCTGTTGCAACTCTAATGTGGCAGCGGTTTTGTTGAGCCCGTTAGTGTTAACGACAACGGCATTGATCTGAAAATTCTTGCGCAAAAACGAGGTGCTGCTATTGTCTCCAAACCAACCTTGTTCTACGGGCAAAACACCTTGGTTATTCTGAATTTGGCAGGCTGAACTCAACTGTGCGATGCTCATCGGACTATTACGCACAACCATTGCAGCAGCTTTATTCTGAGGAGCGGCGGTGATACCAACGTTATTGCCATTCACTTGCCCTTGGGTGTTCATCAAAATGGAATAAGCAATGGTGTTACCAGTGGCAGGATACTGGTAAACCCAAGCGTTATCTGGTGTGCCATCTGCGTTTAAGTCCAGACGTGTTTCATCGGGCAAGTTGTACCTGTTATCAGGCATCATTGTGTTCGCTAAGTAACCTTCTGGAGGTGCCCCTCCACTGGGGTAGCGCTCATCCGTAGTAAAAAGGTACTCTAGCTTGGACTTCGCTCGATCAATCGCTGGTGTCGCTGCGTTGTAGATAATCTGCTGCTGACGTTCCCCAATCACCTGAGTGGTTCGACTCAAAGAGCGAAAGATTAAAGCTGTAACCACCAAGCTCACGATCAACAGAAGCAAAACTGTCGTTGGTAACACAAAGCCGATGGGGTTGCTGCCCCTCTGCCCCTGGAGCCCTCTGCCCCTCCCCCTCGTCTTGACAAGCAGGCGACGCAGAAGCCACTTCATTAGCCGCTTGAGCACAGCGCTAGATAGCTGCAAAATACGTTTGTATAGATTGTGACTGGCCTTGAGTCGCTTACGGGTTGACATAATTGCTCCTCTACCCCCTGCCTCTCTACCCTCTCCAGCCAGGATGAGAAACAGCGGTGTGCGTAGCTCCATAGCTGTGCCAATTCTAGCGAGCGCATGTATTATTTTCTGTGTCAAAAATCATACAAACTGTAAAGTATTTATGAAGATCTGAGGCTAACTTAATATGACTTTTTATTACTCTGAACCAGACATTTTCTAGCTGTTTGGTTCCTAGTCGTTGTGGTTTGATCCAGGTATGCCTTTATATGTCTAATAGCGCGAATTTTACCGATGGGATAATTTCTAATTCAACAGGGGTCAAATAACCAATTTGAAACACTTCCCGATGAACAAGCAGCTTTGTCAAACCAGCCTAGTAGTCTGTCAGGGTTGAAATGAGGGATAGAGTCGTTTAAGCTTAATGCGT
>CAXUIG010000424.1:0-4054 GCA_964250845.1 uncultured bacterium | reverse complement strand
CCTCTCGACTGTACCTCCATTACAGCCTTTTCGATTAGGTGACCGGCGCTCTAGAGGACAAACAGAATCCTGAAAGCCGGAAGGTATTTAAAGAAAAATTATCAGAATACTTAAGAATAACTAAAGAAACACCAGAACGTTTACAGGTATGGTTTTGGGCGCAGAGTCGGCGGACAGAGTACTCTGCCCGCCGAACCTGCGCGATGAAAGTGGATTTAGTTTAAGAGTGATAAGAAGAAAAAGTTGGGGTAAAAAAGGTACAAGGAAAAAAGTCACAGGACAAAGGAGAAGGGGGAGAGTAAATATTATGGGAGGTTTACGTTACCATGACAAAAAGAGAATAAACTTTGTAATTAAGAAAGGAAATGCAGATGTATTTTACGAACAGATTAAATTTTTGAACAAATTTTTGCTACAAGAATGGATAGATCAAGGAAAAAAATTGAAGATTTCCAGGATGGTTAAGCGAAAATAGTTATTATTCTAGAACATGCCATTTTCCATAAAAGCAAAGATATTTTAAACAAGATTGAGGCAGAAATGCCAAATATTATTCTGGAATTCTTACCTCCGTATAGTCCAGATTCTAATTTAATTGAATTGGTTTGGCATTCAGCAAAAGAATATATAGCTCATAGATTATTCGAGTCAGTAACGCAGCTAGAAGAATTGTTAAATAAATTGCTAAATGAAGGAGGTCTTATTATTAAATGGGAGCGCAAGATTAAAAACAAAGGTAATGCTGTTTATTAAATTTAGCTGCGTAAGCACAGAGACAGCAAATTTTTACACAGCCTTTTAAAAAGATCCCCGACTCCGACAGATATCCCCCAATGAAGGCTGTGTAATTATTTATAGTCATCCACTTAGTCGAGCGGACTCTTGCATGGATAGTGCGGCATCGACGACTGACCATTGATTATGAAGCTTTGCCTGCTACTTCTGAAGCCTTTATCTATGCTGCTATGGTTTGAATCATGATTAGACGGTTAGGGTAATATTTTATACTTCTGAGACAGCCTATTATGGGTATTTAACCCGACTTGATATAAACACAAAACCAAAAAAGTTGCGCCTAAGCACAAACCTAAGAAAGTAAGGCTTAAGTGAACCCCGACAAAAAACTCTGACATTTGGGTCAAGCCCTTTAACCAATTAATTTTTGGGAGGCGAGACAAAGCGTGTAGATGAGGGCTTGACCCAAATGTCTGGGTTCGTTGTAACCCCTCTGTCCATCTGATTCAGCCTCAAAATGGATTGTAATGGACGCTGAAATAAAGACCGTTTTCTTGCCATGTTCTTTTCTGAAACGAGTTGTTCAAACTTCTCCCAACTCCTGCAACATCCTTTGAACTGTTACCTTCAACAGCGGTAAATTATTCTGTAGGATTGCCCAGACTAAATTAAGTGATACCCGGAAATACTCATGCACCACAATATTTCTGAACGCCACAATCTGTGCCCACGGCACCTCAGAATATTGGTTGCTCAAATCACTGGATAGCGCATTTGCCGCTTCTCCTATAATCTGGAGATGATGAACAACCCAAACCTGAATCAGTTCTTGTTCATCAAATGTCTGTCTGCCTTGGCTGGCATATCGCTCAATCGCTGTAATTGCATCTAATATATCTTGCAGCCGCTCAGTCTCTCGTCTCAAAGCGACACAGCCTCATGCAAAACGCGATCGCGAATGCGTTCCTTCAACATATCCACCGTAGCGATATCGACCTTGCGATTGAGTAGTCGTTCCAAATCAATTAATAGCCCTCCAGGGAACCAGGGAGTGATTTTTGACAAATTGTAGTCAACCAAAAAATCAATATCGCTGTCTTCCGTCGCTTCGCCCCGCGCCACTGAACCAAACACTCGCACATTATAGGCTCCATGCTTTTCTGCAATGGCGAGAATCTGAGATCGCTGATCGTACAGCAATTCCTTAATGCCTAACCCTGTTTTACTAATCATGCCCGTACATCCCCAAGTTTTGAGACTAGACCGAATGGCTGCTTCTAGTCTGACACTTTCGGTAGTTGGACTGTCCTTATAGATCAGATTTTGGTGGCAACGCGCTCTTCGGTCGAGGGAAAACAATGGCTAAGGGAAAAAAAAATCATGCTACTCGCTTCAAGTCCAAGGGGGTAGGTGTCAACCATGACCACAAACCAGTTGCAGTCATGCTGCCACTGCAGATGGATGCCTATGTTCGTGCCTTAACCCGAATATCTCACAAAGGCATAGGAATCGAGGTCGATAAACTGCGAGAATGCAATTACCACAAAGCGTTCAGCAGTTTAATGGTATGACCCCGACAAAAACAGAGTGTAACGCAAAACCCTACTCTTTTGGACACCTGGATCGTCGCCGAGTAGTGGCAGATTTCAGTGGGGGTCAAATCACCACTGATGGAGGATTAATCCTAGTTGCACAAATCGACCAGCACTACCGCATCAGTGAACGATTAGCCGGGTGTTTTGAAGACCAACGCGACCAGACCCGTGTGCAGCACGAATTGAGCGATTTAGTTGCCCAACGGTTGTATGGATTGGTGCAAGGCTACGAGGATCTCAACGATCATGAGCATTTGCGCCATGACCCGATGTTTGGGATTGCGGTGGGCAAGTTGGAGAGTGACCATCCTCGGCGTGCTCCGTTAGCCGGGAAGAGCACCCTAAATCGTCTGGATCAAGCGATGCACGTCGAAGGAGATCTTTCTGAGCAGCGATACGTCAAGTTTAGGGTTAAGCCGCAGGAGGTGGAACATCTGTTAGTCGAGTTGTTTATCGAGCAGATGCAGACTGTACCCAAGAAAATCATCCTGGACATGGACGTGAGTGATGACCCGGTGCATGGAACTCAGGAGCAAGCGTTCTTCAATGGCTATTACGACCATGAGTGCTATGCTCCTTTGTTCATCTTCTGTGGACACCATCTGTTGGCAGCCAAACTGCGAGCATCGAATGTAGACCCAGCCGCCGGTGCGTTAGAGGAACTGCAAAGGCTCATTGCCCAAATCAGAACCCATTGGCCCGATGTGGCGATCGTTGTGCGCGGCGATAGTGCCTATGGTCGAGAGGAGATCATGAGTTGGTGTGAAGCCCAGCCGAACGTGGAGTATGTGTTGGCCTTTCCCAGCAACGAGCGCCTGCGAACCTTTACCTGGGGACTGGAACAACGAGCCAAGGTGGCTTACGAGCAACAGAGGCAACAGCTTGAGCGCACACTGTCACGAATGGTTGCCGCCCAGAGTGACCTCAAGGCGGAACTCGATGTCCTGGTGCCCCCGCAGGTCTGGTATCAGTCGCTTGACTATCGCACCGAAGATTCCTGGAGTTGCTCCCGTCGCCTCGTGTGCAAACTCACCTATGATGCCGCTGGGGCACACCGTCACTTTGTCGTCACCTCCTTTTCCACCCAGTCAATGAGTCCGGGCAAACTCCATGCCGAGTCCTACTGTCCCAGAGGGGAGATGGAAAACCGCATCAAGGAACATCAGCTCGATTTGTTCAGTGACCGCACCTCCACCCATGAGGCGAGAGAGCAATCAACTGCGGTTGTGGTTTTCCTCCTTTGCCTATGTCCTGCTGCAATCGCTTCGACAGCATTGTCTAGCTCAAACGGAGTTGGCAACCGCTCAATGTGGCACCATCCGACTCAAGCTCCTGAAGGTGGCAGCCCAAATCCGCATCAGCGTTAGACGGGTGGTGATTGCTATCAGTTCTTGCTGGACTGGACAATCTCTGTTTGCTCAGGTTTACCAACAATTACAGCAATTGCCTCAACCTGGATAGCCTGGCGCTTAAACGGTTGCAGGGATTATCTCTATTAGTCAATTTTCAGGGTGAGACCTACACCCTGAGCGTGTCGTGTCTAAATGACCTTATTAGGACTCAACCTATCTCTTAGCAAAGGACGATTTCGCTGTAATTTTCAATTTTTTAGTGTTAGTGAACTTGTTGACGACTTGCTTTGCAGTTGAATGGCGAAATTGTCTCTTTCAGCGTAAGGATTCAGGTTTGAGGAATTAGAGAAGGCTTGGATACCTCAGCAAATA
>CAXUIG010000423.1:0-4083 GCA_964250845.1 uncultured bacterium | reverse complement strand
GTACCTCAATGGTCAACTCGCTTTTTGACTGTTTTTGCAAAAGTGGGATGCTCCCCTTGAGTTTCATCATTAATTCAAATAATCTAGAGTTTAGCTTGACAGAAACCTGAGTAGTTCTGATGTCCTTCCCATTCTTAAGGCTGCCCTGCTAATTTTAAACACTTTAACCAGTTTGGATTCAGCTTGCATAGTCATAAATAGTCATAAATAAGCTGATAAAAGGTCATAAAAAAGCTGATCTATCCCTGCTCGCACGCAGCACGCCTGGAATAACTGGGGAACGTTTAAGCGGAAGGTGAATAGTGCATGATTGTCACGGGGATACGGAATAGAGTTGCTGCCAGTGCAGAAAAGCTGAACTTAAATTTGAGTGGTCGTGGTAGCTCCTTCCAGGAAACCGACACAAAGCCGAAGCGGGTGTAAAAAATCGCTAGCCTGCTGCCTAGACATTCTAGATAGAGTGGCTGCGTCGCCTCCTGAACTAAATGCTTAACTAGAAACGTACCCAAGCCCCGACCTCGCCAAGTAGGTGCAACCACCAGACTACCCAGTTCTTGTGCCCCAGGGAAGGAGCGCAACTGTCCACAAGCAACCATTTGCCCATTACATTCGATCAGCCAGAACTGCTGAGCGCGCAACTGGGTGGGATCAAGTTTTGCCGCTAGCACTAATTTCCGAATTGCCCATGCGTCCTTGGCACGGGCTGGGCGGAGAATACACCCTGGCGGCAACGAACAAGAGCGCTTATTCATTGTTAGAAAGCTTCAGCCTCAGGTGGAAAGGCGATAAAAGGTCACAGCTGTTTTACCGTAGATTTTTTGGCGGCAGATTTCCAAGCTGGGGTAAGGTGAATCTCGCCAAGTGCTGGGGTCGTGTTCAACTGCTAGTTCACCAGTGGGAGCCAGGAGTTGATGCTGAGCGATCGCCTCTAATACCGGCTGGTATAAATTACTGGCGTAGGGCGGATCGAAGTAGATCAGATCAAATTGCTGTCCGAATAGCGTTTTTAATCGCTGGATCACATCTGCTCGTAACACCTCAAATTTCTGTTCAGGCTGGGCTACCCGCTGCCAGTTTTGCTGGATGATGGCACAGGCTCGACTCGATAGCTCAATTCCCACCACTAAGCTTGCTCCTCTACACAAGGCTTCTGCACCCATCGACCCAGTACCGGCGCACAGATCGAGCCACCGACAACCAGTTATCTCTCCCTGCCAGATATTAAACACTGCCTCGCGTACTCGCGCACTTGTGGGTCTGGTTTCTCGACCTGGTAGGGTTTTCAACTGCCGATTGCCTATTATTCTCAAACTCATTTGCAGACCCTAAGCCGGAACCATAGCCCGAACTTGAGCGACAAAGTTGGACAAAATCTGTAGTCCAGTGGTGGAAGATTTTTCTGGGTGAAATTGGACAGCCATCAGGTTGTTGTCCCTGATCGCGGCTGTCACAGTTTGACTACCGTGAGTCACAGTCGCTGCCCTTACCTGGAGTTGTGCTGGGTCAACATAGTAGGAGTGGACAAAATACACCCAAGGCTGAGGAGATAGATGCTGCCACAGGGGAGATGCTGGTTGGATAATCTCCAGTTGGTTCCAGCCCATGTGCGGAATTGTGATTCCAGGTTCTGAGCGAAACCGCCGTACAGTACCGGCAACAATTCCCAGTCCCGGTTCCTTGCCTTCTTCACTCCGCTCGAATAGAATTTGCAGACCCAGGCAAATTCCTAAGAACGGTTTGCCACTAGCGATCGCTTGTTTGATTGGTTCAACCAAGCCACGCGCCCTGAGCTGTTGCACAGCTGGGTCAAATGCCCCCACTCCGGGCAGCACCACTGCATCAGCTTGCTCCAACTCTGCTGGAGAATCAGTAATTTTAGGAGTCGCCCCAGCTTTCTCCAACCCTTTACAAACTGAGTGCAGATTGCCCATGTCGTAGTCTATTACTGCTATTGCTGCCATCGACCTACTCCATTCCTCTGGTTTCAAGTTATTACTATTGTAGTTGGCTGAGGAATATTTCCTATGACTATAAACACATTGCTGACATCATTTGATACTTGGCAACCTCATCAACCGTCTAATTCTTCTGATGATTTGCTCGCTGAAATTATAAAAAGAGGTGCATTCCCTAAGAATCTTCATTTTATCAGAAAGCTCCCGGTTGATTTTCAGCTTGCTCCTGAACAAGTCATCGCTAAAATTAACCAACTCCAACCAAATATAATCATCTGTTGCGGTATGGCTGAGTCACGAAAAAAGTTGACTATTGAATCCAATGCTAAAGATGAAAGTAAAGTGATTAGGACAACGGTAGATACTGACCAATTACTATCAGGATTATCTATAACTGAAATTAGTCATGATGCTGGCTGGTTTGTTTGTAACAAGCTTTACTATTCAATTCTCAATTATATTTATCAAATGAATTTGAAAAGTCAATGTGTATTTGTTCATGTCCCAATCTTAACTAAAGATAATTTAGAGCAGATCACAACCGACTTTTTATTGATTCTTCACAAGTTGAACTGCTGCAAATTTAACGCAGAATTCTGGCTGACGGCATCTAGAGCTATGCTGCGTTAAATACTCAACAGCTTCCCAAAACATTGGCTCAAGACGTTTGAAAGCCCGTCGTTGTCTTCTTTTTACTCTTGCTTTTAGACTTTGATTTATTAAGCTCTGCTATGGCTTCTTCAAACAGCTCGTGCAAATGCAGCGGCACACTAGCAATTTCTGGTAGTTCTGGCTCTGTGGGTTTGTTGAATTCTTGCGCAAGCGCATCTAAATCGCGTTCAAGCTTGAAATCGGGACGCCCGATTACCGTTTGTAACACATTTTCCAGTTGAGTTGGGTATTCTTGGGCTAACCGCTTCCAGATGAAGAGATTGATGCTTGAGTTTTCTAGGTAGTAGCGAACCAGTTTCTCCCAACCGTCGATGTTCTGCCAGTTTTCCGCTTCTAGCAAGGCTTTGAACTGGCTGTATGTTGGTAAAAACATCTGACCCCAGCGGGGATGGGATAGAGCCGTTACATGTTCCGCTTTTCTGAGTTCGGCAGGTAGCTCAACTTTGGGCATCACCATTTTGCTAGTGCTTTTATTGTCTATCAGCTCGGCAACCGCTTTTGAGTCGGCACCGGCTTCCTCTGCCGCTGCTTTAATTTCCTCGTCTCCAATTCCAGCTTCTTGTGCCACCTCTGCCAGGGATTTAGAGGTATCAATGCCTGCTGCAGCCAAGCGTCGTTGCAGCATTTCCTGTTGAAATTCAGCAATCTTTTTGTTGAGCTGGTATCCAGGCAGTGTCAGTTCATCACTGCCAAAAAAGTCAATAAACTCCTGGTGATATTGCTCCACTGACTGCCAAGCCTGCTCCAGTAGTTCTGGGGCATCGCTATAAAGCGCGTTTTTGTAATTCTCCTTAAAGTTACCAATTGCCACTGCTAACTTCGGTTTGCCCAGTTTACCCATTAATATATAGGAACCCGAGAACATCCAGTAAGTGTCAGTAACCGGAGCAATGCGAGTTAGTAATATTTCCCCCTCTTTTAACCGAGACATCTCCTGTAGTGTTTGAGCATTGTTTGGTTTGACGAGGTAGTGTTTGGCTGTCAGCCAGTTTCGGAGTTCGCATCCATCCGGCAGAATTTGAGTCACGGCAAATAAGCCAATAAAACTGCGCTGCCAGCTGCTGAGTAGGTGGCGATCGCTTGGTGATAACTCTGGCTGACTCTCCAAAAACAAATCCAGCGGTGTCTTATCACCGACTTTGCCCTCTGTCAAAAAGGTGTCAATTATTAAGTCCTGCTGTGCAATATCATGGCGTTCTCGACGCGACTCGGCAGCAGCATAAGTCTCCAGGGATTCTGCCAGATCTCCTTCCGCATCAAGGACAAAGTCAACTAAGGCTTGTTTTAGTTCGTGCGATCGTTGCAGTAGGGCATCCACCATTTATTTTGTAGGAACAACACTCTTAGCTTAAACGACAAAACTCCTTTCCTGATATAGGAAAGGAGTTTTGTCGTTTTAAGATTAATCCTGGCACCGTGCTATTTTCCCGTGGGGCTACCCCCAAAGTATCGTCGC
>CAXUIG010000422.1:0-4084 GCA_964250845.1 uncultured bacterium | reverse complement strand
CCTCCCCCCCTCTCCCTATCAAGGATGGAGATCAGCATCAATTAATTCTATCAATCGCTTAAGTTCATCTGGGGTTAAATGCTCTATGAGCTTCTGGGCAATGATTTCAACAGATGAGACTGGGATGCTCTTGCGTGCTCTTCTGAGACCAGTATTAACCAAAGCCTTGTTGACGCTGATTTCCCCAGCCAAGACCTTTGCATAGATTTCTGCTACATCTGGTCGGTCTTGAGAGTATTTGCGTAGCTTGCGAAGGCCAGCGGCGCGGCTAGTTCCAGCAGGAGCTTTAACGTCTTGTATATTATTGGTCAGGTTAGTAGGGTTGAGAGCCTTTCTCTCTCCCTGTATACTTTTAGATACCCGATTTAGCATAGCCTGGACTTCGGGATGTTGATCGCATAGCTGCCATAGGTCTTCATACTTAATTTGGAGTCCCTCAGGTGGGCTTGCCGCCAGGAATTCCATGAAACTATCAAATTCAACTATCTGTTTAGTAGAGGACACGTACCGCTTTCGCCATGCCTGCCTCTCAAGCATTGATCTAATAAAGGTAGGAACATGGTCTAGCCCAGACAACCCACGTTTTAAAGCAGACGAGAGACTGTCAACAATGAGGCCATTCATGCCCATTTCCTCTTGGGTCCTGTCTATCATTTGTTGAAATCTCAGCTTTTTGTAGATTATACAGAATGAAATGGCCCTGGGAATGCACCCACTTTGTAGGTGGTTCTACGATGTTTATATGGTGCGATCCAGTTTTCAGATTCTGGAATATAGAATCCAGCAGTGGCAGCAGTTTCCAGATTCAATGCATCCCGAGAAAGCCAAATTTCAAAAATTGTCTGTCTGCCATCATAGAGAGCCGCCGGGTCAATTTGATAAACCCTAATTCGGTTTACCGGGCAATTGGCTGTTTGCTTAACCCGCTTCAGCTTTAATCCTAGCAGGCTTAGAACTCGGCTAAGTAGTTTTATAGAATTGACGCGCTCTTTTTCTATATCCTGGGGAATGCTTATACCAATAGCTCTTTTAATGTGCTTGCTGCACCGGAGCGCCTGAGCTTTGAGTTCAATCAAGTCTAAGTCAGTCTCTTGAATTTCACGTTCTGGAGCAAGGAATTGTAGGACTCCCAACGCTAATAGCGCCTCAATTTTCAGAGTGTAAGTTTTCAGGTCTGGGAGGAAAATCTTGCCATTACCCCTCTCCAACTGCTGGCTCCATTCCTGTTTGTCTCTTAGTCGGAAATACTCGCGTTCATGAGTCAGATAGTAGTGGGTCAAAAGCTGTGAATAATACCCTCTGTCATCCCGTAGCTTCAATTGTGGGGTTACTTCTACCCCATAACGCTGTTTGAGGATGTATTTATTTTTTTTGTTGCGCTCTTCATCAGTTAGAGAGCGTGCTAACAGATGCTCATATTCTGTCTGGTTAATATCGGTCGAATTTGCCACAGCCTCGGCTGCTCGTAATTCAATCTGGTGCCGGATTTTTCTAATTTGATTTTTGATTGATTTAGCTTTTTGGCTTCGCCCAACAAATTCTTTTTGGAGTTGGACAATTTCTAGAACTAGCTTTTTTCTATTTTCCCGATGCTCTGGCGCCAATGCTAGGAATGCCTGACGTAGCTCTTTGATCCGCTCTTTTGGGGGAGCATCACTAATCACATTGACCTGATGCCCTTCAGCTATCAACTCTGATTTCATTGATTGACGATACAGGCTAATGGAGGCATTCACCCTGGCTGCCAACTTAGCCCAGCTTCTCAGGTGGATGAGGTCATAAACTAAGGGCAAATCCACATCAATCTTATGGAGTGGACTCATCAAAGCTAAGTTTTCCTGATGATTTTCCTGGTACCAGTCAGACAGCGCCCGGTAATTCTTGCTGCCACTACCAATCAGTCCGAAGCCCCGCTTGGCACACCAGACAATCCGTGGTACGCCCTTGCGTACTCTGGCTAATGCTTGTCGTGCTTCCGAATCTGGGATCACCCCTTGAAAGATACCATAAACGCGGTCAAAATGTTCCACATCAATGCTGACTCCTGTGCCAAGGCTGGGAGTAACAAAAACTGCGTCATAGTCCAAGACTCTCTGGTTGATGGCTTCAACAAAATTGACCGCTTCATGACCGGGTGTGCTGGTTGTCTGACTGCTGACTACTAGCGTCTTGGGGTACTGATGAAGGAAGTGCTCTAGGCGCTGTTTGATGTAGCGCTCTATTGCTTCTGAACTGTAACGCCCTGAGCGGCTATCAGTAGTGACGTAGCACTTTCGTCCTGCACTTAGGTCAAGTTCAAGCGAATGTATCAGCAGCGCTGGGTTTGGGGAGTCGTAGAAGGTAACGTCCCAGCCTGTCAACGGCTTCCACTCATTCACCACAACCCAAGGCTCAACCCTAATCCCTGCCAGTCCCTTCAAATAGTCTAGGGAGAGGTCTGAGAGGTCGGCATCTTGGGCAATGACCAAACCGCCGGTTTGTAGCACCATGGAAATTAGCTGCTGGAAGACTTTTAAAATCTTGACCCGCTTTTCTTTACAAGTATCACTATTGAGGAGATGCCACAAGGATTGCTCAAATTCATCCAAAACGACGATCGCCCCTTGCCAATGTTCAAGGTTCAGCTTCCAGATTGAATTAAGACACAGCCCTAGTCTCATCGGTGTCTGCTCTATTCTGTGATTAATCCAGTCCACCCCGATCTTGTCGCACAAAAACCGCCCTAGCTGGATTCTGTGGGTGATCAGCAGGACAGATCGACCTGTTCTGGACGCAACTTTAACCAGCGGTAAGAGCGCTGTTGTTTTCCCTGTTCCTTTGGCAGACTTGATCCCGACCAATCCAGATGTGGGAAAAGGCAGTTTTTCCAGGTAGGGACAGTTGAGAGTTAGTGCCGGGGGGTAGGTTAGCTCGGTGTGGGGTTTGGTTTTGGCAAGGTCAGTTTCTAAGTCTAGGCTAGCTTCATAGACTGCCTGGAACGCGGCAGCGCCTTGGGCGACGATAAATTCATCAACACCTTTCTCTAACCCAGGAAGCCTGATGGCTTTGACGGGGCAACCTTCGTGTGACAAGAGTTCACCAATTTGAGCGATCGCGTTGTTAACTGCCTTGATCGTCTTGGGCTGAGTTTCGTAGTCAAAGCAAATGTAAAATGTGCGTATTGACTGAGTGAATACTGCCAGGTCTGGGATCAGCTGTCGGCTTGTGACCTTGCCTTGAAAGTCTTTAGTCACGCGGTAGCCTGAGGTAATTCCCGGCAAGCCAATTGCTGCATATCCTTGAGTCAACAGAGCTGCTGCTTTTTTGGCTCCCTCGCAGATAATCAGGGGAATTTTCTGTTCCACCACCCACTGCCAAAACCCAACGGCTTCCCCAACTTCGGTGATGACAATGTTATGTGGCATCTGGACATCGTAGCGCGATGAGGTCTGCTGCCAGATATGAAGTGGAACTTTTAAACAAAAAACTCGTGTGGGTGTGCTGGGAGGATGCTCGTACTTGATTAGCTTGTGATTAAACCTATCCGTAAATTGGTGTATAATATGATGCTTGCTGTGGTCTAAATCCCTATTAGGGATTGATACAGGGACCCAAACCTGCCTAGGATGGTTTGGCTTATAACACCCCCACTCCATCAAACACCAATTATTGAGCGGGTCTAGCCCTGAACACCACCAGCCTCCTTTTACTACATCAGCGTAGCGACGCAGCCACCAACTGCTAACCTGCCCAGTATTAGTACGGGGGATGCGATCGGAGATCAACAAATACTCGTAGCAGGCTGTTCCTTCCACTGAGATGAAATTGAGGTAAGCCAGGGCACAATCAATGCCACTGCTTTTAGCTAATTCTTGAAAGTGTTCGGGCTGTAGACTTGGCGGATGCATAAGGGAGTAAAATCCCCAAGGGAAATCAACGGATCTAAAACCGTAGCATGCATGTGCGGGTATTGTCAGGTTAACTCACCACTACCGTAATGAAGGGAATGGCACTAAGATCAACGCAGTCTGTAACATAAAACGTTAGTAAATTGGTAGCTGATGCCGCCTTATTGACCCTTGACTGATGTGCCATTTCATGCTGA
>CAXUIG010000421.1:0-4109 GCA_964250845.1 uncultured bacterium | reverse complement strand
TACTCAAATTATTAACCGACTCACCCCTCAAATCAAGGCTGACAGACTACTAGTGACGTGTTTATAATTTGGGTATGAGTGTAAAACCGCGGAACAGGACAGGGAAAGGCTATTACCAAGTCAGGGGAGCCGAGCCATTGGCAAAAAAGCCAATAGCGCTTCGCCTGCCTGAGACTGTAGATCAAGAGGTTAGGCAACTAGCAGGCGAAGATCTGACTGGCTGGCTAAGGAGAGCGATCGCGGCGCAAGTCGAGATCGAGAAAGCACGGAAAGCCACGAGCAGGGAACCGATCACCCAGAGGCTCCAGCAGGAAAAGAAATCAGCACCCTAAAGCACAGAGTCTGAATCGAACTGATTAGGGCGCTCATCTCTTGCTTAAATCTGTGCAGCTATTGAGCCAATGGCATCATTCTCAATAGAGCGATCGCCTCCCCCTTAAGCCCCCTGAATTCCTCTTGCAGCCCTTGGGGTAATCCACTCACCAGCGCCGCCAACAACCGCCCCCTTGTTTCGATAGAAGTTGCAGCCAGGCTAGCCTGGAACACTCGCCACCTATATACTTGGGTACAATCTACTACTGCTTGTACCGCATCTGGTCGTGAAGAGCTAGCTGAACTGTGGGAGTAAATTGAAGCGATTTGGGTCAGTGCCTCCTCGTGAATAAGGCGCTCATGATTGCCTTGGGTGCTAGAGCGGGGTGCAGACTGGCTGTGTGGCTTGAGTTTTGGCATGACAGTGGTAGTCAAGGTAAATTGATGCAAGTAGTTGTCTGCACTCAGGTGTAAAGAGCCGCGTGTTCAGATGGTAAGTGCATGTTTTCAATCGCTACTTTTTTCGTCACAATCTTGCCTAAGACAACTTCTAGCTCCCATTGGGGATTGTATTTGACCATGCATCGAACCGACATCGCCCTGACTCCACCCAAATCAAGTTTGGCTTGGAGTTCTTCTAGGCTTCGGGAGGGGTTACAACGAATCCAGACATTATGCCCAGCCGTGTATTGAATATCTCTCGGTGCGCCAGGAATAAACCCGAGTTAAGGCTGGGCATAATGTCAGGGAAAAATCTCGGGGCGGCTCGTGGTGGCAACAGTGGCGCCTCAAAATCCCTAGCCGTGCAGACCGGATGGCGCGGCGCATTATGAACTGCGTTAGAGGGCAACAATGTCTCGTAATAAAGTGGCATGCCATTTACAACATGCTTTTCTATAGGTGCCAACAGATAACCATTACGAGGGCTGTCCACTTTATTACAGAATTCATCTTCGGGACGCTCACCCCGACGAATCAATACTGCCAGCTTCCGGGTGGCGGAGAGATTGGGCGCGGTGAATCTCTCCAGAAACGCCAGTACCGCGCCCTCAACCCGATCAGGATAAGCTGAGATGGCGTCCTCAAGTTCGACAGCCGCTTTTTTCAACACCAAGTCGAATAAGTTGCTGCCGATAGTTTGCGATCACCAGCCATTCCTCTCGGCACTCATTATCTGATGGGTCTACGTCTGGAGTCAGAATAGGATCGTGCTCTGGTGCGGCATCAAAATCAATATCGCCAATGTGGTGCATACTCAAAACTCGACTTCGGTAATAGTTCCGTTCACTTCCTCAAACCCAAACTCAGGGTGGAGCTTAATCTGCTTGAGCACTCCAGCTCGAGTCTTGGGGTCGGCGTAATCCCGCTGTACAGCCTCTAGACTGGGGATAATTTTCCCGTTGACAATTCAAAACCCCCAGTCGGGATTTTGTTGTAACCCACATTCCGCACCCTGTACTGGCACAATCGGATTTCACTGATGTCTGACAGGTGGCGAAGGCAATTTTATATACCTGCCATACTTGAATTGAGCCTGACAACCGCCTTAATACTTAAGGCAAAGCATAATTGAATACTAAATTCATTTCAATGATTCAGCAGTTCTAGTATGTGACAGTTGAAGGTGCGGTTGGGTGGGATTCAAAACTCCAGTGTAAACCAGGTGAATTTTATCTGACTTTTTGATGAAGTTACTCTGATTTTTACCGATTGTCTAATTTCTTATGGATAGATAAAGTTTCTATATGAACCTTTATCAGGCTCTCCTGTACTTGCAGTGATGAATTTACTTATCGCTATCGCTGTCACTTTCGGAAAAATCAACGGGTTTACGTTGTTTCAGCCCACGAGAAATCAAGGTTTAACCCCCAGTTTGACAGCGATAGCGATAAATTGAAGCATCGAAGCCTTTTGGAGACTTTTTTTAAGGGCTGATAGTCAAAAAACATTCAATCCTATCGGCTGGAGTCAGCAGTCCCTTGTAAAAGCCTTTTCTGTAGGGATTTAAGGCGAAAATACCAGATTTTATGATCACCCTAGGTACAGGAGAGCCCTTGAGCAGACGCAAACTTGTTTAAATCCGTTTTTTTTTCCTCAAGTTGTTTCTGTTAGCTTTGGTTTTTAGGCTTCAGAGGTTTAATGTAGCGAGGGCAAAATCGTTAGTTATTGGAGTACGTTACGGAGGCTTTTAGGGTTAAAGAGTGAGAAAAAAAAAACGGCTTGGAGCCGAAAATTTACAGTGCGAATTACTTCCTAAACGACACATTTCGCCCTGATAATCCTTGAAGAAGAAAGGCAGAAGGCTTTTATGCAGAAGGCTCTTATGGAAGAATTTGGTGGGGGATTCAGACACCCACTATTAGGAGGTTCGGTGTAAGGATTCAGGTCAGGGAAAAATGACTGAAAAGCTTCTCCAGTAAAGGTTTTGAGTAAAATCAAACTGGTTCTAATTTTCAATAATAATCTGTGAAATGGCCATTTTCCGTTGATTGTTGAGAATATCTACCGATTTAGTCTGGAAGTACGGCTCTGAAATGCTCTCCAGGCAAGGGTTTCAACCACCTTAATCCTTACACTTCCGGCCAGCTAAAACCTATAATTTCGACTTCTGGAAATAGTTTAATGTCAGCCTCAACAGACTTTTTTTTACTACCATCCAAAAACTTACCAATTAAGGATGAATCAGCTAAGTCTGTAAAGGACAAACTGCGCGAAACCCTTAACTTATTTTCTAAAGCTTTGTCACATGAGCCACCTGTTTCTGAGATTAACCATTTACTGGGGACACTTGGTTCAATTGAAGCGCTTTCTGTGACAGTACTACCTGCTGGAGCCTACGATAAGTACTTCCGTATAAAGCGTATTCAAGCTCAGGAGTCCAGTCTGGGCTTGGTTTTAGTGATGAGTGTCCTAAGAGCAAGCAAGATTGCTTTAGAGTTAAGTGATGAATACACCTTGTTCAATCTTGTCAAAACAAAACCCTTAGAACTATGGATACAAGCTCATTGGATATTTTTTTCCTTAATCCAAGGTTTGATTATTTGCTGCCTTCGTTTTGATTCAGAGATGCAAGCTGGAAGGTTAAACAACGCTGTAATCGAGTTAGAAACTGCAACAGTTCTGATGTCAACATCAAGTGTGGCGCTTAACTTGGCAGGAAATTACAGCCAACAGATTTATCAAAACAATGTTCGCCCAAGCATGCCAGATAGATTCAGTGGATTTATGGCATTAGATCACTCGTTTCTAATCATGGTATGGAAAAAAATGCATAATAGTTTTAAGTTATTACCTGATTTTCTTCAGGCTCAACAACAGAAGTTTATTTTAAGCTACAGAGAGCTTATGAATGCACATAAAGCCGTTTGTGAAAAATTTGGGGGAGCTGAGGAAGGAAGCTTGCTAACACCTCATGAAACTGCATTAGCTGAACTGAGCAGATTAGAAGAAAGCAGACTACCGCTTATAAATCCAGCTAATTTGGTCATAACAGAATGTACGTTACACAACAGCAGTTCTGCTGATATCGGGTTTAAAAGCTATGCCGACTTATTGATGAGAGTATTCGATTTATAAAACAAGTCAGAGCAAACTGAACTTAACTCCTTTAAGTAGTCAGGTGGAATTAAACTTAAAAATATCTAGTACAGCACGGCGGAAATAGAGATACCGCTCGCCAACGTAAACTCCCCTAGATTTTTCCCGGACATTAAGCTCTGGCCGTGTATTGAAGATCTCGTGGTGCGCCTAGAATGACCTAGTTGACGGCCAGAGCTTAATGTCTGGTTTTTTTGTAA
>CAXUIG010000420.1:0-4153 GCA_964250845.1 uncultured bacterium | reverse complement strand
TGAGCGCCCGGAAAAGTTGGTGATGACAGGCAATATGACAGTCCAAGAGCTGGCTGAGGCATTAGCAGCTCAGGATACAGAGATTGTCAGAATCTTGTTCCAAAAAGGAATGGCGGTCAACATCACTCAAAACTTGGATATTCCGACGGCGACCATGGTAGCGGCAGAGCTGGGAGTCGCGGTCGAAACCGCCGAACCAGAAGCCCAAGCGCGTAAAGTCACGGAGATGGTGGAGTTTGAAGACCTGGAACACCTGCAGCGGCGTCCACCAGTGGTGACGATCATGGGTCACGTAGACCACGGCAAAACTACCCTCCTAGACTCAATTCGCAAAACGAAGGTGGCTCAAGGAGAAGCAGGAGGTATTACCCAACATATCGGTGCTTACCATGTGGATGTGGAGCACGATGGCAAAATGCAGCAGGTGGTATTCCTCGACACCCCCGGTCACGAAGCCTTCACAGCGATGCGGGCGCGTGGAGCGCGGGTCACAGACATGGCGGTGCTGGTGGTGGCGGCGGATGACGGAGTCAGGCCGCAAACAATTGAAGCGATTAGCCATGCCAAAGCTGCCGGAGTGCCACTGTTGGTGGCGATCAACAAAATTGACAAGGAGGGTGCCCAGCCTGACCGCGTGAAGCAAGAGCTGACGCAGTATGGTCTGACGGCGGAAGAATGGGGGGGTGAAACGATCATGGTGCCGGTAAGTGCGCTCAAAGGGGAAAACCTAGATACGCTCTTAGAGATGATTCTGTTGGTGACGGAGGTGGAAGAACTCTCGGCCAATCCGGATCGTGCGGCTAAAGGCACGGTGATCGAAGCCCATCTGGATAAGGCTAAGGGGCCAGTAGCGACGCTGCTGATCCAGAATGGGACTCTGCATGTAGGGGATACGCTGGTGGCAGGCTCGGCCTTGGGTAAGGTGCGGGCGATGGTAGATGACAGAGGCAGGAGAGTGGAAGCGGCAAAGCCCTCGTTTGCAGTGGAAGTGCTGGGGTTAAGTGAGGTGCCCGCAGCAGGCGATGAGTTCGATGTCTTCCCGAATGAAAAGGAAGCACGAGCTTTAGCACAAGCCAGAGCAGACCAACAACGACAATCGCGCCTGATGCAGGGACGAATCACCCTGACAACCCTGTCGGCTCAGGCGCAAGAAGGGGAACTCAAAGAACTGAACTTGATCTTGAAGGCAGACGTTCAAGGTTCGGTGGAAGCGATTGTGGGCTCGCTCAAACAACTGCCTCAAAACGAAGTGCAAATCCGCCTGTTGTTGGCGGCACCGGGGGAAATTACGGAGACGGATATCGATTTAGCCGCAGCGAGCAACGCCGTGATCATTGGGTTCAACACCACTCTCGCTAGTGGAGCCAGACTGGCGGCGGATGAGGCAGGTGTAGATGTGCGGGAATACAATATCATCTACAAATTGCTCGAAGACATCCAAGGCGCTTTGGAAGGTCTGCTGGAGCCAGAGCTGGTGGAAGAACCGCTGGGTCAAACCGAAGTGCGTGCCGTGTTCCCCGTCGGTCGCGGTGCGGTTGCCGGTTGTTACGTTCTGTCTGGGAAGATGGTTCGCAACTGCAAAGTGCGGGTGCGTCGAGGCGGTAAGGTGCTCGCAGAAACCACGCTTGACTCCCTCAAACGGATGAAAGAAGACGTGCGCGAGGTCAACGCTGGCTACGAATGTGGCATCGGCGTTGATAAATTCAATGACTGGGCCGAGGGAGACCTAATCGAAGCCTTCCAGATGGTGACCAAGCGCCGCACCCTTTCGATGACGAAATAGTAGGGTGGAGGCTGTTTTTGAACCCCATAGATTCATCTATGGGGTTCTTCTGAATTCTGACTCTGAGACTCCTGTTTGTGATATCATCTCTCATGTGAGAGTTACTTTGTTGCCTGAAAAGGAACTATGGTTGGTTTTCCTGCTTCTCGCGATCGCCACTTCTCTGAAGCTCCTCAAATTTGGGAGAGCATAAAATGTGCGATCACTGCTAGTTCCGGATTCCAACGCTGGCAGCTAGAGCGTGTGAGTCTGGATGCTCAGATCGAGGAGCTTAGCCTCGATCACCAGGTACGCCGGTATTTACGCGAAACATTGGAAACCTTGGCTTACTAAGCTTAACTCGCGCCTATTTTTATAAAAAATTCAGTCAGGCTGCCTACTCATAAGGTAGCAGGGAACCCAAGGGCGGAGGCGTTTGTCATCCGCTATACTTTTGCATGGGTTTTGCAGCTACTTGGCGGCAATTGTCCAAAAATATCCGGCTGAGCCGGTATTCCATCCGAAGGCAAAAAGTTTTTGCCTTTTTGTGCTAGGTCACCGTACCGTTCAAGACCCTACAAGGGCAAACAGCATGACACAACAGGGTTCTCAAATTTACCAACCCACAAGTTTTAGCGTCCGTTGTGCCAGACGCCTGGCATCTACTCTACCGTTCCGGGGAGGACTGACCGCCTTTTTCGTTGTTTCTGGGGGGGCAACTCTATTGCCTACTGAGGCTAATGCAATCCCCCCAACCCTAACCGAGCAAGTTCCAGCAAGTGCAACAGTTATTTACGTCAACCCAGCCACTGGAACAGACCGCCCCGAGGAAAGCGGCAAAACTGAAGCAGCCCCCTATAAGACAATCACCTACGCCCTCAACCAAGCGCAGCCCGGTACAGTCATTCAGCTGGCTCCTGGTAGCTATAGTGGCCAGACCGGCGAAGTTTTCCCACTCGCGATCAAACAAGGTATTACGCTTCGCGGTGATGAATCCACCAAAGGCCAATCTACAGTGATTACTGGCGGTGGTATCTACATCAGTCCGACCTTTGCTCGTCAGAACATTGCTGTTCAAGCCGACTCAGGTAGCACCATCTCTGGTGTCACTATTACCGACCCAAATCCACGCGGCACCGCACTATGGGTTGAATCGACAACTCCCACAGTCAAGAACAGTACATTTGCCAATAGTAACCGGGAAGGCATTTTTATCACTGGAACAGGTGCCCCCAAGATTGAAGCTAACGTTTTCACCAAGAACGGGGGGAACGGCATTTCAGTGGTTCGGTCTGCCCAGGGAGAGATTCGGAAAAACCTGTTTCAGAACACGGGATTTGGCCTGGCGATCGGTGGCACTTCATCGCCATTGGTAGCAGAAAACCAAATTATCCAGAACAAAGATGGTATGTTCATCAATGATTCTGCTCGTCCCGTGCTGCGTAACAACGTGATTGAGAACAACTTGCAGGATGGTGTCGTGGCAACCCTCAACGCTCAACCGGATCTTGGCACCGCAGAGAGTCCAGGCAATAACACTATCCGTAGCAACGGTCGCTACGACGTCTACAACGCAACCAGCGGCAATACTCTAGCCGCTGTTGGCAACGATATTAATGCTAAGCGCATTTCGGGTAAAGTGAATTTTGTCCCAGCACAAGTCGCCTTCCGGGATGTGGAGGGTTTCTGGGCACAACCCTATATCAAAGCCCTAGCCGCTAAGAATATTATTGCTGGGTTTCCCGATGGCACCTTTAAACCCAATGAACCAGTTACACGCGCCCAGTTCGCTACCATTGTCAGCAAAGCCTTTTCTGGGTCGCCCCAACGCGCTCCGCTTGACTTCAGCGATGTCAGCCGCAATTTCTGGGCCTATCAGCAGATTCAAACCGCTTACCGGGGTGGTTTTATGTCTGGGTATCCAGGCGGTGTGTTTCAACCACAGGAGCAAATTACTAGGGTTCAGGTGCTAGTCTCCTTAGCCAACGGTTTGAACTTACCCTCCGGCAATCCGAATGCGCTTTCGGTTTACAAAGATGCTTCCCAGATTCCGAACTATGCTAGTACCCTGGTCGCGGCAGCAACTCAGCAGCAGTTGGTGGTGAACTACCCTACACCCAGCGAATTGAATCCAACTCGGGAGGCAACCAGGGCAGAAGTCGCGGCCTTTGTTTACCAAGCGCTGGTCAATGCCGGACGCGCACAAGCGATTCCGTCCCCATATTTGGTGAGGGTTCCTGGAGGATAAGAGAGAGGGGGAGAGGGGGAGAGAGTGCATTCAGCCTGGAACTAAGCAGAACTTCCCCAACTATACTCTTTTCTCCAGTAGGACATGCCTAACCCTTAGGAAGATGCCTTTTTTCCCCCCTCTCCCCCTCTCCCCCTCTCTCT
>CAXUIG010000419.1:0-4196 GCA_964250845.1 uncultured bacterium | reverse complement strand
GATGGGGGGATGGGGAGAGTGATTCTTCTTTTCACCCCCTCCCCCCTTCCTATAGAGGACGATACACCCGATAGTTGATCTCGGGGAAGATGTTGTCCATCGTCTCAACTTTTTCCAGCCAACCGCTGTCGATTTTGCCTAGCTTAATTTCTTCGTAGAGCTTGTTGAAGCGCATGAGGTGCGATCGCGTCCGTCTGACTGCATAAGGCACCATCGTCCCAGTCCGCATAATAAACGCCCAGTCAGAAGACTGCGCCAGCAGCAGTTCCCGCGCCGCCTGGTTAAGTGCTTTCCACTCTAACTCATCACCTGGCTCCCGCCGCCCTAGCTCAATCATCCGCTCTGAGGCTTTGTGCAGGTGAGGATAAATCCAGGCATTTGTGTCATTCAACCAATATTCGTGGAAACCCTTGAAACCCCAGCTAGACTGGGAGGGGCGGCAGACTTGTTGGGTGGGGTTTGCCCGTAAATAGTCTGCTAAGTGCGTCATCTGGTAAGTGCCTTGGTCGTACCATGACTTGCGGAACAAGTAATCTATGAACCAGGGGCCTTCGTACCACCAGTGACCAAATAGCTCGGCGTCGTAGGGTGAAACGATAATCGGCGGACGCTGCATCATACCATATAAATGCTCAACTTGCCGCTCCCGGTTATACATAAAGTTAGCGGCGTTTTCAGCTGCCTTTTCCCTAGCCCAGTAGGGGTCGTAGAGTGCCTTATCCCCTAGCCCCAAGCCGCGCCCGGTGATTTTGTGATATTTAATGCCCGTGTTTTTCCGCTGACCATTGGGCATGATGTAGGGCTTGATGTAATCATATTCCGCTTCCCAGCCCAGGTCTTTATAAAACTCCCGGTATTCAGCTGAACCAGGATAGCCCACTTCAGAAGACCACACCTGTTGGGAAGATTCGTGGTCTCGACCAAAGGCAGCAACACCGGTTTCAGTAAAAATGGGGGCATAGCTGCCAAAGCGGGGACGCGGACGGGCGTAGAGAATCCCATGCCCATCAGTGAGGAAATAGCGCAGCCCAGCATCAGCCAGCATCCGCTCTAGCCCTTCGTAATAGGCACATTCCGGCAACCAGATGCCTTTGGGTGGGCGACCAAAGGTTTGCTCATAGTGTTCACAGGCAACCTGGATTTGTGCCCAGACTGCTTGAGGATACATCTTCATCAGCGGCAGGTAACCGTGAGTTGCGCCGCAGGTGATGATTTCCAGGTTGTTACTGTCGGCAAATTGCTTGAATGCTGTTACTAGGTCGCCGTCATAGCGTTGCCAAAGTTCGCGTGCTTGGTTGAATTCGGTGGCGTAATGCTCAGCTAGATAGCGAATATGACCGTTGTTGACGTTATGCTCGACTTCCATTTTGACCAGTTCTTCCAACTTGGCTAAGTGGTCGTCGTAGCGCTCTTGCAGCAGGGGGTCGCGTAGCATAGACACTAGGGGCGGTGTCATGCTCATGGTGATTTTGAAGTCAATGCCGTCCTGCTTTAATCCTTCAAATACTCGCAACAAGGGAATGTAGGTTTCGGTGATAGCTTCATAAAGCCACTCTTCTTCCAGCACATACTCACTTTCGGGGTGACGAACGAAGGGTAGGTGGGCGTGGAGGACAAGGGCGACGTAGCCGATAGCCATAGTAATTTAAAGATTGTGGGTGAGGGAATAACGGACGAGGGCTGGGGAAAAGTTCAAGATATTTTAAGAATTTTATGCCGAAAGTGGTAGCAGGTGATTAACCCTCTTAGAGCGATCGCCGGTCAGAAACGGAAATTTCCTCCCAATTTACTGGTGAAATTGCGCTTTTAGAGGGATGTTGTAGCGCTGACGCATTCGCTAGGGTGGTGCTATTGTGCTATGAAAATTTTCAAAGGGGTGCTGATTGATGGACGAAAAACCCCAACAACAGATAGAGCCAAAAAAACCAGTGAATTCACCTGCGTCGGTGTCGGAAGTAGAGGTTAAAGTTCAACACTCAGCTTTGGAAACCTTTGCTAAAACGGTAGGTGAGGTCACAGACGCAATCAATAATGCCGCCCAAACTGGCAAAGCGGTAGTCGAGACAGCTACGAAACAAACACACCACCTGATTGAGCAAGCTACTCTTGGAGCAGGACAGGCAGTCACTCGGGTTAGCGATAATTGGCTGTTAAGAAAAGTAAGCGGCTTCTTAAATCTGGGTTGGCTCGTTGGTGCCACTGACAGCGTGGATCTGGAGAAAGCAACTAAGGCGGTAAGAAAGCTGCAGCAAGAGCATCCAAATGAATCACCCATCCAGATTGCTCACCGGATTATGGTTGAACAATCGATTTATGCCGGTGGGGTGGGGTTCGTGACTAGCCTGGTGCCTGGAGAAGCGTTGGCTCTACTAGCTGTTGATTTGGCAACTACCACGCGCATACAAACGGAGATGGTTTACCAGATTGCCGCTGCCTATGGGCTGGACTTGAAAGATCCAGCCCGCAAGGGGGAAGTACTGGCGATTTTTGGGTTGACGTTCGGTGGTAGTCGTGCGATTAAGGCGGGCTTAGGTTTGTTGCGAACTGTGCCGGTTGCAGGTGCCGTCATTGGTGCGAGTGCGAATGCAACGATGCTCTACTCGCTGGGATATGCGGCTTGCCGGTTCTACGAAGCCAAGCTGAATGCCTCAACCACAGAAACGGCGAAAATGGCAGAAGTTAAGGAAGCCAGCGAGAATTATCTTTCTGTGGCGATCGCGCAACAAGCGGTGATGGATCAAATTTTGGTTCACATGATTCTGGCGAGTCATCCAGAAAAGTCTTGGTCAGAAATTTTGCCTTCTTTACAAGCGCTCTCTTACGAAGTTCCGAACGGAGGAAACCTCCGATCAGACTTCGCGCTCAACCTCAGCCCCGAATCCTTGGAAGTCATCGCCACTAATATCAAATCGCCTCAACCACTAGAGCCGTTGCTCAATCAACTCAATCGTGACTTTGCGTTTCCGCTGTTGGCTCAGTGTTACAGAATTGCTCAGTTGGACGGTGTGATGAAACCAGCTGAACAACGGGTTATAGAAGCGATCGCCACGAAGTTTGATATTGACGTGAACTCGATTAAGGCAGCTGTCCAGGTTAACGCCCGTAGCACTAACCGCAGCAAAGCTTGAGAGTGAGCGCATTTTTAGGGTGGGGGTGCGATCGCCCTAGCTATCTCAGCTATTATGGCTAATTCTCGTCCAGCTGGTACGCCTGAAACCAACTGGACGTTTTCGTTTGCATATTTTCGGCATTTTTACAGTTATTTACAATAATTTTGCCTTTCGTGCCGTTACTAGCGCTCTTAGCTTGGCAATTCTAAGTAGAGAAGAGATTATCAAGCCCCTTACCACCAAGTAGCACTAGTCATGACACCAAATCATCTGGTAAAAAAGCCCCTATGGTCGGCATGCTTCCCCTATCCCCGAGCTTGGTTGAGAACATTTGTCCTAGCTCTGTTGATGTGTCTTGCTCTGAATTCCTGAGATAATTTTCAATTATGAGCACAGGTTTAGCACTTATAGCATCGGGGTCATAGCGCAGCGGAGTATGAGTATTTTACCTTTCAACCGCGAGAAGGCCCACACTGAAATGACGAGCGGCAAGAAAATTTGGAGGGCATAGCCCGAACATATTTTCAGAGTGAGGCATTCAGTGTGGGATGAATCAAAGGAATGTTGCCTGAAAAATAAGGCGGAACCCTCTTTTAGGTTATCTGTCGGCTCCAGTAGGGTATTTGTGGTGTTAAGGGTTCCGCCTTATTTTTGGCATCGGCTCTTAAGGACAGGATATGAATGGTACACAACTATCTTATCTAAAATTCCAATATATAAGTTATAATAGACACATGATAGTACTTGAAACGAAGCTAAAAGGAACAGTTGAGCAGTACGGGCGACTAGATGAGGCCATCCGCACTGCTCAATTTGTGAGAAATAGCTGTATTAGGTACTGGCTCGACAACCGGGGTGTAGGGAAAGGCGATTTATCAAAGCTATGCGCTCAGCTAGCATCTGAATTTGAGTGGGCTAAAAAGCTCAACTCAATGGCACGACAAGCCAGTGCTGAAAGAGCATGGCTTTTCCCTTAATCGGTTCTATAGCAATTGCAAAAAGAAGAGACAAGGGAAAAAAGGTTTCCCTCGTTTGTAAGGATTCAGGTTTGAGGAATTAGAGAAGGCTTGGATACCTCAGCAAATA
>CAXUIG010000418.1:0-4248 GCA_964250845.1 uncultured bacterium | reverse complement strand
GTTGACGTGATCTGGATCATCCTGTTCTCGCTGATCTACATCTGGCGGGCATAGGAACTGGCTACTGGCAGCGACGAGCATACCATTGCAGTTATCGTTCAACCGCAATTAGCCATCAACACTATCCCCGTTAAGCCCAGTCACCCTCGAACGCGCCGACGCCGACTGATGATTTTGGTATGAGAAAAGCACTGAGATACCTGAGTTTGGGGATGCTTTCCACGGCTTTGAGCGCGATTCCTGCTCTTGGAGCAGAGCGGATTGCTGTTTTTTACCCTCCTTTTGGAGAGTTTTCTCTTTCCACTGATGCTTTAGAGATTTTTGCCAAAAAAGGTAAAATTACCAACGAATTTGAATTTTATGCTAAACGTGCTAATTCAAAACAACTTGGTCAATTACGGGGTTTGCTAGAGCAACGCTTGGAGGTAAGTCCTACCTTGGTGTCTCAGTTTACCTACTCATCCTTGGGAGAAACGGTGGTGCGACGTCTAGGAGAAGTTTTTCAGACGGACTCTAGACAGAATGGCTTCTATGCCCTGCGCTCCGCTTTAATCTTGTCTGCTGCTGACTCGGAAGGCTTGAGTGTCCTGAATGTGCTCCGGAGATTTCCCTCCCACAGTGTTAGGCTTGACTTGACTCGTGGTCGCAAGATTGTTAGGGAATTGTCAGAGCTGTTCAAACAAAGGGATGCAATTGTGGCGACGATTGCACAAGAGGCGGCAGCAGAAGCAGCTCAGTCTCAAGTTGATTTCTCCAAGCGGCCAGATTTACGGCTTCCAGGACCTTTTAGCTGGCAGCAAAAAACACTAACCCTGAATGGCCTAGCCCGCGATCGCACTATAATGGTCGATCTTTATTTACCCCAACTAAGGAACCAGGGAGGAAGTAAGCATTCAGCTCCTGTAATTGTAATCTCTCATGGCGCGGGTGAAAACCGCAGTAGTTTTGCCTACCTAGCTCGACATCTGGCTTCTTACGGCTTTGCAGTAGCTGCACTCGAACACCCTGGCATTAACAGCCAACGATTTCAGCAATACTTCTCTGGTTTGGCTGGTCCACCGGAACCAATGGAATCGATCAATCAACCAATGGAAGTGAAGTATTTGCTGGATTCACTTCAGCGGATCGAGAAGTCCGATCCAGCACTCCAGGGTCGGCTGAATCTACACCAGGTAGGGGTGATTGGTCATTCTCTAGGCGGCTTTACAGCTCTGACCTTGGCAGGGGCAAAGATTAATTTTGAGCAACTTCGCCAGGATTGTAATCACAACGAATCCTTGAATATGTCGCTGTTGGTTCAGTGCAAGGCCGCTGATTTACCTGCCGCGATTTATCCTTTACAGGACAAGCGGGTTAAAGCAGTCATTGCCGTTAATCCTTTGACCAGCACTATCTTGGGGCCAAGTGGGTTGAGTCAAATTCAAGTCCCCTTGATGATGGTTGGAGGCACTCAAGATATTGTCACTCCAACAGTGCCAGAGCAGATTCGTCCTTTCACCTGGCTGACAACCCCAAACAAATACCTGGTCGTGATCGAAAACGCAACGCACTTTTCCACAGTTGGAGAATCAGCGGCAGGCCAAAGTGTGTTGCCTGTCCCTTCCGACCTGATTGGTCCAGACCCTGCGATCGCGCGTCTCTATCTTAAGGCTCTAAGCGTGGCTTTCTTTCAAACTCATATTGCTAATCGACCAAAATATCGTTCCTACCTGAGCGCATCGTACGCCAAATTTATCAGTCAACCTGCACTCAACCTTAGTATTGTGCAGTCCTTTACGGCAACTCAGTTGGAAAAAGTGCTTAATCGAACAACTGCTTCTAAGTGATATTCGGCCCGCTTGTCGAGTTTTTAATTCGGAATTTTTGCATCATATGAAGGAACAGATAATAGGTTCTTTTTGCCAAAGCGGTTCCTGGTGAAGTTCTGCTTGTTCTAGAACAATCACGTTTGGACGTAGTGCTGTAGCTTCAGCAAGCGATCGCTCAACTCGCCCAGGGTTAAGTTTTTTGCTTAAAGGGTCTGCACCATGTCGGTTAATCTTTCAGTGGCGATCGCTCACTTTTAGTCTAAACTCCAGTAAGGATGTTCGCGCTCTTGCTCGAACTGCAATTTGTTCTAACTTTTCCATGAAGAAATTCGCTCTTCTTGAAACCGTGTGGCAGAGTCAACAAGAGCGCGACTGAAGACTACCAAGCCGTTCTGCCTTTAGACCTGCCTTCTTCCAGTCCAAGATAACTGCATTGAGCCGGATTGAATTTGGCTCAGCCAAAAGACCACGGCGGTCTAGTCGATTGAGCACTGAGAGAACCTCTGGAGACGGTAGGAAGCAGCTAACCACTAAATCTCCCAGATTAGAGTGAAATAAAACGTTTGACTCCACTATTTCATCAAGCCTGTCTTGATTACTGCACTGAGGTAAATTCTCAGTTATCATGATGCAAACCTCAGCTGATATCCTCGAATACCAGCCTAGGGTTGGCGGGAAGGCAAGAAGTAGGCTGACCTTTTGTGTAATCTGCCCCATAAAATCGGGTGAATTAGGATCGCCAGAGTACAGCAAATGCCGTCCTCCTAGTCGCCACCAGACACCAGGCTTCTGGGGCGCATAGAATGGTTGGGATGGCTGTGGAACTGAAAGCGCTTGTGCCATCTGGGGAAGTATGACAATATCTGGGCTTCGAGCTGGAGCCGGAGCTTGACGGTGAATGGTGACGATTTCCAGCTTAGAGTTCGATTGTGCTGCTGATGTTGGGGTTAGCTGTGGTTCTGGTTCTGCCTTGGGCTGAGTCGGAGCTGGAGTGTACTTATGCTTGATCGCCTTAGCAGCTTTATGAGTGATGGGTTCACCTGCTTTGGCACGAACTAGAGCTTCAGAGCGGGCAGCCTCCGGCGTTGAAGGTGCTGCCAGGATATATAGGGCTGAAGGTGCTAGCTGCAAATCCGAAAAATTCTCGTTCTTAAAGCTCCTAGCCACATTCATAAACTGTTGGGCAGTTCTTTCAGTCCACTCGAACTCAGCCTCCAGCCAGTCTAAAAATCGCCCATGTCCGAGTCTTTTCTTCACAGATATCAGTTTTTGCCCAATTTCAACGATACCCTGAGCAGTGCGCTTCATCAACGCTCGAATTTCGCCAGTCTGCTGCTGCACAAAGTGAGAACTTTCCGCATCCAGACTAGTATAATCAAAAACTTTACGGGCTTGGGGACTGGCGGAATCTAGTATTTGAATCATGCGCTTAAACGATAGTCTGCGATCCTATTTGACTGACATTCATTGCAGGGTGCGTATTTCTCTCTTGTGTGGCCGATGTCATAATCTAGCTTGATATTTTTACCTTTGTCTATAGACTGAGCTTTTCTAAAAGCTTACCTACCCATAACAACTATCACAATCGGTAAAAATCAGACAAAAATCTTCAAAAAGTTAGATAAAAGTCATAAGTGCTGTTGAGGGAACTTCTAGTCATAAACGCACTCTTCCAGAGTAAGACGTGCTATTTACAGGAATTTAAAGTATTAATGCCAGTTTCTTCGGTGAAAAAAAGGGTTAAAAAGAAATTATTCCTTTGGGCGTTGCATAGGATAGTTTATCTGCGGCTATTCTAGCCTACAAATAGCCGACATTTTTCTTGATCTGGACGAGACAGTTTGTTCAAGATAGGGTTTCATTCCTGGAAAAGGGGAGGGGATGGGGTAAGTTATGTGACATTAATAGCATTCTATAATTTAGTACACTTAAAGTCACTCGGCTGATTGGCTTATTGTCTCAGGTAAAAGCTATGTCTATTGAAATCACGACTGAGCAGGAAGCAGCGTTAGATCAGGGGGCAGGTTGGTCATCACCTAGCCCCCCAACTGACTTGATATTTGATGATGGAGAACCCTTGGAAACAAATCGCCACCGGATTGCGATGAACGTGCTAATCGATTCGGTGCTCAGAGCGATGTCAAATCGTGAAGATTTCTTTGTCGGCGGCAATATGTTTGTCTACTACAGCCGGAATCAAGCAATGAACCGAGATTTTCAAAGGACCAGACTTTTTTGTGACTCTAGATGTAGACGGCAGTCGCGAGCGCCAGGGCTGGGTTGTGTGGGAGGAAGACGGACGTTATCCTGACGTGATTGTGGAGCTGATGTCGCCAAGCACTGCGAAGGTAGACTTGGGTGTGAAAAAGGTGCTCTACGAGCGAAGACACTGTTGGCGAAATATTTCTTCACATTAAAAAGCGATAAAAACGAATCAATT
>CAXUIG010000417.1:0-4307 GCA_964250845.1 uncultured bacterium | reverse complement strand
CACATCGGCTGGGATATTGCCCGAAAGCCCTAGCACTTCCGACGCATTTTGCACTTGATGCTTCACAGCGGAATAAAGTGCATAGCCATGATCCGCAGGCAGCGTTTTACCGCGTAGTTGAAACTGAATCTCCAAAAAAACGGTCATTTACTCTCCTGATACAGTTCAGCCATTGTTTGAATTTCCCGTTTTACCATTTCTACCAACTCCGGCGGAGCCTTGACGAGCGCCCCTTTTCCGTAGCCCAATATCCATCGCTTCAAGTCATTTAAGCCCCGTACCACCATGCACAGGGTCAAAGAACCATCAGCGTGCTCTTGAATTTCCTGCGTCGGATGCCAGCGCCGTTCTCGCACATAGGGAGCTGTGAGCGGATCAAACCAAATGACAATAGGCAGCGGTATTCCACCTGCTTCATGTTGGAAGATCATTTCCAGATGGTCTTTGGCATCAAACGTGGGATTAGGGACAAAGGTTTCTGATAACACCATCAGCTTCTTAATCCGATCAACCCGGAACCAGCGGATTTCTTGGCGCTGATGGCAATAGCCAATTACATAGGGGTTAGTCCCTCGATAAATGTGCAGCACATAAGGGTCTAGCTTGCGCTCTGAAAGGTCATTACGACTGGCAGTGTAGTAGGTCATATGCACCGTTTTTAGGCTTTGACAAGCCTCTTCTAGCTGATGCCAAACCTCTGGATCAAGGTCGATTTCAGCCCCGGAGCTAAATAAGATCCGCTCATCTGCCACTTGTTGTAAATTCACCCAAGTTTGCTCTGGCAATCGTTCGCTTAATCGCGCGATCGCCGAGCGTAACTCAGCCCCATACATCGAGCCAGAATAAGCCTCTAGCATTCTGGCTCCCAACGTCAGCGCGAACAGTTCTCCTTTACTGAGGGTGATACTTGGCAACCGCCACCCTGAGTCAGTATATTGATAGCCCTTTTGCCTACTGAACTCTAAAGGTGCATGGTAGCGATCACGCAAAAATGCTAGAGCACTTCGCACCGTTCTCTCGCTCACCTCCAGAACTTCAGCTAAGCTACCAGCTGTTTGGCGATGCCTCCCTCTCAGTAAGGCATCGATTCGTAGTAACCGTTCCAGATGGCGAGACATTTTTTCCACCCTATGAAGCTAACTACACCTTAATTGAGCTACCCTGCAAAATTATTTCCGACTTTAAAACTCCGGCTCTATCAACTTGTAAAGTTTCCCGTGAGCGACGAGTAATGAGGTATGAGCCACCGGAAAAGCAGGGCTAGAGTAGCATCCTAGCTTGATGAGTGGAAGAGGGCACGAGAGATGGCAAAAATCAAGTGGATTCTTTGTGACGATGAGGGTAACGCGATATCAGAGGTCAAAGCGCTTCTTCTGGTTTTATCGGGACCACTGTATAATATACTACATAGATTCTAGTTGTTGGCAATGGAAAATCAATGGCCACAGACTCTACGATTTGCAATCAGAAAGCCGTTTAGACAGGATTTGTTGATATTTAACAGCAGCTCAATAATTCTTTACGCTTCCACATATATTCGACCGGCTTCAGCTCAAGCTGAATCAACGCCGCCATGCGCTGGCCCACAGCCTTGATACCCGCCGCCCACTCATCATCAATCTTTGTCATCTCCTGGGCCTTACAACTAGTGCAAAACCGTGGCAATGCTGAAGAGCACGGTATAGATTTCACACTCAACATGCTCAAGCAATCCCCACATGCAATCGAAAGTACGCACTTGTGAACCCTTGGCGACACTGACCAGGCAGATATCGAAGGCGAGCTTGACTCACGAGTTGATGGCTTGTTCTGCTCCACTGGCTAGACAATGCCCTAAAGTCCGTGGAAATCCGTTGCCTTCCCAAAAGTAGCCGAAGTTGGCCAGAGGAGACAATTTGGCTCAATTGTCATCAGTTGCTTTTTCCATAATCCGCCTCCATTCTCTCTAAATAGAGCAACTGCCGTGGGGTGAAGCATGTCGAGCGCTGCAACAACTCAAGAATCCCGTAATCTACATGTTCTAGCTCGAATTGAATCAACGCCTCTATGCGTTGAGCCACCGCCTTGATATCCTTTGTGTATTCGTCGTCAATCAAAGTTATCTCCTCTGCTTTACACTGTTGCCTATCTCTGACAATACTGATACGCACTGTGTATGAGAAACTGCCTACATGGTCGATGATTCCCCACATGCCGTTGAAGGGGTATAGGGGCGATCTCTTGAGCGCCTTGATTTCAACTACGGCGCCTGGGACGAACTCTCGAAGTGATGGATTATTCTGGTTGAGGTCTTCAACAATACCCATATGGCGCATAACTAGATCTTTGACAATACGAGCCGGTGGAACTTTTCCGCCAGCCTGATCCACCGCTTGAAGCCAGATTTGACACTGTTCGTCCGGGTTCAGCTTGGTCAGGGGCCTAACTTGAGTTTCTTTATTCGGGAGGATTTGTGCACTATTAGTGCACAGATTATCGACTACATCTACTGCGTCAATCAGGTAATAGGGGTAACGCCGTTGAAAACCAAATCTATCGAGGCAGTACTGCTCAAAACTTTTGTGAGTACTACGATACAGGCGTCTAGAGCGCAGCTCCTTTAATGCCAGCCCCGATTCGTAGAACGCCCTTTCGACGCGGAGTTCCAACCGCTGTCGGTCAGCCGCTTCTTCTGGCGACAGCTCCTCAACCACCTCGACAGGGGTGTTATTTAACGCATCCGTTTTGTTTGATGGCATGGTGGGTTCAATCAAAGAATCTTCCAAAGCGCCAAAAATTTCCTGCGGCACGCTCTCCCCAAACCCTCTCGGCTTAAGCTTTTTCCCAGAGTGCTGAAGTTGAGCCTCGAACTGAGCGAATATTTCTTCGGCATAAGCCTGAGCGTAATCGCGGGGGTGCGGGAACTGAAGAGCCTCAATTGCTAAAACGAAATGCGACTTAAAGCCTGTGGAGCTTACAGGACCAGTAAAACTGAACTCATGCATCCGTCTCTTACCAACAAGACATGGCACAAACGTCACCTCAACGGTCTGCCCGGATTGCAGTGTGAGAGTAAACTCAGCTGCACTCCGCCACCCAATCGGTGCATCACCATCTGGTGACTGGGAGTTAGCGCCCAAATCTAGCTCCCGGTCAGGCTGCTCCCAGGCTGGGTCCGTGCCAGTTGCATCTCAAAGAGTCAGGGCTTTCGCTCATGTGAGCATGAGACTGATATTGGCTGATGTCGAATAGGGTGTCGCTCATAGCTGTTCTCAAAATAATGGCAGTAAGGAGATGGCAGACTTCAGTTGCTCCCGGAGTGCTGTTGGGAGGCGTTTGCCACACCTCCGACAATTGAATTCCGTTTGGCTGTCCTAACGCCTCCAAACCTCCGGCTCTTGAAAACCCCTCATCCCGGCTTATATATGTCCCCAGCCTCCCGGTAGTTTTCGAGCTTTCAACGTTCGCCGAGGATGAAGTGTGCGGCTGCATCTAGACGTTTTAGTCTGGGTTCGGGTAGAGTTGGATGTGGGTTTGGGTGATTTGCTTGATTTTTGGCATAATGGTAATGGTTTTGAGTTAAGAGTTTACGTAAAGCAGTTATATGCAATCAGGCTGAGAAAGTGGCCTGAGAGAGCTGGTAGCTGCTTTTTTATGTGAAGCGCATCCTCGGTCAATGTGGTTAAAGCTTGCTGACCACTAATGAAATTCAAAATTCTTGCATTCAAAATTCAAAATAAATCAAAGAATAAATGTTGAATCAATCAAATTTGGGTACAGGCCCCCACTAATTCAACTTTTGAACTTTTAATTTTGAATGCAAGAATTGTTTTGACCTGTTTAATCTCTCCTATTAGCCAAATTACGCAGGCGGCTAAACGTCCCATCAAAAAGTAGCTTCACCGTTCCCGTTGGGCCATTACGGTGTTTGGTACAAGAAATTTCCATAATTCCACGGTCGGGGGTGGCAGGATTGTAATACTCATCCCGATAAGGGAAGAGAATCACATCTGCATCTTCTTCTATCCGCCCACTGTCTCTCAGATCAGATTGCAACGGACGTTTATTACTGCGGTCTTCCACTCCACGATTCAACTGAGACAGCAACATAACTGGAACTTTACATTCTCTTGCTAATAACTTCAGTTGTCGCGTCACTTCGCCCAACTTCTGCACAAGGCGATGATCGCCACCATCAACCAAAAGTTGTAGATAGTCAATCACTACTAACTTCAAGCCGCCATGTTGGGTGATAACTGAACGCACCTTTGATTTAATTTCCTGGAGGCTGGGGCATGCGGTATCATCAATTAACACGGGGACGTGGC
>CAXUIG010000416.1:0-4320 GCA_964250845.1 uncultured bacterium | reverse complement strand
TGTCACAGCTTACAGAGGGCTTAGCTTTCTAATTTTTTACATCGAACTCAGGTCAATGGAGCCAAGCGGAATACCCATCTGCCTCATCCTGATTACTTTGAAGGAGTGATTGCTGTTAGTACGCGACGCTGCCCCGCACCTATGATTAGCCCACTAGAGGAAAGTTACAATCGCCAAATTGAGAGCATTGCCAATACCTTGAATCGTCTGAACGGTGAAGGCACGATTCATCTCTTTACTTTCGAGACAATGGCGGAGTTTGCTGAATGCATTCAGACATTGATTGAGCGATCGCAACCTTGGGAGAGTAACCATGCCGAAGCGATTGAGTAAATCAGAATTAACCCAGTCAGATATTGCTGGCACCCCGGCTGAAACCAGTCTTGGTAAACTTCCTAACCAATGGCTGAGTGTCAGTTACCACCCTGTCAGTTTGTTCTCCCTTAAGCGTTCTGATGCGACCAGCATGGCTGCCAGGTCTAATTTGGTACCTACGCCCTACGCCATCAAAATGGCGCTTTTGAAAGTGTTGCTTGAAAGCGAAGGGAGGGCTCATCACGCAAATTTTGACTTGTGGATCAAAAGTCAATTTGTCTGGATTCGAGATTTGCAAATCTATGTCCTGCCGCCAGAGCGATTAGTTGTGAATCGCAACGGCTATAAACTACGCTACTGGAACCAACAAGCCTACAAAGACTACCGCAAGGAGCATAATAAAGAATCTCCACCGACTTCACCTATGCAAGATGGGTTCGTGTTTCGGGAGTGGGTGCATTTGGAGGGAGATTTACAAATTTGCTGTGGACCAACGGATAGGCTGACTAATTTAGAACGACTCTTTGCTCAGATTAACTACTTCGGTAAACGGGGCTGCTTTTTCCAATATCTACCAGATGCGAAGCAGGAGACTCCTGAACCCCAATTCCAATCTAGTCACACCACAGGATTTACGGTTCAACCAATGGATGACCTAGGTGAAAAAACTACCTTTGGCAGAATCAATCCTTTTTCCACAGAAAAGGCTCAAATCGACAAAGACCGAGTGATAAAAACTGGGTTTCTTCCACTTCAACTAATTGCCACTAGTGCTCATTATGACTTATACGAAAGAACCTGAAATTGGAATGGCTGGGTTAAGTGTGGTGCTGAGGTCTACAGCAGCCTCGGTGATATCAACCCCATTAAACTGCTGGCTTCCAGAAATTGAATACCCCCCTGTTTGGATACCTCTATTTAAGATTGGGGGGGTGACAAAAGTGATGCCTGTTCTATCCAAGCCTTCTCTTTATCCTGCACTGATGCAATCTATCTGTCAGCAGATTAGTCAGAGTATGGCAGTGGAGTGGCTAGGATTGCCCTATGAACTGACGGGAGTTGAGGTAGATCCGCACGCGCTACATGTCATTCAAATTCTTATTTCTCCAGCAGAGCCGCTTCCGCCAACGATGGGGCGAGCAATTCATGCTCAATGTCTCAAGTGGTTAGCCTCTGCTGATACAGTAATAGCCGAGCAATTACATCAGCAAGACAGCCTCCCTATTACCTTAGCCATTAAGTTCAGTCCACCCCGGCAGATGCAGCTAAGGATTGCCCTTTTGAGGAAAGAACTGCTTGCACCCCTGCTCTGGGGCTTGAGTGAAGACCTCGGAGGTGAAATTACTCTAGCAGGCATCCCCTGTCGGATAGGCAAGTCGGTAGAAATCTTGCGAGCCACCAGTTTTGAGAAACTGGCGCAAGTACCTTCTGAACAAGTCGTTGAGTTGCAGTTTCTCTCTCCTACCAGCTTTAAGCAGAGTCAAAATACCCAGCCCTTTCCCTTACCTGAACTAGTGTTTGGGAATTTGCACCGCCGCTGGAATGCTTTTGCCCCTGAATATTTACAGTTTCCAGCCGTTGAGTGGAAAGGCTTAAGCTGTGCCTATGAACTCAAAACCTATTCACTGAAGATGGAAGGAGGGTCCGAAATTGGTACCCAGGGTTGGGTAAGATACCGATTTCCAGATATCGAGCAAGCAAAAATCGCAACCGTCTTGGCTCACTTTGCCTTCTTTGCTGGAGTGGGGCGTAAAACAGCGATGGGTATGGGGCAAGTCAGACTATCTGAATTCCGCCATCGGGACTGAAAATCTTTCCACTTCTATCTATCAGAATTATGACGGAACCAGATTATTTACCTCTGGCATATCTCAACGCCTGGGAATACTGCCCCCGGCGGTTTTACCTGGAATATCAATTAGGCGAGATGGCAGATAACGAACACATTATTATGGGTCGCCATCTCCATCGCAATATTGACCAAGCAGGCATAATCCAAGAGGGAGACACCCTGATCCATCAGCAGCAGTGGGTATGGAGCGATCAATTACTAACCAGTGGCATTATCGATGCAGTTGAAGAACGAGACGGTCAACTTGTCCCCCTAGAGTACAAAAAGGGGAAGATGGGGAATCATCTGAATGACTATTTTCAACTGTGCGCTGCCGCCCTTTGTTTGGAAGAACGCACGGGACGCAGTATCAATTACGGAGAAATCTTCTACCACAGCAATCGTCGTCGGCAAAAAGTTGGATTCACACCTCAACTCCGTCAAGCAACAAAACAGGCGATCGCTGCCGCACGAATTGCAGCCCAAGGAGAAATGCCTGCACCTATCGACCATCCCAAGAAATGTCAGGCGTGTAGCCTACAAGGAATTTGCCTGCCGTTTGAGGTCAAACAACTACAGCGTGAGGTTTGATATGTCTGTTCTCTATGTAACCCAGCCCGATGCAGTCTTGAGCAAGACCTACGAAGCCTTCACTGTAGCAATGAAACAGGAAGATGGCTCTTGGAAGAAACAGTCTGTCGCAGCTCAGACGGTAGAACAGGTGGTGTTGATGGGAGCACCGCAGATCACGGGCGATGCCTTTACCTATGCATTGGAACTGGGAATGCCCATTCACTATCTTTCCGGGTTTGGCAAATATCTGGGCAGCGCTCTGCCAGGACACTCTCGTAATGGTTCGCTGCGGTTGGCTCAGTACGCAGTATATCACGATACAGAACGACGCCTGGCATTGGTGAAGGCGATCGTCACTGCTAAGATTCATAACCAACATGCCGTGCTGTATCGGCATAAGATGGGGGAGAATCCGCTCAAGTTACGAAAAAAACTAGTGGACGAGCAGACAACCCTGGATCAGGTACGCGGCATTGAGGGGTTGGCAGCACGGGATTACTTCGCCTGTTGGTCTTTAATGTTAAAACAGTGGTCATTTGCCGGGCGTAATCGTCGCCCACCAACAGATCCAGTTAATGCCCTATTGAGTTTTGCCTATGGACTTCTGCGGGTACAGGTGACGGCAGGTGTACATCTAGCTGGGCTAGACCCTTACATTGGTTATCTGCATGAGGTACATCACGGACAGCCAGCAATGGTACTAGATCTAATGGAGGAGTTTCGCCCTTTGGTGGCTGACAACTTGGTATTGTCAGTATTGCACAATCGAGAAATACAGGCCAAGGATTTCACCGAAAGTCTAGGTGCTTATCGTCTATCTGATGACGGACGCAAGCGATTTCTACAAGCCTTTGAGCGCAAAATGAATGACGAGTTCAAGCACCCTGTCTTTGCTTACCGTTGTTCCTATCGGCGCGCCATTGAGCTACAAGCTCGACTGTTGAGTCGTCATCTACAAGAAGGTGTTGTCTACAAGCCGCTCGTACTCAGATGAGCTTTCAGATATCTGAATCCCGGCAACGGCGCTGAAACTATAAGCCTCTGGTAATGAATACTCTTTTCTACCTGATCATTTACGATTTGCCTGATACAAAACCTGCTAACAAGCGTCGAACGAGGCTCCACAAGATGCTCTCTGGCTATGGCAAGTGGACTCAGTACAGTGTTTTTGAGTGCTTCCTCACTGCGATGCAATTTGTCAAGCTTCAGCAGCAAATTGAGAAGCTAATCAAGCCAGATACTGACTCAGTGCGGATCTATGTGTTGGATGCAGGTTCTGTAAAAAGAACAATTACCTATGGTTCAGAGAAACCACGTGACGATGGGACAATCATACTATGATCTATGAGTAGGACAAATTTTGGCAAACCAAAGCGAGGTCAAAAAAACCAGGAGGTTGGCCAAAACACACAGAACCTTGAAAATTCAATACTTTTGGGGTGTAGGAGCACACGAGAGAGAGTGTAGGCGGGCTGTTTTTGGAGATTGCCGTTAGATCTGAAATTTAGCTTGGTCAAAAAGCTGCCTGGAAGCCTTGCCTAGAGAGAGTTTCAGCTTGGGCTGTCGCAATCAAATGAATCCCGGCAACGGGACTGAAACGC
>CAXUIG010000415.1:0-4334 GCA_964250845.1 uncultured bacterium | reverse complement strand
TCACATCTGGCTCGCTGTTGTTAACCAATAGTGCTGGTGTCTCAGTAAGTAGCAATGGGTCACAGAGCGCTGGCAATTTAATGGTTCGGACAGGCTCCATCACCCTTGAGAGTAAGGCATTCCTCTCGGCGGAAACGGCAAGTGGCAATGGTGGAAATATTATTTTACAGCCCCAGAACCTATTGCTGTTGCGCCGCAGCAGTCAAATATCCACCAGCGCAGGTAATAACCAGAAGGGTGGCAATGGCGGCAATATCACGCTCAACACTCCATTCATCGTCGCTGTCCCTTCAGAAAACAGCGACATCAGTGCCAATGCCTTCACGGGCAATGGAGGTAGAGTCAATATCAACATCAAAGGTGGAGGAGGCATATTTGGCACCCAGTTCCGACCACAACCAACCTCACAAAGTGACATCACCGCCAGTTCCACAGGTGGTGGGATAAATGGGGTGGTCAACATCAACACGCCTATTGTTAACCCCAGTGCTGGGTTAGTTCCTCTGCCAGTAGTTTTAGCTGATGCCTCACAACAGATTGCACAAGGCTGTGGTGCAGGTGATGGAACAACGGGCAGTCAATTCACACTCACTGGACGCGGCGGCTTGCCCCCCAATCCTGGCGAACCACTCAGCAGTGATGCGATTTGGGAAGATGCACGGCTGACGGCTACAACGGCTAATCAGCATCACTCGCAACCTGTTACTGCCCCGAAGCCATCTAAAGGAGGTGCCGTTCCGATCGTGCCTGCCACTGGCTGGGTGTTCAACAATAAGGGTGAAGTAACTTTGACGGCGCTTGCGCCCACTGTTGTACCTGACATTCCCTGGCTTACGCCTACTACCTGCCATGCGCACTAGGGACCGTCAGTGCTGACTCACCATGACCCGCTGCCCCTGCACGTTTACACCGACCAAGTTTAAAAAATCTGGTAGCTAGATCATTATCAAACAGATTTTGACACTGTAGTGCGTATATACTTCTAGGCATCTTACTCAGAAATAGCTGGGGCGTTCTTTCTTTCGTAATGCGTCTTTTTTAATTCAGATGCGATTAAATCTAGATTTTTAACTATTATTTCTTCATGCCCTGCTTCAATAATATTCTTTTGGGCTATCCAGAACATTCCCATATCTCCATCTTCACTGTATTCTTCACAAGCAGTTTGCAAATAAGCTTGTGCTTCTACAGGATTTTTTAGTCTCTCAATTAAATAATCGTGAAAGCTTTCACTGGTTTGCATTTTCCCTTATCCTGTAATCTTCCCAGTACGCTTGTGCTGTTGTAATGTCTTGTTATTGAGTACTTTTATCCCCACCACAAAGTAATAGTACTATTTTTGTTCCCCATTGTCCAAAATAAACCCTGTAACCAGGCCCATAATCTATCCTTAATTCTAACACTCCATTTCCAACGCTTCTAACATCTCCGAAATTACCGATTTCTAGTCGTTCTAAGAGGGTGTTTGAAAAGTTTTGAGCCGTCAAATTTTATGCCAGTCGCCTCACCATAATACGGATGATGGCAAGGTAGATTAATGTCAAGAGATGTTTCTGGCAATAACTCATAGTCTCGAACCAATCGCCGACAACCCATTAACTTTCTCGTAAGTGCGCTCCACTACCCATCTGTTTTTGAGCAACACGAACCCGTTGGATTGTTCTGGTCGCAGCACCACCAGCTTTGGTCCAACGGCAGAAATCCATCACCCACTGCATGAACGGCTCACAATCATTGCCCCCATCTGTCCAAGCGGATTTTGCTATTTGCAGCTTACACGCTTGGGAGCTTTTTTACTGTCTCACCCACTTTTCAAACATCCTCTAAGCTGAAGCAACATTTACGTTCTGTGGCAGCGCGCACCCGAGATGCGCTGGATCAAGCGCTTAGTAATGCCATGAAACTTGTGACAATTGAAGATATCCGCAATTGGTTTGCTCATTGCTGCTATTGTACATCACCCATTTGAAAACCGCTATAACTTGATAAAGCCCAAGTAGCCTATCTGTGAAGAGTCTATGACTAGAGCGAAACCTGTAACTGTTAACGCTGCTCACGACGAATCGATTTTAAAGGTTCTTCCGAGGCTGCCAGTCCTTTCTAGTCAAACCGCATCATGGAACGGAATTCAACTTGCTCATCATCAACATCTTGCCGCGTTTGAAACGCCTGAGCATTGTTTTCCCCAACACTTCATCACGATTCACCTTAATCACGCTCCAGTTGTGAAGGAGAGAATTCTAAATGGTCATTTTCAATGCGAGCGCTTTAGAGATGGCGAGATTTGCTTAACCCCTGCAACTGCGCCTGTGTCAGTCCGCCTACACGATTCATGTGAAATAATCCACCTGTATCTTGAGCCTGCGTTGATGACTCGACTTACGGCTGAAGTGGTCGATGTGGATGGTTTGGAACTGGTGCCGCAGTTTAAGTTGAATGACCCACTCATTTACCAGATTGGAATCGCACTGAAAACTAAGCTGGAGTCTAATAGAGTATGGGATCGGCTTTACACCGAGTCAATGGCAATGGCAATCTCTGCTCATTTAATACAACACTACTCGATACAAAATCTCAAAGTCCGCAGCTACGCTGATGGATTACCGCAAGCTCGACTCCAGCAGGCGACCGAATACATTAATGAACATGCAGCACAGAATCCCAGTATCACTGAAATTGCCCAGATGGTACGGATGAGCCCTTTTTACTTCAGTCGGTTGTTCAAACAATCTACAGGGCTAACTCCGCATCAATATCTGCTGAAATGTCGGATTGAGCAAGCAAAACAGCTACTTAAGACCACAAATCTATCGCTCGCCACCATTGCCACTCAAGTTGGTTTTGTCGATCAAAGTCACCTGACTCGCCATTTCAAACGCCAAGTTGGGGTGACGCCTAGTCAGTTTCGCGCTTATGGCAAGATTGTACTGAACAGTAGCAGGTTTGTCCAAGACGATTAGGCTGAATTTCGCCTACGATATTCAAGTCTTGAGGAATTCAGCGATGAGCGACATCAACCTTTTCTCACCCGTCAAACTCGGTTCCTATAGTCTTCTGAATCGTATGGTCATGGCATCCATGACTCGGCTACGGGCTGTTGGCTCGATCCCAAACGCTTTGATGGCAGACTATTACAGCCAACGAGCATCCGCAGGACTAGTCATCACAGAATGCACGATGGTTTCACCCATGAGCAATGGGTACATGAACTGTCCAGGTATTTATTTGCCAGAGCAGATTGAAGGATGGCGACAGGTAACAGACGCAGTCCATCAGGCAGGAGGAAAGATCTTCCTACAGTTATGGCACTCTGGTAGAATTTCGCATCCATTCCTGTTAAGCGGAAAGCAGCCTGTTGCGCAAGCGTGCGATCGCGCCTGTGGGTGAACTACATACTCCGACTGGAAAAGTGGCAATAGAAACTCCCCGTGCTTTGGAAAGGCATGAAATTTCTGAGATCGTTGAGCAGTTTCGTTCTGGGGCTGAGAATGCAAAAGCGGCTGGATTTGATGGAGTTGAACTGCATGGCGCGTTCGGCTATTTGATTGACCAGTTTCTTCAGGATGGTTCAAATCACCGAACTGATGAATATGGTGGTGTGATTGAAAATCGAGCCAGATTTCTGCTGGAGGTGGTTGAAGCGGTTTCTGACGTTTGGGGAGCTGATCGAGTTGGCATTAAGCTTTCACCCAGTAATACCTTCTACGGCATGGTTGACTCGAATCCTAAAGCCACGTTTAGCTACGTGCTTGAAGCCCTTAATTCGAGCGGTTTAGCCTATGTCCACTTGAGGGAACCAAACGAGATGGATCTTCAGAATCGAGATGTTCTCAATCCTGTGACTCCATTGTTTCGTCCAATCTATCAAGGAACGCTAATAACCAATGGGAACTACACCCAGAAAACAGCAAATGCGGCTCTCGTTGAAGGTGATGCAGATCTCGTTTCCTTTGGAAAAATGTTTTTAGCAAATCCAGACTTACCCAAACGGTTTGAGCTAAACGCACCACTCAATCAACCCGCTCCCAGAACGTTTTACGACAGTGGCAAGGAGGGATATACAGATTATCCTTTCCTCGAACAAGCAGCGAGCTAATCTGCAAGGAAATTGCCAAAAATAATTGATAAACAGTCTATTTTCAGAAGCAGACAAAGGGAGTTGATTATGAAAATTTTGGTGACGCTGCAATCCACTGAAGGAACGAAACCAGAAGATATCCGTGCGTATGTAGTTGAAGAAAATAAAGCCGTTTGGGAACTGTACAAGACAGACGTGATCCGGTATCCGTTCAGAGGGGGTCAGGAAGCCAGTATTATTTGGTGTTGAGAATTCC
>CAXUIG010000414.1:0-4348 GCA_964250845.1 uncultured bacterium | reverse complement strand
TCCCACGCCTCAAAGTCCCCACTTTACAAAGTGTCCCGGCTTAGGTAGGTAGCCCGGAGTTCTAAATGACTTCTGTTTGGCTTTACGTATAATTGGGATCAGGGAACACGTTATTCTAACAGATGATGACCCTCGATAATCCCAACTCCCAACCGACCGAACAGCATTACTTCGCTCGCTACAGCCAACTGGTGCAGCATCGGATTATTGAGGGACACACCAAACTTTTTGACCACCAAAGAACAGCGCTGCTCAAACTCTGGGAGAAAGCCGCAAGAGGGGAGCTTAACCCAGCTAGACGCACTCCTAACAGTGGGGCTGGCTACATCCTGGCTGGGGTTGGATGTGGAAAAACCGTAATCCTGAGCTGCCTGCCATACATTTTGGGCGAGTACATGTCGGGAAAGCAGGCGATTGTCGTAGTCGATAATTGCACGCTGCGATCGCGTATCCTGCAAGATTTTCCAACAGATTCGCGCCATTGTCCGATCTACGACCAGTGGCCGTTATATTCGCTGGGGGTATTGCCAGACGGTGTGCCGCCTCCTCAGATTGCGGAGCTGAGAGCTGAGGAATTTCGGTCATATGCCTTCAGTCTCGATTCGGCAGATATATTAGTAGTCAATCGCCAATTCCTGCTAAATCTCGTAAATCGCGGTGACTTAAATCCAGCTAATGTCGGGCTAATTCTAATCGATGAGGCTCACCATGCCTCAGCCAACTCGTACCGGAGCGTAATCAACTATTTTTCGGAGAGTCTGTTGTGCTTCTTCACAGGTTCCCGCTTCCGTTCTGATCATCTACCAATCCCTCATATCCGCTACAGCTCAATTGAGGATGAAACTGAAAGTGGACAGTTGGTAACGCGATATACCCCAGTACCGGACTTTGAGTTTAGCGTTCAGCAAGCCTGGAAATTAAACCCTACCCCAATCAAGCGCCTGGTCTACCAAGAGGCGACGAGCAAGGCGTTCGTGGTGGAGGAAGAGGGAGGGCAGGAAGTTAAGTATAGCCCCGAAGCATTTTTTGCCAAAGCTGAATCTGACCGGGAATGGTTTAGAAAAATCCTGCTGGCCGATAGTTTTTGCCTGCCGGTGCTGGTTAAGGCGGTGGAAGTTCTTGCTCTCAAGCGGCAGTCCGGTCAGCCCCACGCCATAATCGTCCGGGGGCTAAATATTCCGCATTCCCACCGGCTACACCAGTTGCTCGAAACATTTCCACTGCTTATGGGGCGTGTCGGTCTAGTTCACAGCGACAAGGAAGGTTTTGACCTGGCTGGCAGACCATCTGAAACATACAAGCGTTTCTTTAGTGGCGAATATATAGCCTTGGTTCACTGTGGCATGGTAAGCGAAGGATTTTCTCACGCCTGGGCTTCGGTTTCTGTTTGTTTGGGTGTGATGCGAAGTCTTACCGTAGCTGAACAGGAGTTTGGCAGAATCATTCGTAGAGTGCCAGCAGCGGACCCAGGCCATTTCCCTGACATCGCCCACGACAACTGGGGTGTTGTTGTCAGTCACGAAGCGTTGGGCATAGGCGAGATTTTCCAGCAATTCATTGATGGAAGGCAGACGGCTCCATTAACCGGCTACTGGGATGGAGATGATGGGGAATGGTCGGCGCCGAAAAATGTGCCCAAGCCAGAATTGGTTAGAGGATATTCGGCAGGCGAAACGACTATCACCTTGAGCGATGCCAGCACTCTGGAGGCTGGGGACTTGATTGTGCTCAGTACGCCACGGATTGAACAGACAAATAGGAGAACGGAGATTTCCCCGAAGTTTGATTTGGCGGCAGAACTACGCTCTACAGGGCACTTGACAACCGACCCTGGAGCAATTGATTCCAATTCTGAAAAGATGCAGGCATTTGTTCCAGATGCTGTGAGCACCAACGGTAACAGTACAAAAGCTTCACAATTGGCGCTTGATTTCACCCCAATGGTACAACCGGAGCCACTCAAATCCATTCAAGACCGGGCCTGCGATCTGATTGCAGAGCGGATGAAAGAACTCAGAGAGACTCAAGTCGTCAGTGTTCGGATTTCGGCGGTGCTAGATGACAAAACCGTGCAAATCTCTCCCGCCTGGATTGACTTACCCGTGGGAACAGATTTGGTGAAAAAGCCGGTTCGCCGCGATCGCGTTGAGTCAAAAGCAAACTTTGTCTCCCATGTCGGTCTGGATTGGCTGGTTTTGTATGAAAACGAGTTGATCAAGTACAGCGACTATAGAAAGAAAGCGGTTTTGAAGAGTAAGGGGCTGGATATTGATCGGACAGGACAAATAGTTACCGATGGCGGAGCGCGACTAAGTGACACCATGCCAGCAGGGATATATGAGTTGTTTCTTAAAGGGCTAGAGTCGGAGATAAGCACGGCTGAAGTCCCCATACCAAACCCTGCCGTGTCTTGTCGGCCCGATGAAGTTAAGAAAAGTTTACAGTCTGAGTACGGGCAAAAAGTCCGCTCATTGGTGTTCGAGTTGCTCCGAGAACCAGGATTGATTCGGGATGGTGGTACGGGTTCCAGCTTGGTGGATAATCCGGTTCCCTGTCTTGTAAGCGTGTGGCATCCGGTGTCAATAGATGGCGTGGAGCCAGATGACAATAATCTAACTGATTATCAGTTTCGCAATAATTCGGAACTCCTGCATAAAGCTGTATTCGCCTCTATAAAACAGAGCACCGGCAAAAAATGGGCTGAACATTCTGGGCAAGAGGAGTACGAGTCAGCTTATCGTCGCGGGGTGGAATATATTCGCTCTCTTCGAACCGAGATTATGGCAAGCGGACGATATTAAGACATACTCTTTTAGTGATATATTTGAATATTAAATCTATTTGCTTTCCATCCTTACTGATGCCTAGACAGAAGAAAACTGAGCCCAAGCAGACAACGGCTGAGCCTGAACAGCTTCAAACTGAGTCCAAACAAACACCGACTGAGCCCGAACAGCAAAAAACTGAGTCCAAACAGACGAAGGTAAAACCGCTAGCTGGTGTTGAACTCCTCCATAAGGTCAAAGAGCTAGAGACCTGCAGCAAAGAAGACAAAGCCAGGGTATGCGGCTACTACAGCGTCAACAAAAACGGGCTTGAGCGCATCAATATGATGCAGTTTCTGAATGCGCTGATTGATGCTGAGGGGATTGATTTAGACGGTCACTCCGATGGTAAGGGGGGTGGGGGACGCAGTGCTAGCTATCGAGTTGCGGTTCAGTCTAATGGTAATTTGCTGGTTGGGTCAGCTTATACCAAGCAGCTTGGGCTCAAGCCAGGGGATGAGTTTGAAATTGCCTTGGGCCGCAAGCACATTCATCTCAAGCAGATTGAGGCGGCATCAGACGCAACTGAAACCGCGATCGCTTCTTAAAAAATAAGGCTTTAGCTCAGCAATGCTATGAGCTAAAGCCTTCAGCCGATTTCAAATGACACGCTGAAACTGATGTTTCATTGCCTAAAGTATCATCTTTTTCTTTAATCAGAGCAAAACCTAACAAAGTCAGTCAAAAATTTATCAAAAAATCTTTTTACCTTCATGAGCAAGTGGCAGGGTTACAACAGATCCAAACATTATGGGCACAGCGAACCTTCATCCTTTTCTCGCTTGTGCCGACAGATATCCTAAACCAGGGCCAATAGGGTTCGGTTAACAACAAATTGGGATTTTTGAAGTGCCCATCGGCTGATTACTGCATCTGCTTCTTGCGAATAGTGTCAACTGTGCCACTGATCCGAACCGTATTGATCCAGATACTATCAATCCCATGCTGACGCTGCATATTCTTCGAGCCAATGGCGGGTGGGATGATTTTTGGACAAAGCAATCGGCACTTAATTGCATAACCGCCTGACCAGATAATAGAGCTGGCTCGTCGGTTACACCGGAAAAGTGGAAGAAGCCGGTATTATGGCCACCACCGGCTCACTTCCTGGATCGCACGAGCAACTTCTGCTACTGCTGAGCGATCCCCTAATGCACAGATAACCGGAGCCAGCGCCCCTATATCTTCCAGAAAGTCCCGACGAGTGCTCTGGGATAGCGAGTGGAGTGTGTTTTGCCAAAGGGGAAAAAGTTCGCCCGGTTGCATCTTTGACAGATGGGACGCTAGGGCCGAGAGGGCTTCGGCGCGATATTGCTCATCCTGAATTGCCCTTAAGGCGGCGAGAGCTTCTGGTAATAACTCTGGCAGGTGGGACGCTAGGGCTCTTAGGGCTGTGGCGCGATATCTCTCATCCTGAATTGCCCTTAAGGCGGCGAGAGCTTCTGGTAATAACTCTGGCAGGTGGGACGCTAGTAGTCTGTCAGCCTTGATTTGAGGGGTGAGTCGGTTAATAATTTGAGTAA
>CAXUIG010000413.1:0-4375 GCA_964250845.1 uncultured bacterium | reverse complement strand
AGTCAGTTTTGACAAAAAATGGCACTGGTATTGGGTATGGGTGGGCTCAAGCTGCATAGGACTTGCCGCAACACACGAGGAGGCGGAGCGGATGGCACAGGCATATGTCGCCAATGGGGAGACGATCAAGCGGCAAAATGCGGCGGTGATGAAAGCTTACGCTGCTTAGGACACAGGAGTATTTTTCACATTAACGACTGGGAGAGCGGTGGCAACTGATGAAGTCAAAACAATTCAAAATTAAAAATTCAAAGTTCAAAAATAATAATTTTTAATTCTTAATGCAAGAACTTTGAATTCCCTTCGGGCGCGTATCCGTTCAGAGTATCTATTGCAACATTTCTCAATTCAACTACCACTTAAGACAGTAAAGGACAAGGAAGATGAAGGTGAAAGCGTTCTGCTCTATTGGTAATCTCAGAGGAACGAAAGAAAAACATATTGAAATTGAGGATTATGAGTTAGAAGAAATGACGGAATCAGAAAAGTCAGAATACGTAGAGGAAGTAGTAAAAGAGTGGGTAGACTCCTTAGTCGAGTATTGGTGGGAAAAAGAATAACTAGAATTTGAGCAACCAACTTAAATTCCGTACTTCAAAAGTATGTGTCAAGAATCGCTTCGTAGGACTTGCCGCGACACATGTTGAAGCTGAGCGCAAGACACAGGCATATGTCGCCAATGGGGAGACGATCAAGCGGCAGAATGCGGCGGTGATGGCGGCTTACGCATTGACGAAAGAGCATCAACCATGCTTTGTAACACCAAGGCGCTTGTCACAGGTTCGAAAGGCAAGCGCCCCAACTTTACTACATCCACCGGAATCTTACAGGATAGAAACACCATGACCAGTTCAAATCTAACGTTACACTGCGGTGCTTTGAAGGCGACTCGTGACGATCTGCAATCAGTTACTACGCCTCAAGCAACATCGACCTGGGCACCTATTCCGCACACAGAAATTGTTGATGCAGTTCTAGAGTCAGCCACAAATGCTGGATTAACGATCAAGCGCGAACTGTACGGGCTTTCCGGTCGCAGAGATTCCGAATTGTACGGGGCAAGGATGTTCGGGGTGATTGATTTTCTGGATGGCACCTCAGACTACGGGTACAGCGTCGGTTTCCGTAATTCTCACGACAAGTCGATGGTTGCTGGCATTTGTGCTGGAGCTAGAGTTTTTGTCGGCGACAACCTCGCGTTTTCGGGTGATTTCGCCGAGAAGCGCAAGCATACTCAGAAATGGGGGAGCAACGTCACCCCACTAAACCCATTCTCGGAGAGTACATTTACAATGCCTGCAACATCCGATGGAAAGAGGATGATAATGCTTTGGTTCTAGAATTGCTGAAAAAGCATCGCATTCGGCCTAAATACGAAGGAATCAAGTATATCCCCTATGGAGATCCTAGTCAAAACAATTCAAAATTCTTGCATTCAAAATTCAAACAGTTTGACAATTAAGTGGGGCCTTACCCCGACCTTAATTGAAGACCCTCAACTCCAAGAGCGGAGTATGAGGGGGGCCTGTACCCAAAATTGATTAATTAAAAATTAATTCTGCTCAACATGTTTGAATTCTGAATGCAAGAATTTTGAATTTCATTAGTGGTCGCTACTGGAATAAACCACCGTTTGGTCAGCGCGGCTATTACGAAGCGCTGATTACGATGAAAGCTTATAGAAAGCTTCATGATGATGGCGTAGTTAGTACTTCCGCCCTGCTCGACTAACCAGTTACCACTTTAGCCTTAAATTTGTTGAGGAGTAAAATCACCAATGTCAATCTCAAATTTCAATCTGATCCCAGCACCACTGCCGCCTATGCTACCAACAATGGTAGGAGTCCCGGAGCGTAGTAGCTATTTCAGCTTGTGTTACTACGGCAGCAAAGCAACTTGGTCTGACGGCAGAAGTTTAGGAACGTTTAGTTACTACGGGGTCTATGAACCGCTCATTAAGCACTTGGCGCTTGATATTTATTTGTGGCATTACCATCTTGGCAGCGACGATGAATATCCCACTCATGCACTGCGATCGCCTTGAGTCCAAAATGTATGTCTCAGAGTCCAAAAAGATTGAGAGCTTTCTTGATTCTCAGCATCCACCTCGACAGTCGCTCACGGATGAACAGTGGTCACAAATTAAATCCCAAACTGAGGCGGAAAACTTTAACTTAACTCAGGGAAAACGAATCGGGATGTTTGAGATGTTTGGGCAGATCAATCCAGAGCAGCAGGTGAAGAAACGTCAACTTGTCCATTGGCTTGACCAGCAGGTTGACGAGCAGTTATTGCGTAGATATATCGAATCTGCTAAATGTGGCAATTACAATGCCATACTTGCCCTAAAGCAGCTTCAGTCACGGATAGACATAGCCAGAAAGAATAATTAAGCCCAAGGAGTAAAAAATCAAGGAGTAGGAGATGAGTGTAAATTATTATGTTGCCGGACATTGCTACGACAACAATCCAGAATTCCATATCGGCCTATTTGTCGGAGGGATTTGGCCGACAAAAACATTTTATTGGGCGATGGCTCCAGAATGTTTTCCGCCTGAAGGAGTAAGCCAGGTTCAAGCTGAGCATGGAATACTGGAGTCAGTTGAAGAGTTTTTAGAGAAGATTTCTCGGTGCATTCAGATTGAAAAATTTGTTGGCCAAGAATTTGGCTAATCAAATATAAACTCAAGCGCCCGGTAATTGAGCCACAAATGGAGTGCTACTGTAACTCCAGCTTCTCACTTTTTCCTCACAAATTTAGTGGTAAAACCATGAGCATCAAAGAACAAACAATAGACGGCACCTGGAAGATGTTTGAGCGCACCCTGAGCGATCCTGTTGAAGGAAAGTCGTCAGAGAAACTGACACTAACAGAAATATGTAATCGGCATCAAGACCTCGCACCTTGACTACGGTCTCTACAGCGTTCAGAAAAACTAGAGTTGAGCTTGTCATGCGACACTCCACGAAGTCTTCACATCAAGTCTTTATGGGAGCTTTATTAATTAAAACTCCCTGGATGGAATTACCCTCTTCCAGCCAGGGACTATCCTAGAGTTACCGCTTCTAGGTAAAAGTGATGTTGTCAGCAATTTTTAGCGATCGCCCAAACGTCGAACTTCTACAATGGCTGGCTCGTGGCTCATTAAAGCAGAATCTGCTACGGGCAATCCGTCTATGGGTTTGGTTGCGCTTTCTTTATACAGAAGACGGCTTGACCTATCAGCGCCTGGTTGAGCCATTCACATATGCTGGTTGGCGCGATGCTTTCTTCGGTCCGAATCATACCTTGGGCGAAGAAATTCCCGAAGTTCACAGCACCAGTTGCGCCTGTGCGCGGACAGCCGCCGACTGGTTGTTTGATGCTGGTTCTGGAGTATCAGAATTAGAGTGGCGACGACTACTACAAGAGCACGACGCCATTCCCGATGTTGAGTTAGATCAATTATTGCAGCAGCGATTGTTTGGAGTTACTCGTCGGTCGCTGTATGCAGATCTCCAAATTTTGGTGGAGCTAGGGTGGATTAATCGGAAAAGTGCAAAGTATTACCGGGTGAGTGAATTTCCGAATCGTCCCTTAGCTTTTGGCGATGGTAGCCTAGTGATTAAACTGAATGCCCTAGAGATAGAGAAATTAGAAAATCTGGCGGCTCTTTGGGGGATGAGCAAGGACAATGTTATCAAGCGTTTAATTGGGGAGACTCTACTAGGGATTGAGCCTTAAACCGCTGAATGTTACTAAAACGGTAAGAGCAGGAGATTTTTATGTCCTACATAGACCGAGAAACAGACGAAGGTTTTGTCAGCATGGGGGGCTATCCGTGCCGACCGTCACCACTGCCTGATGAAATCTGCGGACTAGATGACCAGGCAATTGTGTTAGGGGTGATTGACCCCCTGCCCTCTAGGCGGGGAATGTATTTTGCGTATTTTGTAAGGATTCAGGTGATCCAAACCCTTACTAGACAAGGGTTTCAGCTCTGGAGATTAAGGCTAAATTGTTAGTTGTTCTCAATAAACAACGAAAAATCAGCGTTTCAGCAATCGCTATTGATAATAAGAATAATCGAGATTTTCGTCGAAAGCATTGCCGGAAAAGCATTTGAGACATTTCCAGATGACCTGAATCCTTACGTATTTTGCTTGTCAGAGTAAGTCTTTAAGATATTGGGGAAAGTTAGCTTCGGCAATTTTATATCGGCCAGAAGACCCTGCGATTCAAAAATCCGCAGCGGATAAGCGCTGGTTTAGAATAGCAGTTTTGCGTTCCTACAAAGTTGAAAAAGACTTTGATAATGAATCCAATCTAGCTATTGTCAGTTGTAAGGATTCAGGTTTGAGGAATTAGAGAAGGCTTGGATACCTCAGCAAATAC
>CAXUIG010000412.1:0-4389 GCA_964250845.1 uncultured bacterium | reverse complement strand
AATGCCCTCTCTGTCTCAGCAGCAAGTAGCTTGATTAGGTGACCGGCGCTCTAGGCTTGTGGAAACTCGCCAGTTTTTACCTCAAAGCCAAAGAGTATAATCTCGTCTCCGGTGATTGCAAGGCTCTAGAGACAAGGGTTAGAAGTAGCAATAAAAGTCAAGGCGTCTCTTAGGCAGCGGCGAGTCGAGTGGATAGAGCAAGAGGATCCTTACAAGCTTAGGAGAGCAATCACTACATATGTAGGACTACCCTTAGCTTATCCTCACTCATCTGCAACACTCATGCATGATGTGAGATGCTCCCCCGATCGCATCAAGTCTAAATGTGAAACCTCAAATAATCAAATCAACAGCGATGAAAATGCCTACTTTATTTTTTGGGAGATTGGATTTAGACCGCTGCTCGCTATAATTTAACTGAAGACACACTTATCCTATTTACCGGGGCTGCTAAAGTACACTCTTGGTATTTTCTCAAACAGCCCCCAGCGGCTATAACGCTGGCCAATTCACAATAATACTAACAGATGTTTATATATATTAGGGAGTTTATACTAAGATAATCATAAAAGAATATTTTTTTCTAATCCCAATTGCAGTATAGCCATACCGACAATAAAAAAAAGTATCTCCAGCTACAAAATACCAAAATTTGTGAACTGAATTTTCCGTTTTGAGGATGATATTCTCTGTTTGAGATCCTGGAAGCATCTTACTCAAACACAACCGTCCGATTTCCATACACCAACACCCGATTCTGCAAGTGTAAACGCACTGCCCTCGCTAAAACCATTCGCTCCAAATCCTTTCCCTTGCGAATTAAATAATTGCTCGGCGACGACCTTTAAATCGGGATGGGTACTGATAATCAGCGGGATCTCAGGTGAGAAACAATCCGGCGGCAAAGTCTGTATGCTGATCGGCATGGACAATATTGCCGCCATTGGCGTAAATAAAGTTGGCAATTTTCGCCACGAGTCCCCGCTGTTCGGGGCAGGAAACTAGCAACGTTGCCGTGGGGCTGGTCATGGTCACTTAGAGTCTAGAGCTACAAGCTGTTTTCAAGGGGTCAAAAAAGCTAAGTGCTCGCCGGACTTGGAGCGTAAATCTTCCAAGGAGCCTTGGAGTTTCAACTTGCCTTGGTCAAGTAGCACGATCCAGTCGGCTCGACTGATGACTCTGGGACGGTGGCTGATCAGAATGGTGGTTTTGCCATGCCGGTGAGATAGGAGCTTATCTAGGACTTGCGCTTCGCTGACTGGATCGAGTCCAGCTGTTGATTCATCCAAAATCAGGACTGGAGGGTCGCTCACAATCGCTCTCGCTATAGCCAGTCGTTGCCGTTGTCCGCCAGAAATATTCGCACCAAATTCACCCAAAACGGTTTGATATTTGTCGGGGAGTTTACTGATAAAGGCGTCAGCATCGGCAACCTGGCAAGCGAGGACAATTTGCTCAAAAGTGGCATGGGGAGCACCTAATCGGAAGTTCTCAACAATCGAGCGACTCCAAAAATGAGGTTCTTGGGGAACAAGAACAACCTGTTGCCGGAGGCAATCAAGGGAGAGGTCTTGAAGGTTGTAGATGCCAAGAGAAATGTTGCCAGATTGAGGTGGATATAAACCAGCAATCATCTTAGCGAGGGTACTTTTACCACAGCCTGATTTACCGATTAGGGCAATCACTTGACCACCACGGAGTCTGAGGGAAAAATCTTCTAGTAAATCAATCCTGCCAGGGTAATGAAAGTTTAGGGAGGTGCAAGTAATGTCAGCATTGCCAGGAATCTCCACAAACGGCTTTTTGGCATCGCCTTGATTTTCAGGGGTGGAGTCGACGACTTCTGTGAGACGCTGGGTAGCCGTTTGGACACGGGTAAATTGATCTACAAATACGATCAAAGTACCAATGAATGCCCCAAAATTACGATTCATGGCGCTAAAGGCAAGCAGTTGCCCAATACTTAATTCCTTACTAATAACCAGGGTGCTGCCAAACCCGAACAAGGCAATGCTACCGATACTGGAAACTAATCCAGAGAAAGTGTTGTTGATAATGCCAATCTGCATTGTGCGGAATGTTTGATTTGCTAGGCGACCAAATCGGCTCTGGAATTCTTCCCAAAATTGGGGCGCAGCGGTTGTGGTTTTTAGGGTCAGTGCGCCTTTAAAACTTTCAACTAAAACGCCTTGGTTTTCTGCGTCCAAGACCAGTACGCTGCGAACCTTTTGCTGAAGGGTGGGCAGGAAAGCAAATGTAGATAGCGTCATGAGGACAGCGACGAAGACTGCAACTAGCGTCAGTTTCCAGCTATAAAAAAGCATGAAACCAAAAGAAACTACCGCAATAAAAAACTGGCTGGGTAAACTCACAACCACTTGTGAGACTAATTGATTAATCTCTTGAATATCTCGCAGTCGGCTAACGATTTCGCCACTACGACGGGCTTCATAGTAAGTCAGAGGTAATCGCAGGATTTGTCGCCCAAATTCCAGGATCAACCCTAACTCAAGCCGTTGAGCAAAATGGGCAATGAGGTTATATTCAACCAATTGGAAAGCACTGCTGACAAGGTTCATCACTACAACGGCAATAACCACAGCAGTGAGAAGCTTGGTATCACCCCGAACTAGCACGTCATCCGTCAGGATTTGGATGAGGAAAGGGGAAGCTAAAGAGAGCAGACCGATAACTTGGGCGCACAGAAGAGCCTCGAAGAGCATGGTTCGATAAGGCCACACGCGCCGAACAAAACGCCCAAAGCCGCCAATCTTATCATCTGGTTGCGCATAAAAGCGGACCGAGTCTGGCTCCAATAAAAGCATTACCCAATTTGTCCAGCCCTCCATCAACTCCTTTCTGGAAAGATAACGGATTGCCATGCCTGGATCGGCGACTACATATTTCCTGCCCCGCTGCCCGTACAAAACAACCCAGTGGTTGCCTTTCCACTGAATGATCGCTGGCAGTGGCACTTCCTTCATCCGGTCTACTATTTCAGTTGATGCTTTGACTGACCGAGCATTGAAACCTAGTGTCTCTGCTCCCTGTCTCAGACCCAACAATGTTGTTCCCAGTTGGCCAGTACCTACCGCTTCTCGGATGCGGTTTAGCGTAAAAGTACGCTCATAATATTTGGCAATGGCAGCAAGACAAGCAGCCCCGCAGTCTTCTTCACTATGCTGTAGAACAACCTGGTATTTCATGTGCAACCTAAACTACAGTACCTTGGAGCCTGGTGCCACAAAGCAAAAAATAGCAGAGCTTCTTCCCTGCTCAAACGCTCCCGGCTATGGTGATAATGATAATTTCTAATTATTACAAAAGCAAGCTTGCAAGCGCAACCGAAAATTTTCCCATTCCCCCACTGGTTGTCCTATTGATAAAGTAGGTTCAAACTCAATCACAAATGTCTCAGTTATAACGATGAGTCAGTACTAGACTTCGGGGCTTGCCAAACCAAATCAGCTCCTCTTCCTTTTGCTTAATCAATCAGGTTCGCCAACGCTAAACTGATAGCTTGCTTAAAGCACCAACGTCTACGTTGATGATCCTGCGTCACACTCTCTCTGAGTGTTAATTTCCGTATGGCCTACGGTATATTTTATGATTTCAGCCAGCATCATCAAACCTTAAACCTTTTGCCCAGATGTTAGTGGCTGAATTATGGTCGGCTTTGCTTCGATTACTACAATAAAAATACTATAGCATAGTTTCCCCCTGTTTGTTGTAGGTAAACTCATTTGTACCCTAGATCTGGCATGCGTCACCTGAGGTTGCGCCATAGTCACCTGAAGAGTTAGCGGCACAGCCGGTTGCGAAAGCATTTCTTTGTTTCTCTTCCAATAAGGTTTACTTAACGTGGATTACCTGGGATAGCTGTTTTATTTCAGGCATCTCTACCTTATTTCTGAAGGCAATCCAATGTCTTGCCATTTTGGCAGGTTTTTTCCGTTGAAATTCTGAATTAACGTCAGCAATCTGAATAGTTTATATATGTATTTTTTTCAATCAGATTTTTAGAAGCATAGATTTTTTTTAGTCCAAAAGCGCTTTGCGCCAACCCTCCCTCTTGGATAATATGTATTTTAGATAACATTTCCTAATTATATTTAAATTAAACAGAAATTTATTTCAAAATAAAATATTAGGCATGAAAGTTTGAAGTTGATGCACAGCAAATGCTCGCAGCAATACGAAGGATAAAACCTCCATAAGATATGTTTATAAAAACATTGGCAGATAAAATTACTTTTGGTGCTAAAGTAGGGATTTAAAGTATTTGTAATGAATGCGCTGATTGTTGAGAAAATAAATTAGCTCTAGGTTTAGCGCCTGACGGGGCGACAAAAGAGCCTGAAAAGCTGATTGGGTAAAGAGTGCAGCAAC
>CAXUIG010000411.1:0-4408 GCA_964250845.1 uncultured bacterium | reverse complement strand
AAAACCATACGGGAGAGTGCTTTGAGGCAATTCGCTTACATCGAACTCAGGTTAAGAGCGTCCAGAGACGTGGAGCAACTGGCTCTACCGCATCGACTAAAGAACGAAAGAACTGCGGAACAATGCGGCAACTGGGTGCAAAGAAACGTCAGAAGCACCATTCTGCTGGTGGGGATTCAGAAACCCCACCCTCGCTTGCGCAGGGTGGGGTAGTTCATATCAGCGCGATCACAAGCTAGTCCCAGGATTTCCTGCTCGCTGGATGCTAGGCGCGATCGCAATTATCATGGAGGGTGAGGGGGTTGATTTCAGCCTTCAAAACTCCCGCTTGTGCCATTGGAAATTGTGTAGCAATCTCTGGCATTGCTTCTAGAGTTGGAGCTTCACATATGAGAACCGCACCACGCATATCTGCAATGTAGTAGATTGAGCGCACAATCTCAGCCGAGTATTTTTGCCAAACTGCTTCTGCCTCAGCTTTAACATGGGGTAACACTTGTTCCATTGCAACGCATTCAGGGACTCACGCTAATACTAGAAACTGCATTTTGCCCATTTGAATCGCTGAGTATCCGACACTACTACTCGCGGCTGTAATCAGAACAAAATCACCCGCTTTCACTTGTCCATATTCAACCAGTGGACCGTAGGCAGTGATGTATGCCATCCAAATGGCAGTACCTTCTGTTGGTGAAAGTGTTTTAGTTTGGGAATTGTTACAGGTTTACATAAACTTCGAGAGAGAGCAAGCGTTCCCCAACTGCACCTTGGATGTCAGCCTGTGCTTGGAAATGACTTGCTCTGACCTGACTCTGTGACGTGACTTTCTGAGAGAGCACATAACGGTGGGACTATGAGAATCCCATAGTCGAACCATACCTAACGCTCACCGTTATAGAGGGAGCCTTCTCGCGGTTAAAGGTAATTGGTTCTGGAGGAGATCAATCTGCTACGGTTAAAGACTCGCTTGCTTTTGTCATCTGCTTGCCAAGCTTTCGGATCACCCCTTTGAATCCGCGAGGTACAACTGAAGCAATTTCAGTGGTTTGCTCACCTACTTTGATCAAATGCTTGCCGATCGTTTCCGGCTTGGCGTTGCCGCGATTGAGGGCAAGTTTTAGTTCTTTCAGGCTGTTTGCCACCTGTTGAAATTGCTCCCCTTCGGCTTTGTGCAATATATTATACCAAAACTCAATTGCACCTACAGCTGCTTTAGGATCAAGCGAGGTGAGTTCTTCGCTTTCTCCCTTTTCCACTAAAGTGTCAAGCTGTTGGTGGTATTCTTGGTCTTCTACCTTAGCAATCGAGGTGCCAGCTTTTCGGAGTTGCTTACCTAAGCGCTGAACAGGTTGCTTCAAGTCTTTTTCTAAATTGCTAGAGAACTCAGTCGTTTGCTCACTAATATAGAGCAGCTCCTCACTGATTTCGTGCCCAGTCGATTTGCCGCTCTTGAGCATTCTTTGTAGCTCTTTCAGCCCGCTTGCCAGTTCTTTGACTTCCAGTTCTTTAAACTTGTGGAGAAAGCCGTACCACTGCTCAATTAAGCTCAGAGCACTCTCAGTCTCGATTGCACTCAGGTCGCTTTCTAAGGCTTGGATCAGTTCGTCAATTTCTTGGTTGACATTAAATTCAGCTTGAGTCGCGCCTGCTGGATTAGAAGAAGTTGTTTCTGTATGGGCTTTTTCTTCAGCTTGGTTGTGCTTCTGCTGCTCTTGGTTTTCTTTCTTAGACACCATTTGTTTGAGTTCTCTTAAGAAGAGTAACGTTTACACTTAGCAGCTTACTAGAAGGTTTGCAGTCTCACCTCACCCTCAAGACGCAAGGTATAGCTGGAAATGATCTGACTCGATGCGATCACTCCCCCACTTTCGGACAACCACCAGTCCCAAATATAAGCCATGAGTATCCCAAGCGATCCCTCCCCCAGATTTGGTCAACCACCGACTCCAAAGGCGATCGCCATGCAGATCCCACCATTAGTAGCTGACCCTGCCCAAATTCCTTGAATTCAGTGCGATTCGATCCAGAGTTATTTTTAGCCTACTTAGCTTTCGTTAGAGCCGACTGCAGTTTGGCCTCATCTGCTTTCGATCAGGAGGTATGAGAATATCACTTTGTACACTGACGTACAAAAGTGATATTATAGGAATAATAGGATTTTGGTAGATCGGCGTAAATGATAATTCAACTGGTCACGGCCCCGGCGGTGCTTGGCTAGGAAGGACTCTGCCCAAAGCTCATATTACACTAGTAGCCTTAATGGGCAAGAATTTTTCTTTGATGGGGCTATCAACTTAGACCACCACTAGGACTTGCAACAGAGCTTTTAATCGTACTTCAGAACGAAAGGCATTGTAAGTACTATCTTAAAGGAAGCAGATTCGCCATGATTTCAAGCTCGACACCTTCGGAACTACCAGAACACTCACTAAATCTTAAAGCGCAAGAATTTGACTACGCGGCGCTGGACACGGAAACCCGGCTCGTTGTGCAACAGCGCTGCGATGAGATCAAGGAACGACTACGGGATTCAGTCCAGGCCACTTGGGATATTGGACAAAGACTCGTTGAGGTTAGAGACCGACTTGGATATGGACGGTTCTACTCTTGGCTCAAAGTCGAATTTGAGTGGAGTCCCCGTACAGCCTATAACTACATTAGTGTCTTCGAGTCATTTAAAAGTTGTGCAACGTTTTCACAAGTGGAAATCGCCACTTCAGCCCTCTATTTACTCGCCTCACCCTCCACACCTGAAGAGGCGAGGTCAGAAGCACTAGAACGCGCAAAACTTGGTGAGACTATCACCCGCTCTAAGGCTAAGGAGATCGCTAGCAAGCACAAGAAATCAGCCAAACCCAAAGCGACCGAACCAGTCATGTCTGATGTCCTGGCCTCGGTGGAGACATCATCAACCACTGCTGCTGAACCAGAGCCAGCACAGCACACAAAGCCAAGCGGGTCGCCAATAAATGAGACTGAGCAACTATTTTATGTGGGTAGCGAGGGTCAATACGTGCAGACAGACTCGCTTGACGGGCTGGTCAGCATTGAGGACGAACTAAAACAAAGAGCGGAACATTTAGGCCTGCACCAAAAGCACAATCACTCATCCCCGCAGACGGAACTGGCAAATCCGGTCTTGTTTATGGGCCGGTTAGGGCATGCAATCGAGCTGGCCAAACGGCGTGAGGATTACTTATTTGCCGTGCTATTTTTGGAGATTGGCTGCTTTAAGGTTGTCAACTTAAGCCTCGGACACACAATCTCAGATCAACTGCTGATCGCGATCGCTCGCAGGCTAGAGGCGAGTCTGCGCCATGGAGATACGTTTGCACGTTTTGGGGGAGACGAGTTAACAATCCTGCTGGAGAATCTCAAAGACGTAGAAGACGCAACACGGGTTGCCGACCGTATTCAAAAGTCACTGACGTTGCCTTTCAACCTCAGTGGACACGAGGTATTCACCACTGCCAGCATTGGCATCGCCCTTAGTACTACAGGTTATGAACAACCAGAAGACCTCCTGCATCACAGAACAGGACGAAAAGCGGAAAGCTCAGCATTTGAGTGCTGAGAGGCTTTTCGTAGGCGGTTTTAACCAAATAGCTGCGGCTCCACCAACTAGGAATTTTTAGCAATTCGGGGAATTCTTTGTGTGGTCTGGTGCGACTTCTAGAGCGAGGATATCCCAATCTTTTTCTAATGCCAGTGCCAATAAAATCTCTCTGAGTCGTTTAGAAATATCTCCTACCACTACTTTTTGGGGACGTTTGGGACACCAGACATAATGTAGATATAACAAGGATTTGCACTGATGACCGCTTTTATAGTCCGATGTTTTCAGCATTAAGTATTTTATTTACTTTTAGCTATATAAAAATCTAGGCAAGCATGTTATCTTGATAGAAGTAAGTAAACAACGGGGATAAGAAGCGGGCAAGTTCATTGGAATTACAAGCTGAACTTTTCCCTGATACCCCTGGGAAAAGGATAGTAAAAAGGATCTAGAGAATCTCATTCGCTTGTAAAACATCAGCTTAACTACTATTTAGACGGTTTTTTGCGGATGCTGACGCTACTAAAGTCGCCGAACTAGATCGCAGTCGTTGGCGCCTTGAAACCCTTTTACAGACTTTACTATCGAACTTTGATGGCGAAATTAAGACTTTAGCTTATCCCAAAGCTGCTTTATTCTAGGTTTCGATGGCATTAGTAGATACAACATTCTTGCCACACTACAGGCTGCTTTGGGAAGTGTGCATGGAGTAAGCAAAATTGATGCTTTTTTTGTCTGATTTCTCTCTAATTTGTCAGAACCTACTTAGCAGTTTCGTAACGTTATAACAAAGCTTATGCGCTTCTTTTGTAAGCGTTCAGGGGGGGGAAGTGGTCGCTGTGGAATTGACCC
>CAXUIG010000410.1:0-4414 GCA_964250845.1 uncultured bacterium | reverse complement strand
GTCACCGCTCTTACCTAGATCACGTTCTGGCTTTCCTGTCAATGCGTAAGTCCTATGCTAGAGCTTTTAAGGGGAAAATATATAAAGAGGTCGTATCGGGTTGGTTCAGACACGACTCCAAAATTGGCAGATTAAAGCACAGCGTTTTCCCCGACGCCGTAGGAGTGACGATGCTCAAGTCCAACCCTGAGCGCAAAATTTCCAGCGCTGACAGCTGATGCGAGTAGAGTTTTTTGATCCCGATTCGGCTGAGCGCAGAAACTAGTTCAGGCGGCAAGTCCGTTGGCAATGGATGAAGTATCCCTGCTTGGCCACCTATGATATCCACACTCGTGCAGTTTGAACCTAATTCGTGCGCTAGAGCCCGAAACGTCAGATCAGGAATGGCCTGGATTTGCTCAGAACTAATTCTTGGGCTCGATCCTTTAACATCTTGTGGGCTAATTGCTTCGGGTAAAGACGTATTTCTGGGCAGAATCTGACCAGAACTCACGGCGGATGGCCAGTCTGCCAACTGAGTTGGGCCAGTATCTTCTAAAAACTTGACAATCAAACGCTTACCCAATAGGGCAAGCACCTCCCCTATGCCTTGCTGTTTGTCATAAATATGTTGTCCCACTCCGAGCCAGTCAGGTGGTGATTCTACTATTTGAGTAGCAGCACGGACGATAGCGGCGTAGTCAGTTGGCTGATTCTCGGTCATAATTTTCAGTAGACCTCTTCAATTTTTATTGCTAGTGAGAAGACGAGAGCGTGGGTGAAGAGGAGCATGACTCCAATCCATCAGTACATGGAAGTAGTAGTGCTCGTGCGTAAGTTTCAGGTTTGGCTGCAAGAACAGTTACAATTGATGCCATGGCGCTTGGTTTTGACTAGAGCGTCAATTGAATTGGCGGTCGGGCAAAGGAAGCAAACCACGCTTATAGTCACGGATTCATTGATTAAAACAAACTAATTGTCTTCAACTAGAGCTTCTAGCTTTTTTAAAAGTGATTGAATTTGTTTCCACTTTTTCGGGTCTTCCCACACCTTTGACTGGGAGATCATCCGAGTAACCGCCTGGATAGTCGCTTGGGGAGACTCGACCGACGATTTTGGTTGCACCGCTTGAACTCGTTCCCTGATCTGGCTAAGGGTTAAGTCTGACGCAATTGCCGATTCTAACAAAGATTGTCGTTCCATAGCCGATTTGACTTTGGCAATGGCTTTCGCTTTAGTATAAGCGATTTTCCCAGCCCGGAGAGCCTCTAAAATTTCAGTTGGCAGCTTAAGAAGTGGCAGGTGACTGTTTACAAAGGATTCCCAACTGAACTTTCCTAACTCCGAAAATACCGCCAAGATCGTTTGCCCTTGCTCATTGCCCAAAACGTTTTGGGCAACGTTTCCTTTGACTTCATGTTGCATCCGATAAAGAATGAGCGGGACATCTGACACCGACACAGAGAGTCGGATAGCCAACAGATTCAGGATTCCTTCTGTCTGTTCAACGGGATTAAGATCTTCTCGGAGCAGGTTTTCTACTAAGGCGAGCTGGAGGGCTTCCTCATCAGTTACGTCACGGATGGTGACGGGAACTTCTTTGAGTCCCGCCGCAATAGCTGCCCGATAACGTCTCTCTCCAGCGATTAACTCATACTGATTCTCCTGGGCTTTAAGCGGACGCACAAGCAGGTTTTCCAATACGCCATGCACTTTGACTGATTGGATTAGCTGCTCCATCTTCTGCTGCTCGAAGTAGCGCCGTGGCTGCTGCGATGTCAGGGATATAGCGTCAATAGCCACCATCTGTGGAGACAGATGAGACTCTTCATCTCCAAACAAAACACTGAGGTCTGCTTTTCCTCTGTAGGGTTGCTCACTCTTACGAGACATTGAGTTGCTCCATCTTTTCTGCTAATCTGTTCAATACTTTAAGGACAGGAAGTTTGGGATCATAGACGGCCAGAGGGACTTGTTGTTCAGAAGCGTCTACAAACGCCGTAAGTCGCGGAATCGGTTCAGCAACTGGTCCAACGGGCGCAAATTGGTCTTGGATTGCTTTTAAAGTGCGTTTGTCCTGAGAGTTATTGGTAGCATAGCGGGAGGGAACGAAACCCGCTACCTGTAAGTTTCGGTTTCCTCTCCTTCTGACTTGTGCAATCGTTTGTAAGAGTAAATTGGTTCCTTGGAACGCTTTGTAGTGTGTTTCGATGGGAACAAGAACGTGAGTGGCGGCGATCAGGCTAATATAGCTCAATAGACCTAAACTTGGTGGGCAGTCGATTAAGATAAAGTTGTAGTTGTTTCGGATTGGTTCAATCGCTTCTTTGAGGCGAACCTCACGGAACTCCATGTTGACCAGTTGGATTTCAGCGACGCTAAGTGTGATATTGGTAGGAGCAAGATCTAGGCCATGGATGTTTGGAAGGATGAAAAGTGGTTCCTCATTCACAATGGCGTCAAACAGAGTTTTGTCTAACGTGCTAGTGTCAATTCCCATGAAAGACGTTAAGGAAGCCTGGGGATCGATATCTATAAGAAGAACCTTGTGGCCCCGTTTTTGCAGATGATAGCCCAAGTTCATTGCAATCGTCGTCTTCCCAACCCCACCTGCCTGATTAAATAACGCAATTACTCGGCTCACTCACGTACTCCTACAAGATGCGTTGTATCCTCAACAATAAAGTTTTACCTCGACTCGTACACTTTTGTTAGGAGTAAGATGTGAAGCGTTGTATCCTGTTTATCCTAGACTGCGCCTAATGAATAGTAAAAGTAGGGTTACCTCGACTCTCGACATAAATGTGCACGCCGTGTACAACATGCAATTCTTAAGTGACCCACAGATGGACGGTTCTGCGGGTTGCCCAGTCGCGACAAGCGTGTTTCGCTCGGAGGCAACGGCCACAACAAAGTCATTGTGGTCATCTAAGGAAGCTGGGTTGCGTGCTTAAATTTTCTAAGATGGCGGGATACAAGCTCATATTTCCGTTCAAGCAGAAGAAGCTTGCCAGAGTTGCTTTTCTTCGTGCAACTGGTTTATTGTTCAATTGCTGCATAGAATAGTTTTTGCACAGAATCATTTATGTATCATGCTGTCAAAAACTGTCTATGTTCGGGAGTATAAAGTTCGAGCGCATCAGAGGACAATTCACAGCCACAAATTTAAATTTATCTGCCTTTCTCTGCAACCAACCCACGGAACGGGAGTCGTTCGGAACGCGACCGCTGTACTGCGAAACTTGCCGTCCACCAAAGTCCCCAGAATCGGGCGATCCGAAGCGCAACAAAAAGCTGCCCAGGCCAGTTTTGGTTTTGGGGTCTGAGCCAGCTGATAAGTAGCAATGCCGAACCGGCTGGCGATCGCTTATTGGGGAGAAGAGTCGGCGAAGTGAAAGCCCCCTTCCAGGCAAGATCCACTCAGCGAGTTGTTGCGGCGAGCGGTTTCCAGGCGGCCAAATAATATCGCTTGCCGACGCATCCAGTCCCTAATGGATGCTGAGTATTTTAGCGGTGGAAAGCGCGCGCTTCTTCACGAAAAAGCTCAGCAGGAGCATGCGATCGCTGCATTGACGGAAGTGGAGCTTCCGTAGTCACTTGATGCAAGCTAGTCCTGCTATTCGACCCGAGATGAATTCGCTTGTCGAGTGACTAAAGCCCTGCCGGATCAGGTTATCTGTGGGTCGCAAGGAATGCCCTGAAACCTGAAAAGATTTGCTGAGCGCCAGCTCAATGCCTGTGGCGCGTGGCGCAAGATGCTTGAACTGACCCAGAGTATAGAAGTTTTGGCGAGCTTTTCACAAAAGTTTCAGACTATCACAACAAATCCCAGAAAATGTGAGCTGAGCAGCTCAGCTCACATTTGAAATTGAATTCTCCCCATAAGTAATAAATGTAAATATTTATTAACACGGAATCCAACAGAATCCAACAGAATCCAACAAATTTGTCAAAAAAAGTTCAATTTAATCCTAGAAACCTGCTAAAAATGGTTACGATATATACCCTTTTCCAGAGGTAAAATCTGCTTGTTAGCGCCAGGTTTGAGTAGCTTGTTGTCTGCTAAAAATCAGTGATATAGAATAAATGTATTCAACCGGATGGCTTTAGCTTCAACAGGTGAACGAAGAGGTAGGGGAGCGATCTTGCTCTCTAGCAGGGAGAAAGAGTTCCCACCGCTCCTCTGCCACATGGTTTCAAGCGTATGAGGATTTATCAAGGGAAAAGATAGATTAATTTGTGTTGAGATACGTAGTACGATCCACAATCAGGTCATTGTTTCAAGCGTGTGAGCTTTTAAGCACGGGGTTTCCGCCCCCTGCAAGATGCGCCCCCGCCCCTGGAGCCTCTTCCCTGACGGTACGAAAGCGGATTTGACCGGGGGTTACAAAAACTCTTGACAAGACTGGACAACCCTCGTTTAGGGTATCTGTGG
>CAXUIG010000409.1:0-4426 GCA_964250845.1 uncultured bacterium | reverse complement strand
GTGCATCACTACAATGCGTCACTGCAATCCTGACCATTACTATTCAGGATTACCGGAGAAGGAATCCTTGGAGAGTTTTGACCCTCACTCAAACTGCACGACTTTCACGTCGCACGTATACTTGGCGGCTTTCTTTCTAGCCACTCATCCATCTCAGCCGCTTGCTCACTCGTTGGTTCTAATTTGTACTCGAAAGTTAGATTCATGCTATTATTTTAGCATGTTTACTGAGATTTTTCTATTTTCTAAGTAGATGCTCTTACATAGTTTTAGATCCTGTCCGCGATTCATCCCCGTGCTGCCCTATCGGGACAGCAGGGGCATTCTCGCGGTTGAAAGGTAAAAACTATTATGTCGTGCAGTGGTTAAGTTATTAATTTTCTACATTCTAGCATCTGTAATTTAGTTTTTAGGGAAGTATATAAAAAAGGTCTGGCTACTTACAAACCCTCTGTCTGGTGGTTAGAATGACGAAAGCTACCAAGTAGGTAATAAGTAGGATAAACGTATGTCTATTGAAAGTTTCACTCAGAAAGAATCTGTTGCCGCCATGCCTCAAACCCTGGCATCTACTGTCCTCGGTGACGAATTAAGCGACGCAGAAATGGCAGCGGTCAGTGGTGGTAAACATGAGTTTAAGCACGCTATTCATACTGTGGGTAAGTCTATAAATCACGCTGCTAACGATGTGGGACGTGCTCTAAAGAACTTCTTTGGTTAGTATTTGGGTGGTGGCTGGTGTTCTAAAAGTCTAGAACACCACCCGCTCTAGAACATCTGGGCGCTGATGATTAGGGTCGGCGTTGTGGGCTCGTTTGGTGTCGGGGAATTGGTGAAAGCATAAACGATAGGAATCGACCCAAATGTAAAGGAGATTAAAATAGGCACTATAACTATGATGAATTTCTGGCACGTCGTCCATTCAGGCGTGGTAGTACCAAAACCTAACGACTGACTTAAACGAACTTCTGGGGCAGTCACATCAAGCGGGAGATGAAAGTTGCTCATGGTTTTGGCCCTTAGGGAGTTTAAAAAAATTGTGAGTCAGTGATTGTGCCCGCTGCGCACCTTCACCTCTTAACTGCACAAATACCACAGCTTTGACCACAGTTGAGGATTTTGTTGCAAAGCTTTACCTACCTGGCCTGGAGTCGGAACCGTGCTCTAGAGAGCTAGTAGTGCCTCACATAGCTGCTCTTTCGTCATGTGAGTGTAACCAGGTAGCTTTAGGTCTAAAGCAATAGCCTGGAGCTTTTGTAGGTTGAGCGTGGTGATGTCAAAACAGACAACTAACTTAGGTAAGGAAGCTTCAGGTAGACCCCCTATTGTTGAGGGTATATGCTCAATCGCTGGATCAGGTGTTATGGGTGGCACAATGGTTTCTTTTTCTGAATTGAACGGCATAAGGTGTGGTTGAAGTAGCGCTTTAGGGAATCAGCAATGCGGGAAAGCTGTTATTTATTATGCTACTACTGCTGTTGGTTATCCCAATTGGCGCGAAACATGTCAGAAATTATTACGAACACCAAACTGTGCCGCTTCAAGTCTTGACTTCTGAACCGGGGCTAAGAATTGCCAGCGAGAAAAGTTTCTAATTCCGGTACATCTACCCAGCTGCCCTGAGCGTGGGAGGTTTGGGTAAGATCCATCAACAGTTGGGAGTAAACACCTTCGGGCAGTGAGGGTGCTAGAGCCTGCCCTCGGTCAATTCCTTGCACCCAACGGTCTACCACTCGGATAAACGGTGCAATGCGCCCATCCGTGTAGGTTTGAGAAAATGCCAAACGTTTGGGTATTTCTATCTCAGCCAGGGGTTGACCTGCTGGTGCCGCCCAGAGGCGAAAACCATGCACGTAATCTTTCTGATTATCACTGCCCAAGACTAACGTACCGCGATCGCCGTAAACTTCCAGCCAATGCGGGCGGGGTGCATGAACAGCAGCACTGATGCCAACCTGACAGGGTGTCCCATCCGCTAGCTCCAGCATTAGCATACAGGTGTCATCAGCATCTACAGGCTTCATTTCACCTGTGGCTGGATCAGGTCGAGTGGCAATGGCAGTACTCAAACGGGCGCACAATCGCCGCACTGGTCCGAACAGCCAGCTGATATAGTCGAAAGCATGGGAACCCAAGGCTCCTAGTGCGCCTCCGCCCTGGTATGAGCGAGAATACCAGTTCCAAGGTCGTGAAGCATCGGCGCGACTTGAGACTAACCAATCAATTTTAATCAAACGCTTCTGCCCCACATAGCCATCGGATAGCAGTTCTGCTAGACGCTGCCATGCCGGTACACAGCGAAATTCAAAGTCCAGCGTGGCAATGACTCCCGAAGCTTTGGCCAGCTGGTACAGCTCCCGTGCCTCAGCAGCACAGAGGGCGGTCGGTTTTTCTAGTAATAGATGCTTCCTAGCTTGCAGCACCGTCAAAGCCATTTCATAGTGCAGAAACGGCGGCGTCGAGATGCTAAGTGCTTGCACCTGGGGCAGTGCAACCAGGTTTTCAATCGAGTCACAAGCTTGGGGGATGTTATGAGCTTGCGCGATCGCTTTCGCCTGCTTCAAATCCCGGTGATAGACAGCTACAACCTGGGTACGAGGGTGAGCCTGGAATCCTGGTATATGGACTTTCTGACCAAATCCAGTTCCCACCACTGCTACACCAATAACCGGCAGCTGGGCAGATGTTTTCTCGTGCAAAGATTCGACCTGTGAGGAAGACGGCATAGACTAACCGAAAACGCATATACCAGTTTACATGAGTGGCCCCGTTTTTTTCTTTGATTCTCCCCTTTCTGGCAATTTGGCAACTAGGCTTTTTGAGCGGTGATAAAGTTTTCTATAGAAGAGTTAGCTTAAACTTAGGTAGACAAAAGCTTGATATTAGTTCCACTAAAACAAATTAATTTCTATGTTTATTCTGTTGCGTTTCTAACATAAATAACCAGATAAGTTGATGTTATTCAGGCTTATTTATGACCTGGCTTAATATAAATTCGGGGCTCGGAGTTATTGTAAATTTGCTCTACTTTTGGAGGCAACCCCGACAAGCGACGCCTAGGGCGAATAAGTATACAATTAGAGTCACGAGCTTGAATTCTATGGAATCACAACCATTAATAACCCTGGCGTTTGAAGGTCATCCCATCCGTTGCTTTGACTTCGGTGAGTATGTAGAATGGGTGGAAGCTGATGTCTATGCAGCGTTGAATTTAGGCAGTATTATTAGATTTAGGGCAATAGAAAAACTAGTTTCAGACGAAAAAGTTACAAGAACTGCCTACATCCTTGGCGATCAGCAACAACTTGTGACCATTACTGAAGCTGGGTTGTACAACTTGCTATGCTATAGCGACAAAACTGTAGCCAAACGATTCAAACGCTGGTTGTGCAGCGAAGTTATAATGACCATGAATCAAACTGAAAATAATTGTGCCCTGTCTACACAGCTAGCAGTGGCCAACGGACAAATTCAAAAACTGAGCCAGAGGCTAGAGCTTGCTGAAATAGACGCCCAGGAAACTCAAAAAGCAGTGTTGAGTGCAAATGAACGGGCAGTGTGGTCAGAGTGGATGAACGAACTTTCAATTCGCCAGCTGGAACAACAGCGCCAAACAATCGCTGAACTCACTGACCAACTCACCCGCACCCAGAAGGAACTCAATGAGTGCCAGCACATTATTATCCAAACCGCCTACATTTTGGGGGGGAAGGCGATTGAAATCCAAAACCAGGGCGACTAGGGCGATCGCGGAAGATACTCTAGAGGTACATAGTATATTATCAACCGCTGATTTTCTGGCTTTATGAATTTTCTCAAGCTAAGGTTTCCAAGCCGGACTATTACGGCTTGGCTTTGTTCATGGCGGCGTTTTATTTCCAGCTGCCTGTTGATACTGTGCCTGTTCCTACTTGGGATGCCACCGGCTCTGGCGGGTCTCAAGGACGACCACTTTGATGGCAACATTTTTGTCCTATACGGCGGCAATGGTTCCCTGGTACCGCCCAAGGTAAAGCTGGCAGCATCGCTGGCAAGTGAGAATCCGACGCTGCTGGTGTTCTACGTGGACGACAGTAGCGATTGCAAGCAATATGCCCCGGTGGTTTCGCAACTCCAAGCGTTCTATGGTAGGGCAGCCGATATCATCCCCGTCAACGTGGATACTATCGTGCCCAAGTCTAGCTATGCACCCACAGAACCAGGCTATTACTACAAAGGCGTTGTCCCCCAAGTCCTCGTGTTCAATCAGTCGGGTAAGGTCGTGCTGAACAAAAAGGGCCAAGTGCCGTTTGAGCAGGTAGACGATACCTTCCGGGAGGTGTTTAACCTGCTGCCCCGCTCGGAGTCGGTGGAGTTGAAGCGGCGCTCGGTGAATGAGTTCAATACTGAATTGACGAAATAAAAGAGGCAGGGGAGAGGGGGAGAG
>CAXUIG010000408.1:0-4426 GCA_964250845.1 uncultured bacterium | reverse complement strand
CCCCATCCCCCCATCTTTCACGCCCCAGCATTTGAAGGAGCCAATCGAACAACTGACACCTCCGGGTTTAGAAGTCGCGCCCAATTCCCCAGAGCCAATCAACAACCTACAAGCGATCGCTCTACAGCAAGAGCTAGAAAATCTGATTGGTCGGTTTGAGAGCGCCCAGCTAACCGCTGACGCTAGGAATAGCAAAGGCACTGAGCCGCCAGGAGTTCCTGTGACGGAAGTTGCCAGTACCAACACCGTGTCGCTCAGAGCAGCGCTACCATCAGCTGCAAAAGCCGTAACCCAAGCCAGGGAAATTGCCAAAGCCTTGCCCGAGCTGATTAACCAACAGAATTACACTGCTGCCCGACAGCAATGGCTCACGGCTACGCAACTACTCTGGAACCAATACCCGACGAACCGCAATGTGGCTGCGCCAGAGATCCGGGCGATGTGGCTAGATCGGGGTACCATCGTCCGTGCCGGGTCAGAGCAGGAACTGGCGAAGATTTTTGACCAGCTGGCGGCAGCAGGGATTAACACCGTCTTTTTTGAAACATTCAACGCCGGTTATCCCATCTACCCTAGCTCAATAGCACCGCAGCAAAACCCATTAGTACAGGGGTGGGACCCGCTAGCTAGCGGAGTAAAGTTAGCCCATGAACGCCGAATGGAGTTACACTCCTGGGTTTGGACTTTTGCTGTTGGCAACCGGGCTCACAATTCGCTGGTCAATCTGCCAGCGGATTACCCAGGACCGCTGATTGCCGCCCATCCCGACTGGGCGAGCTACGATAACCATGGTAGTTTATTTCCACCCGGTCAAGGTAAGCCCTTCTTAGACCCAGCCAATCCATCGGCGCGGCAATTTCTACTCAGGCTGTTTGATGAAATTGTCAGCCGCTATCAAGTGGATGGGCTTCAGCTCGACTATATTCGCTATCCCTTCCAAGACCCCAGCGCTGATCGCACCTACGGCTATGGCTTAGCGGCACGCCAACAGTTTCAGAAACTAACTGGGGTAGATCCATTACAAATAACGCCAAGGCGCGATCGCGTTGGGAAAAGCGGCTTACGGCATCGCGACATCTGGCAAAAGTGGACGGAATTTCGCACTCAACAAATCGATAACTTTGTCGCGCAAGTGTCACACCGGCTGCGGCAAAAGCGTCCTAACCTGATCTTGTCGGTTGCCGTCTATCCGATCTCAGAACACGATCGCATTCAGAAGCTACAGCAGCACTGGGAAGTCTGGGCACGTCGCGGCGATGTGGATTTGATCGTTCCCATGACCTATGCTCCAGATACCTATCGCTTACAACGCCTCGCCCAACCCTGGCTCACCGAAGTTGAATTGGGGTCTAGCTTGATTTTGCCGGGGATTCGCCTACTCCACTTGCCTTTATCAGTAACGGTTGATCAAATCCAGTTGTTGAGAGACTTGCCAGTTAGCGGTTACTCCCTGTTTGCAGTGGCAAATCTCAGCAACGATCTCCAAAAGATCTTCCAGCGCACCCAAGGCACCGACAGCAGTACACCTATTGCCCCCATCCCTTACCGCCAGCCTTTTCAAGCTGCTGCCGCCCGTTACGCTGCCTTACAACGGGAATGGAATTTTGTTCTGAATAACCAGCAACTTTCGCTACCGGAGCCAGGGCTCTCGTCTTTTAGCACTCAGGCAAAAACCCTCGAAAGCGCCTTGAATCAACTCGCCGCAGATCCTTCTCCCAGTCGGTTAGCAGCGGCAAGAACTTCCCTGTCTGCGTTCCTTGCAAACTTTCAGGACTGGATGCGCTTACAAGCTTTAGAGCATCCCTACCAAGTCAAAGTTTGGTCAAACCGTCTCTCTACCCTGGAAATGCTATTGCGTTACGGCGAACGGGTTATGTTGAAGCGAGAAGTTCCACCAGTTGCTCAACGATGATTATATTTAGACTTGAAGCTAAAAATAATAATTTATATCCATACGAATGGAAACTACACCCAGAGAAGTTCTCATTTACATTACTAAAGATGGTAAACGCCCATTCAAAACCTGGCTAAACTCATTGAAGGACATTAAGGCAGTTACCAAAATCGAAAGGAGGTTAGAGGATGTTTGAAAAGTGGGTGAGACAGTAAAAAAGCTCCCAAGCGTGTAAGCTGCAAATAGCTTCATCCGCTTCCCCGAGAGAGCGACATGAGTAAAGCTTACCCCAGCAACCTGACCCGAGACCAATTTGAACTACTCAACGACTTGATTCCAGAACAAAAACCGGGTGGTCGCCCCCGTGAAGTGGATATGTGGGAAGTACGATAGCGCGATTTTTTATCTATTGTGTGAGGGATGTCGGTGGCGTGCCCTACCGGGAGACTTTCCGCCATGGCAGACGGTGTATACCTATTTCCGCAACTGGCGTAAAGATGGAACCTGGGTGCAGATGCATGACCGTCGGCGCGAATGGACAAGAATCGAATCCCAACGGCATCCCAGTCCATCCGAAGCGATCATTGATAGTCAAAGTGTCAAAAGCGCTGCCATGGTGAGTCAGGAAGTAGGATTTGATCGGGGCAAACTCCTCAAGGGTCGCAAACGGTTCATGACAGTAGATACATTGGGATTAGTGTTGCGGGTCTTGGTGACGGCTGCCAATGTGGGGGAACGCTCTGGCGGTAAACAAGTACTCCAACACGTCAAACAGATGGGCCTCGCCGTCTCGCGTCTGCACACGATTTGGACAGATGGGGGCAATGATTGTGAGCCGTTCATGCAGTGGGTGATGGATTTCTGCCGTTGGACCAAAGCTGGTGGTGCTGCGACCAGAACAATCCAACGGGTTCGTGTTGCTCAAAAACAGATGGGTAGTGGAGCGCACTTACGAGAAAGTTAATGGGTTGTCGGCGATTGGTTCGAGACTATGAGTTATTGCCAGAAACATCTCTTGACATTAATCTACCTTGCCATCATCCGTATTATGGTGAGGCGACTGGCATAAAATTTGACGGCTGAAAACTTTTCAAACACCCTCTGAGTCAGTGAGAGCCAGTTTTTCTGATAAATGAGTCAACTTCTTGTTTAAATTTATCCCTTTTTGATACTTTAGACCCCTGACTTTATGAATACCGTGTCGATGAGGGGGCTAATGCTGAAGATCGCTGATGACGATTGAATCAGCCGTCCGATGCAGTGACTTGACCGTAAATATCAGATGATCTCTGTAAAGCGAAGTTGCAAATAAGCTGCGACTTCGGCTATAGCAGCCCTACCTGATGCAATTACCCCACCCATTTGAAAGAAGCCATGCAAAACACCAGGATAACGAGTGTGTGTGACAAGACAGCTAGCATCTCGTAATCGCTGAGCATAAGCTTCACCCTCGTCACGCTGAGAATCAAGTTCCGCTGTGATAACCAGGGCAGGTGGTAGACCCGAAACATCCGGGGCACGTAGTGGTGATACATAGGGTTGTTCGCGGTCACTGGGGTCAGGTACATACATTGCCAGCTGACTTAAAAAGTTTTCGCGTGACCGAGCTGGGTGCAGAAAATCTAATTCATACCATGACGGAGTATCGAGCGCCAAATCGGTATTAGGATAGATAAGAACCTGAGCGAGCGGGCGACTAGCGTTACGATCTCGGCACATCAAACACACAACCGTAGCAAACAGCCCACCAGCGCTGTCACCACCGACTGCAACTTTAGAGGCGTCAACACGAAGCTCCTCGGCTTTTTGAATCACCCACTGCAATGCAGCAAAACAGTCTTCTGGCGCAGCCGGAAATGGTGACTCTGGTGCTAGTCGATAGTCTACTGCTGCAATGATCCAACCGCTTGCGTTGGCGAGTGATCGGAGTGCATGATCATGAGTATCGAAACCACCGCTGATGAACCCGCCTCCATGAAAGTACACGAGCGCAGGTAGTGAAATCCCGCTACTTCCTTGTGGTCTGTATAATCGAAGCCCAATAGCAGGCGTTACTGAAGAAACTTTATAATCTTCAACGGTTTCTACCTCAACAACCGCTCCAGCTAGCGGAATTACCTGTCGATAACCTTCACGTACTAGTTGAACTGGGTCAGCATCAGGTGGTGGAGGTGTTGCGTGGGCTTGCATCTGTTGTACAAGGTCACGGGTATCTATTGTCATTCTGGCAAAGATGTCTTCTCTCATGTTATTAGTTGCTTTGTGGACGACTGCCTACAGTTGTTGGAGTTACTACTTATTTGGCAAATGCATATTCAAGCTGAGTAAAAGGATTAAGCGAAATAAATTCAGCCCTCAGTAACCCATCTCGTACCATTGGCAATTGCGAAAATACTTCCTTCGCAGCGGCTTCACTAGCTGATTCCAGCACAAAAATTGCTCCTTGAGCATCGCCGCGAAAATACATCTCGCGGATCACGGTAAGCGTTCAGGGGGGGGAAGTGGTCGCTGTGGAATTGACCCCCGGTTCTG
>CAXUIG010000407.1:0-4448 GCA_964250845.1 uncultured bacterium | reverse complement strand
AAACCACGCCGACTGAGCAGGATCAAATCCATCAGAGCGTGGAATATATTAGCGAAATGCAGGGATTATGCCTGACGCACTTGCGCTCTTTTCTGAAGGAGAAACTGCCTGACTACATGGTTCCCTCTGTTTTTGTAGTCATGGAAACCTTGCCACTTACGCCCAACGGCAAAGTTGATCGCCGAGCGCTGCCTGCACTAAACCCAGGCAGACCTATTTTAGACCAGGCGTTTGTTGCACCCCTTACCTTGGTTGAGAAACAACTGGCTGAAATTTGGCATCAGGTTCTAGGCATCGAGTCAGTTGGGAGCCATGATAACTTCTTTGAGTTGGGAGGAGATTCTTTACTAGCCGTTCAGATGCTTTCCTTAGTGCGAGACACTTTCCAAGTGGAGTTGCCGTTGGTTTGCCTCTTCAAAGCACCCACAGTAGTTGGAATTGCCGCAGCCATCCATGTTGCCCAGCGCTCAGGTCTCGCTGCCACGGTTGACAACATGGCTGCTACGGATTTGTATGCTGAAGCCGTCTTAGACGAGACAATCAATCTCAATACAATTTCTATTGAACCTGTACCTTTTCCCAAGCGGATCTTCTTGACTGGGGCAACAGGTTTCATCGGCGCTTTTCTACTGCATGAACTTCTCCACTCAACTCCCGAAGCGAGTATTTATTGTCTAGTCCGTTCCTCAAATGCTCAGTCAGCCAAGCAGAAGATTCGCCAGAACCTAGAACAATCTTTACTTTGGGACGAAGCGTTAAACTCCAGTATTATTCCGGTTGTTGGGGATTTATCACAGCCACGTTTCGGACTAGATGAGCAACAGTTTAGTGAATTGGCTAGCGTTATCGATGTCATTTATCACAACGGTGCGTCTGTTAATTTAATTTATCCCTATGTTGCACTTCGAGCCGCCAATGTTCTGGGGACACAAGAAATATTACGATTGGCGAGTCAACTCAAACTAAAACCTGTCCATTTTATTTCTACCCTTGATATATTCCAATCACCTGCCTATTCTGAAATGAAGGTGATATTAGAGTCAGACGATATTGCTCATTGCGAAGGTCTTTCTGATGGTTACGCCCAAAGTAAATGGGTGGCTGAAAAGCTGGTGATGACTGCCTGCGATCGCGGAATTCCTGTCTGTATCTACAGGTTAGGAACAATAACAGGGCATAGCCAAACAGGCATTTCTCAAACAGATGACCTGATCTGCAGAATGATCAAAGGCTTTATCCAACTTGGCAGTGCGCCTGATTTGGATCTGATGATGACTCTGACTCCTGTAGACTATGTAAGCAGAGCCATCATTCAGTTGTCTAGGCAGGAAGCATCTCTAGGTAAAGCCTTTCACCTACTCAATCCTCACCCGTTGCACATGAGCCAACTTGTTAGCGATATCAACGCTCTCGGTTATCCAATTCAGCAGACGAACTATGACAAGTGGCAAGCAAAGCTATTAAATGTTGATATTTTTCAAGAAAATGCTTTGAGTCCAGTCAGGGCTCTGTTTACTGAGAAGATATCTGCAAAACAACTGACTTATTTAGAGACATCTGCACTAGTATCACAGGCGTTCGACTTCCAAAACACACTTGATGGACTCGCAGGTACTCCCATCATCTGTCCATCAGTAAATTTTAACTTGCTTAGTACCTATTTTTCTTACTTTATTCGGAGCGGTTTCCTAGATATTCCGCAATAGAGAAGGGGTTTACCATCGCTGGAAAATCACTGTAGTTACGGTGGAATCAAAAAGGGCTTCATGTTTTTACAGCGATGTTGCGCTCATATAGATTCAGTATTTCTACGGTTACTTGTTTGAACGAAACGATGCCATGATTGAGGCAATATTGGGTTGATCGTGGTTTTGTTCGGTACGACATCTTAAAGCTGAGTTTTCACAACCAAAACGTTTGAATTAATCTATCTAGGACTAGAAAACCGAGTATTTGGAGAAAAAGATTGGGATCATGATTGCTGAAACTATCACTACTAATGATTTATACCTTCAATTTAACGTTTTAAAGCAAGAGCAATTTAGTGGAAGATTTATCCTAAAAGATACATTGGGTCAGGAATGGATCTTTTACCTATTCCTAGGCAGAACATTGTATGCCACTGGAGGCAACCATCTAGTTAGACGATGGCGAAGACATTTAACGATTCACTGTCCTCAAATTGATCTTAATCAGCTAAATATATCGACAGATATTTCTAGCTCGTCTGCTAAAAACTTCAATATTTCTTGGGAATATCAGGTTCTGTCGTCATGGTTAGAGCAGCAAAAAGTCACTCGAGATCAAGCAGCACATATGATTGGTGCCATTGTTGCTGAAGTATTATTTGATGTCACTCAAGTGATGGAGGTGACTTATGAATTCGAACTCGAAACCTCATCATTTCCCCAACTGGTATTGCTTGACACTGGACAAGTGATAACAGAAGTTCAGCAGGTTTGGCAAACCTGGCAAACAGCTAAACTCGCAGAACAATTCCCCAATCGGGCACCGTTGATTAAGCAGCCAGAGCAACTTCAGCAACAAGTATCAGCTGCATCTTACCAAAACCTGAAAGCGCTATTGAATGGACAGAGCACCCTGCGGGATCTAGCTGTGAAAATGAAGCGAGATGTTGTGGCAGTTACTTGCTCTCTACTGCCTTATATTCAAACAGGTTTAGTAGAGTTAATTGACCTTCCTGATTTAGCAGCGCCGATTACCCCTAAGCCTCCCGTGAGCCCTCCATCTGCGGCTACTTCTCAAGCAGCGCTAGTTGCTTGTGTAGATGACAGTCCGCTGGTTTGTCAAAGTATGGAAAAAATTCTCACGTCAGGGGGCTATCAGTTCTTGGCAATACAAGACTCGCTAAGGGCGATCGCGACTTTATTAACCCGCAAGCCGGATTTGATCTTTTTAGATCTAGTCATGCCGAATACGAATGGATATGAGATTTGCACCCAGTTGCGTAAGGTTTCTACTTTCCGCAACACCCCAATTATTATCCTCACCGGCAATGACGGCATCATTGATCGAGTCCGGGCCAAAATTGTCGGCTCTTCAGGTTTTTTGAGCAAACCAGTGGAGGCAGAAGCAGTGCTAGAGGCGGTACGCCAACACCTAAACAACACTCCTGTGGTGTAACCTTTCCTTGCAGCCATTCAGCGCCTTTGTTAATCCCTATTATTTCTCACAGGTTAATGCTATGAGTACCGTTTTAATCGTTGAAGATTCTCTCACCGAAATGCAAGTTCTCAGCAGTTGCCTTTCTCGAGGCGGCTTAAATGTGGTGACTGCGAACGACGGGTTAGATGCGATGACCAAAATTAATAGCCTGAAACCAGATGTGATCATTCTGGACGTTGTGCTGCCTGGGCGTAGCGGGTTTGAACTGTGTCGCGACCTCAAGGCTGAACCTGGGACAAGCAAAATTCCAGTTGTAATCTGCTCAACCAAGGGCAGTGAAATGGATAAATTCTGGGGAATGAAACAGGGGGCAGATGCCTACTTAGCCAAGCCAGTTGATCAAGAACAACTGTTGCGGACTGTTAAGCAACTAATTAAAGATTAAGGCGATCGCAGCATTCCAGGAGATCAGCGATGATATCTGAGTTTTTGTCTAGGGGCACTCCATCTGGAAAGCAAACCACAGAAGAAACAGCAGGGGTGGGACAGCAGTTTTTGCGGTTTCACCTTGTGCCTGATACGACGGCGCTATTGCCAGTGTATCAGATGACGGAGTAACCGTTCAGGGGGGGGGTAAAAAAGTTTCCGCTATGAAATCACATGTAATCAGTACGAAAACCAGCCTAGATTTAATTTTTCCTAGATAATTGTGAGTAGTTAAAACTGCTATACTGGTTTGCCAATTGTCTAATAGACATTTTAGGGAGGCTGTTTATATGTGCATAAGTTCTAAAGCTTTTGCTTAGCAAGGTTTTGAAGTTCATGCGCATGACGTACCCCCTAGATTTTTCCCGGACATTAAGCTCTGGCCGTGTATTGAAGATCACGCGAGAGCGCCTAGAATGACCTAGTTGACGGCCAGAGCTTAATGTCTGGTTTTTTTGTAACCCCCCCCGTGAACGGTTACGATGACGGAAGTGCTCACTATGGTAATCAAAGAGATCGTGCCAATTCCGCACATGCCACCCTGGGTGATGGGTGTACATAACTGGCGGGGTGAGATTCTGTGGATGGTAGATCTGGGGCATTTGCTAGGACTTACCCCTTTGTATCAACACGCAACTACCCACTCTACCTACACGGCAATTGTGATTAACGGGGCACAACAAGTGCCAAGCAGACAGCGAGCAGGTAACCAAATTACCGGCACAAAAATGTTGGGGTTGGTAGTCAACCGGGTGGAAGACATGGAATGGTTCAATCCAGATTTGGGCATGGATCAAAAGCAGGTAACACTTTGAGAACAGCCGTTGGGGAAAGGC
>CAXUIG010000406.1:0-4488 GCA_964250845.1 uncultured bacterium | reverse complement strand
AACACGTTTGTGCTTAATTCAGATCTTGCGAATTTTGTCAATGCGTAAGTCCTATAGCAGTAGATCAAATGCGTCAGCTACAGCAGATAGTGAATGCTTTTCCAACTGCGACGATGCTCCGAATGGGATTAATGACAGGGGATACTCCCAAGGATGAACGCCAGAAACTATTCATCCCGAAGCCTCCAAACATTTTGGCAGTCAGTCCTGACCTGCTACATCACTATCTCTACAATGTACGGCGACGAGACGACGGAGAACACTGGCGTCAGTTCTTACGGCGATTGCGATGGGTCGTAATCGACGAGGCCCACACCTATATAGGAGCTTTTGGTGCTCACTTTGCTAATCTGATGCGCCGCCTCCGAGTCGCCGTAGATAGAGTTGGTGGCAATTCCCGCAGGCTCCAGTTTATATGCTCAAGTGCCACCATTGGGAACCCAGAAGAGATGGCGCTACGGTTTAGCGGCAGACAAGAGGAGCCAGATCGACTGCGACTGATTCAACACAGCGGGGCTAGTAGCGCAGGACGAACCTTCTTATCCCTGGCCCCCAGCAGTATAGCCAACCCCGACGCTGCCAAAATTATTATCTTCTGGCTGCAACACGGGCTGACAGGCATCGTCTTCTGCAATTCTAGGGCCGCAGTCAAGAGCCTGATGGGCGTGGTTCAGCGCGAGACACAGCGCCTTGGGCTATCCCACCTGGCCAAGAGTGTTGCGATTTTTTATGGGTCGCTCACGGGAGAGCGCCGTCAAGAGATCATTCAACATGTACAACAGAGCCGAGTAAAAGTTATCCTGACAACTTCGGCTCTAGAATCGGGAATTGACTTGCCGGAAATCGATTGCTGCCTACTTCGTGGCTATCCTGGGAGCCTGATGTCGTTTTGGCAACGGCTGGGACGAGCAGGGCGCTCGCGTCATGGCCTGGTAATTTTTCTGCCAGTCGCCCAAAATCCGCTCGACGACTATTATGGCTTGCATCCCGAACAATTGCTATCAGGAGATGTGGAATCGGCCAGTTTCAATCCAGATTACCCAACAATTTTAAGCAAACACATTGAGTGTAGTTGTGTAGAAAGTGGTATCCCTATAGTCCAAGTAAACAACCGATTTGGCAATGCCGCTGGTGCCGTGGTTGACTCCTTGCTAGAACAAGATAAACTTTACATCAACCGCAATGGTCAGCTTTGGGGTCGAGGCTACCCACATAAAGAACTCAATCTCAGAAGCAGTGCTACTAGCTCAATTTCATTGGTAGACAAGCACTCTCTAGAAGCATTTGAACAAATGTCTCTGGCTATGGCGCATCGGGAAGTTTTCCCTGGAGCGATTTATACCGCACTCTTATACTGATGGGGAGCTGATAACTTATCGTTCGGAAAGCCTGAATGCTGAACGGGGGGAAGCGGTACTGGCGTATTTGGGGAAAGATACTGATTTGCTTACTGAGGCTGAAAGTCAGCTCGATATTAAATTGCTTTCGACGCTGGCCGAGCCAAAAATAATTCCCACGTCAATTCCAGGGGGGAAACTTCAACTGACATTGGGTTGGGGAGAGATTACGACGCTTGTCACCGGGTATCAATTGCTGAACCGGAAATATGGGCTGACGTGCAAGAATTCAAGCTGTTCTAACTATCGACGAGAGCTTGAAGGCAAGAACTGTCCAGGGTGTAAGCGTGCTTTGCACTCATCTGAGATTATAAAAGTTACGGATTCAGTCGAATTTGAGCAGCCGTACCAGACTCAGTACCAAGCCCCTTGCGTCCAGCTCGAAATGAATGAGCCGTTGTCTGACGCGCTCTCGGGGCAGATGAACAAAATCAAGTCGAAGATTTCAGCCACCTACGGGGATGAGATTCCTGACCACTTGAAACAATTATGGCGCTGCGCTCCTGAGTTTGTGGCTTTGCACAGTCTGTTCCATCAAATTATCAAAGCTGTCCCTCTCGTGGTTTTGTCATCAAGCCGTGATGTCGATGGGGTTGTTGACGATCCCAAAAAAGGCACGGCTGGTTGGATATTTGACACCTGCGATGGCGGCAATGGTACAGCTGAGGCTGTCTTCCAGAAACTGCCCAAGTTCGCGGCTAAGGCTCAAGCACTCGCCTCTTCATGCAGTTGCGAATTGGGGTGCCCAAGGTGTCTCACCCAACATGGGTGTCCTCAACAGAATGCGGGTTTGCATAAAGGCGCTGGCTTGTTTTTACTGGATGCCATCAGCGCTGTTGATCTTGCAGATGTTTGAGGGCAGCTGGTAAGTGCTATAGCTGGCTCTTACCAGAGCTTCTCAAGAAGAGCGCTTTGACCTCCAACCAAACCTAGATTGTTCACTTTTTCACGATAGTCGTCAGGTGCTTAGCCCAAGGCAACATTCCCAACCACAAGATAACGTGGGCTGACGCATAATGATAAAAAATCAGGCGGTTCCCTGGAATGTTCCAGAATAACGTATTGACGCCTTTTCCTTCGGGCGAATGTACTACCAAATCGGGGCCGTCAATGCCATTTAAACCAAGTTTTGCTCCGTCTCCCATAGCATCAAGCAGAATAAAAGTGGCGAGACTAAACATTTTTTCAACCAAGGGGCGCGACGATTTAGAGTGTAAGAAATCCAAGACTTCCGAAGCGATCAATTCCTGCATCTGCCTATCTAACTTATTGACAACAAAGTCTCTAAAGTGATATTGGAGTTCAGAGCTAGGCGACACTCCAATATCAGGATCATCGGGATTCCAGCTAAACATAATGTGCCCCATATCCATGGCGGCGCTAATCATCTTTAGCATCGTTTTTTTTAATTTGTCCGTCTCCTCTTTAAGAAACTTATTACTGAGAGTATGCGCCACTTCCGTCGCAAAAACGTGTCTATCTTTCTCAACAATGGTATTAATCGGAAAGCCAGTGCTTTCGTAGTACCCTGCTAGAATTTCCCAGAACTTGCGCTGCAACAGTCTAAGCCTTTGATTTCTAGCTTGAGTTGCCCTACGCTGGATTTCTGTCGCATCGTACTTAGCTACCCGTGCTTCACATTCCATCAGGGCAGCATCTTTGGCTTTGAAATGTTTGAAGTGGGGTGGGATTTCTACCAGGGTGCTGCCAACTTGACGCTGTGAGACTGCCTGGAGGAAAATAGGGCTCTTGCAGTGTGGACATAACAGCCCCAAGTCTTTGTAGGAGTCGTAATCGGCATCGGTGGCGTCAATGAGTTGACCGCCAAAATACATGGCAGAGGCGTAGCGCATAGGAATTGCTTGTAGGTAGGTAGTTAGATGATGCGTCCCAGCCTATAAGCTGGAACAATCCCATCATTCAATTAAAACTCATCCAGTTCTAGTGTCGGGGAAGAGCCCCCCTTTTCTAATCGTGCTCAAAGTCACTCTTAGAGATTTTATCAATGCTGTTAAGTAGGTAGACGGGGAAAAACACACCTACCTACTTACGGTTTGGAGATGATGAAGACGGATGAAGCGTTAGCTTGAGCCATCCTTAATTTACGGAGCGCTCAAGCATCAAGATAGCTGCTGTCGATGACCGATTTCCTCGACTGTGAGCCTCAGCCGACTGGGCGCGGCATGCCCATTCAGAAGCTCTTTCAAGAGTTCAAGAATTCCAGGAGCGCTGATCTCTAGGCAAGTCTGATCTAGGGTCTAGAACAGCAATTGTTCGGTCTGGATGGTCATTCCATTTCCAGAGGACAATGTTAACACCACTAAAATGACGCATAGAGGGAACTCGCACTCCTGGATAATCTGCCGCCATTAATCTAGCCGCTAAATCCCACGTCGGAGGGGTCTGTTTTTGCACAAGCCAGAGTTCTTTCCAGGCACAACTTATCGTTGTAAGGGTGACACAACACGCACAGAGTACCTGTGGATCTGTCAGATCAACGATCCCTTTGAAGTTAATGTCGTAGGCACACAAAGTCCCCGGACGAATTCCCAACTCCTGTTCGTACTCTGATATTGCAGTGATGTAGTCCTCAGAAATATATAGGGCCTCTGTACCGGGTTGATTAAACCGCCCACCGTGGCGAGCAGCACCTGCCCCACTTAAAGGTTGATGAGCCCATGAAGGAGCTAGCATCCGCCAGCAACGGCGCTTTATGTCAACTGTCGGTATGCTCAAGCATACACTCCATCACTCAACATTGCCAAATGCTTCAGCACTGCGTCTGCATGCCCTGCTGCTACCAGTTCTTCAGCCGTCTTATGGTCGAATCCACTTAACGGTTGATGGCGGAACCAGATGACGGCTCGCTGATGGTCACCAACCAAATCCGCTGCTTGAGTCAGGATACGAACCACATCTCCCAAACGCTGTTGAACGTCTGGGGAATCTGGATTACGAGTCAGAGTATTGCGATGAAGCCGCGTTAGTTCAGACAACCGAACCAGCGATATGTGCAGCACATGCGAGAGACGCTGGGGAGAGATTACGCCTCAGACAATCTTGCAAAAACTTCAATAGAGTTCTGCATAGT
>CAXUIG010000405.1:0-4494 GCA_964250845.1 uncultured bacterium | reverse complement strand
ACGGATTAAACTTAAGCGACTTTATCCCTCAATTATTTCTTGACAGACTACTAGAAGCAGACGGGCGGCAGGTAGCGTTTGGTTTTTTTGGGCCAACGCTTTCAACGCTTTGAGACCGTGAGGGGCATAGACAGCGATCGCTTCCAACAGCTCTCTTACAGCCATAGGGGAGGTTTCGTCGAACGGAAACAGTGCCCCGCCAGTAATTTGGGCGATTTGCTCGAAAACGATGCGGGCAGTGTCGGTGTTGTAGCCTTGGCTCTGGGGACTTTGGTCATGGAACATGAAACAACGGACGCCTTTAAGCTTCAGTTGCTGTGCAAGTTCAACGGCCTCGATTGCGCTCTCCTCAAAGCAATCCCCAACATAAATCAGCGCCTTGAGCCGGGGTATTTTCAGGGCGTTGTCCAGAATGTGGTTAAGCGCAGTCCTGCCAGCCTGACAGGATACCAAATGTATCTGCTCTCGAAATGCCTTGGCATTTGTCGAAAATGACGTTAGCTCCTGCAACCGTCCGCCGCCGTGGTAGGCTAGAGCCACATCTAATGCTCCAGGCACCGCTTCAAACATCGCACCTGTGATTTCTTTGGCTACATTCCAAGAGGCTTCGCGACTAGCGGTGGCGTCCATGGCGAATAGCAACCGGGGCCGTTGCTCGCAATCGATAGCTTTCGCCAGAGTCTGTTTTTTTGGTTCGCCTGTGAGCGCTTTGCTTGAACGTACTTGATCGAGAAACGTAGCGCGAACGCGACGAGCAGGTAGGTTTTTGTTTTCGTCACTCATGATCCAATTCCTGTGAAATTAGCCTGTAAGCTTCGTTTACTGTCTGGGCGTACCATCGCGGCAAGCCCGACACGTCCGGGTGAACCGCCTGCATAATTTTCTTGTACGCGCTTTTCACTTCGTCCAGGGATGCCCCAGGCGACAACCCTAGTATCGTCCACGGGTCTAGTCCGGTACTGCTGTCCTCTACCCCAATTTCTGATGCGATTTTGGCACGCCAGTCGGCATCAACAGCATCGAGATAAGCTTCCAATAAATCGGCATCATCAACCAATTCCCCATCCCGCAAAGACACTAGGATGGAAGCAAGTTGGCTGAGGGTAAGTGTAGCCAGATTAGTATTTTCTTTGAATCCATCAAAACTGGTAATTAAGCGTCCTGTTACTGTTCCATTTGATGAGAGTGTTAATTCTATGACCTGCCCTGCTCTTGTGGCCTCGCCATCCTCGTTGCTTCTTGGCGGTCGTCCTCGCTTTCGCCCCAACGGGGTGTCAGGGTCAACCCCTAACCAAGAACAAGCAGCGCGTAATACAGCAGTCTCGACCGTTTGAGCCACACTTGCAGATGCCCTCAAATCATTTGGCACCTGTTTGTCAGCAAGAATGTCGTCTTTGGCATCAGCAATCAGGTGGTATAGTTTAAGCGCACGGTCTTGCATCACGCGCCCAAGCTTCAGATGCAAGATTGCCAATGTAGCTGGTTGCCCCTGCTACTGAACCGACCATGCCGATCGCCAGCCGATAGACTAATGCATTGATACTGACCGTTGATCGTTTAGTGACTTCTAAAAAATCTTTCTGTTCTCCCACGACAGTCCCCCCGTGCAAAGACTTTTTTTCAAGGGGTGATTCTCTGCTGTGTCGCATACCTTGGTAGCAAACAGTTCCTCTGGCTGGCGTAGTCGCCAGATTAGTTTTTCCACTTGAATACGAACTGTCTCAAGAGTACCGTCTTCTGCGGTCAGTTCCTCGTCTGACCACATCTGTCTAGTTTCGCGGAGGATCATGTCCAAGATGTTCGAGCCAACCGCCACCGTATCTCCAATACGCATAGGAAGAGCAAATGTTTCCCCTGTGAAGGGATTGATCAGAGGATATGGGCAGATCCAGAGTAAATCATGGCGGCGGAACTCGACACTCAACCGCACCTTACTAGTAGATGCCGCCGATTCACTTAATGTGATGTAGCGGTTGTGCCAAGCCATAAGACACAATACAAAGCCAGCTCGTCTAAATTTCATCATAAACGTTTATGATTAAACTCCCGGCTCGACCACCTGGTCAGGGTGAGTAAGAGGCAGGGGGGCTTGCTTGCTCTCTAGCAGGGAGAGAACCTCACCATACCCTTCGGTTTGTGCTTATAATGTGCATATGAAATGCAGTTAATGCTTATTTTAAGCACACAGTTATGTTATCGCCTTTTTTAACTGAAGTCATGGAACCGCAAAACGGCACGATCTCTCCCCAGCGTTTGAGCGATGTGCTGCACATATCGCTGGTCCGGTTGTCTGAACTGACGCGGCTTCATCGCAATACTCTGACTCGTAATCCAGATTCCCCAGACGTTCAACAGCGTTTGGGAGATGTGGTTCGTATCCTGACTCAAGCAGCGGATTTGGTTGGTGACCATCAGCGAGCCGTCATCTGGTTCCGCCATCAACCGTTAAGTGGATTCGACCATAAGACGGCTGAAGAACTGGTAGCAGCAGGGCATGCAGACGCAGTGCTGAAGCATTTGGCAATGTTGAGTGATGGAGTGTATGCTTGAGCATACCGACAGTTGACATAAAGCGCCGTTGCTGGCGGATGCTAGCTCCTTCATGGGCTCATCAACCTTTAAGTGGGGCAGGTGCTGCTCGCCACGGTGGGCGGTTTAATCAACCCGGTACAGAGGCCCTATATATTTCTGAGGACTACATCACTGCAATATCAGAGTACGAACAGGAGTTGGGAATTCGTCCGGGGACTTTGTGTGCCTACGACATTAACTTCAAAGGGATCGTTGATCTGACAGATCCACAGGTACTCTGTGCGTGTTGTGTCACCCTTACAACGATAAGTTGTGCCTGGAAAGAACTCTGGCTTGTGCAAAAACAGACCCCTCCGACGTGGGATTTAGCGGCTAGATTAATGGCGGCAGATTATCCAGGAGTGCGAGTTCCCTCTATGCGTCATTTTAGTGGTGTTAACATTGTCCTCTGGAAATGGAATGACCATCCAGACCGAACAATTGCTGTTCTAGACCCTAGATCTGACTTGCCTAGAGATCAGCGCTCCTGGAATTCTTGAACTCTTGAAAGAGCCGAGAAATGGGCGTGTCGCGCCCAGGCTGCTGAGACTCAGCTGGAGGAAATCGGTCATCGGCAGCAGCTTTCTTGAGGCGCTCACGGATGTAAATTCAGGAAGGCTTAAGCCATCTCTTCATCATTTCTAAATCATCTCTAAACCGTACCCGTACTTACCTCAAGCCAGTATAAAAGGGTAGCTTTACCAGCCTACCAATGCTGAAATTATATCCAGGAGTTTACGATAACCAAGTGGATGCTTGAATGTCCATTTCATCCAAAGGTTCTTCAATCGCGTTGCGAATCCAGCTCGGGTCAAATTTTTGTTTAGTATGCGCTCGAACTTCGATTTTAATAGTCATATCGTCAGCCTGATCTGACAAATTTTGCAAGACCTCAAACAGTTGAAAAATTTGGGACTTGTTTGTAATGGAAGTTAGCTTGTAGTGACGCGCTGGTTGTTTACCGTTGATAATATCGGCTAAAACCGACCGCTCGAGGCTACTCGTTTTTGAATTATCATTTTTCTGTTCCTCTTCCGGATTTTGTATGGTATTACCGGGATGATCCCAAAAGTCGATGGTATCTTCAGTATTGCTGGTGTCATTTTCAGGATTTTCATCAGATGTAGTATTACCATGTTCAATAAAAGATGGGACAGGAGTACGCATCTGAGTAACGAGGCTGGGCGATAATAGATAGCCAGATAAATCCAACTCGTCGCTGGGGATTACTCGCTTGAAGCTAATCAGATTCGGATTTTCAACAGTAGGGATGATGCCGTTGGGATGAATGGTTATAGAAGGGACGTAGCCAAGAAGTCCATCCTCAATGGCTTTAACGACTGCCTGATGGATTACGGAATCGTCCAGCATTTTTGGTAAGGTGGGGAATCGGAAAAAATAACTGGTCAGCTCCTCTACTTTGATGTATCCCGTTTCTGAGTTTGCTAGACCAGAGTGTTGGACTAATTTAGCTGGCTTGAGCGAATCAAAAACATGGTTCTTAAGGGCATCTAGCACTCGGTCTTGGAGATGTTGACTGGTGTTGAGTTGAGACTGCAAATCAATCGTTTCTAAGCAGATAGGATTGGTGCCATCAGTGCCAGGAAGCGGCAACAAAATATTTTCATAAAGGCGGCGTAAGGCGGCACTTACGTCGGTATTAGCATCCTTAGCCTTACTGGTGAGTTCCTCTGTATCTTCAACGGTGAACTTGTATTTTGCTTTTTGGTCAATTAGCCATAAAATCGCGCTAGCAGTTCTAGCTCCCTTCCGTGCCTTATCCATCTGCACTTTGTTGGGCACTACAAAAGCCAGAGCATTCTTGTATTCTCTTTTATCATTACCCCGTTGCTCTAGCCAAGTCAGGGCGTAAGGATTCAGGTCTGGGAGCAACAGATGGCATCATGTAGTAGTCTAGCTATA
>CAXUIG010000404.1:0-4504 GCA_964250845.1 uncultured bacterium | reverse complement strand
CTCTAGGATACCACTTAGCTCTCGTGTATAAATTTAGGTGCGTTCGCCCTAGTGCATGAGCCAGGTTTCGGTGCCAGCTCGGTTCATCCCGCCGACGACTTGGAGGATGCGAATTGCCCGCTGATTAGTTTTTATCATAGTTCTTATTCTCTTTGCGCCTGTTTGTGGAGCACTTGCAGTACATGGAGGATAACTGCCAAACTAATACCTGCTTGGACAATTGCCGCAAGTATTAGCGCGATCGCTGCCCCTCGCAGTCCACTGGTTGGTATTAACCAAGAGCAAGCTATGGCTGAGATAGTTGTAACCAAACTAAATAAAGGCATTTGGATGCGGAAGTACCTGGCTGCCGTCATTCCGTAGCCTAGGAACGAGGACACGTAACCGATTCCGGCAGCGACCATTAGCAACACAAACAAATCCGCATTCTCAGCGTACTCGGGTCGGTAGAGAAGGGTCAGGATCTCCCGTCCAGCGACAAGAGCGATCAGGACACCCGCTCCACCCAGCAGTGCACCCAGGGCAAACGCATCTAAAATTAATAAAACTAAATGGAAAAAAAGTCTAGTTTATGCATCAAACGCAAGAATAAGCTTTTCCGTTAATCTGATTTTTCCTCCGTAGACGGAAGGTAAAAATTATTAGGGTAATGATTCTCAATAAAAAAGCTTAATGCAAAAAAATAGGATTTTATTGAGAAGTAAGCCTTTTTATTGACAAGGTGCGTTCGCCCTGGCAGTGCACCAATTCCCACCAGGTTGAGGACAAGCTTGCGGAAAGCTGTGCTATTTCCCGCCGCGTAATATTTCGCCAGGCGTGGACAGGCTGACTGCCCTAGCGCATTTACCACCATATTCCCTGCCACCATCAAGTAGGCTATGGCGGCAAAAACGCCCAGTTGCCGCTCCCCCAAAGACCGCTCAATAAAGTAGCGGGGAATATTAGTGTTAAGCGAAATCAGCATCATCACGAAACCCAGAGGCAGGGAAAGCCATACTAGCTTTCTCAGCTTTAAGAGCTGCCAACGCGGTCGTAGTGGCACCGCCATGTCAGGTCTAGGTACCTCACCCTGTAGTGTTCGGGGAGAGGTATTGAGCATCAATGCACCGCTGCGAATGTCGTAGCCGACTAGGACTAGAGCCCAGGCAATAGCCAACCCCACTGCTCCCCATAAGACACTGCCCGTCAGGTAAACCCCAACGCCCAAGAGTAACAGCGATAAAGAGCCTTTGATCATCATCGAAATCGCGATGCGGTTCATCTGTTCATGCTGTTGGATTAGCCCGTAAAACACGTCACTGATAGATTCAAACGCCTTGGCCAAGCCCACTACCAAGATGATCAGTGACGTTTCCAAGCGGTATCCTGCTGCGAGAGTAATTCCTACAATGATCAGAAGCGCCAGCCCTGTTGAGCTCAACCTAAGACCTAGGTAGTCCCCAAAAAGATACTGGTGTCTAGCATCTGTCGCCTGGATAACTCCTAGTTGGAGATTTGTAAACATTACTACTGGTGCAGTAACCGCAATCCCTAAGGTAAATTGCCCTACCATTTCTGGACTGCCAAGTTTAGCGAGCACCACCAGCATTCCCCACTGGCAAGCCGCATAAACAACATTGCCAGTGAAGGTCCAGGAGAAATTGCGGCGCATTGTCATTGGCTTGAGCTGTTGCATATGGCTCCTCCAGGGGCATTACGATTTGGGCAGGCTGAGTGTGTCAAATAACTACTGAAGCTTGGGCTACTCCTGAGGCTTTCATCGCCGTTTCAGTGTTTTTCTTTAAAGCGTCTGCTTGAACATCGGCCCTTGAATATCCCTGCGTGTATTCAGCAACCAGCTGCTTCAGCAAAAAGACGATCAGATTAGAATCATTTCTACTTGCTGCTTCACAGAGTGCTTCTACTATAAACTCAAGATTTTCTGGAACAATGCCACTAGCGTTTCGGACACTCAGAATTTTTTCGTGCTGGGTTGGTGCATATTGCTCGCCCGCAATAAACAGTTCTTCGAACAATTTCTCCCCTGGCCGGAGCCCCGTAAATACGATGTCAATATCTTTGCCCACCTCATATCCTGACAGGTGAATCATATCCTTTGCCAAGTCAACAATTTTGACAGGTTGCCCCATATCGAGCATGAATACTTCACCACCGTTACCAATTACGGATGCCTGCAAAACCAGTTGAACTGCCTCGGGAATTGTCATGAAATAGCGGCGGATATCGGGATGGGTAACCGTTACCGGACCACCCTGAGAAATTTGTTGCCTGAAGGTTGGTACAACGCTACCTCTACTGCCAAGAACGTTGCCAAAACGAACAACGACAAAGGGCTTCCCGCTCTTTTGGGCGGCCCGAAGCACCAGCATTTCAGCGACTCTCTTACTGGTTCCCATAATACTAGTTGGATTAACCGCCTTGTCCGTCGAAATCATCACAAAGTGACCAACATCATATCGCCGCGCCAGATCCAGGAGATTTTTTGTCCCCAACACATTATTGGTGATCGCTTCAGGTGAATTTAATTCCATCAGGGACACATGTTTATGGGCTGCAGCGTGGAAAATGATGTCGGGTCTGAATTGGTCAAAAGCGTACTCCAGTCGAGACGGAAATCGAATATCGGCTATGAGGGTAGCAAGACGCGGCATGTGTCCTTGGGCTTCGCCATCCTTTGTGAGTAATTCCAAAACCCGTTCTAGCTCTTGTTGGATATTGAACACAGAATTTTCTCCGTGTCCCAACAGCATCATTTCGGCAGGGCAGCACTTTAAAATTTGGCGACAAAGTTCACTACCAATCGACCCTCCTGCCCCCGTAATCAGTACTTTCTTCCCCATGAGGAACCTGGAGACACTCTGGAAATCCGTTTGTATGGGTTCACGTCGCAGCAGATCCTCAATCTTTATATCCCGAATGCTTTCTTTGCCTACACGGCCATTCAGGAGTTCATGTATCCCAGGTAGCGTGCTGGTTGGAACTCCAATTGATTGACAAGTATCTACGATTTCCCGAAGCACTCTCCCAGGAACCGTAGGCATAGCAATAATGACTCTGTGGATATGTAGGGAGCGAACAATTTCGGGAATTTGATAGCGATTACCAACTACAGGCAGCCTACGAATACGTAAGTTGAGTTTTTCACGGTTATCGTCAATGAAAGCGACAGGATGAAAACCGAGCCAAGGACTTTGTTGCATCTCCTGTACTAGGGCAACGCCAGCGCTGCCAGCACCAACTATGAGTAGGCGATCGCGTTGATAAAACTTTCGATGATGTCGTTGGCTGAATCTTTCGACAGCCCGAACACTGAAACGAAACCCGCCAATGAGGATGAAGCTGAGCATTCCGTCAAGCAGAGGCAGCGAAAGCGGCAGATTTCTTTCAGGGGAACCGATCCAGTTATGGAGTGAATAGAACAAGAGAGTCTGCAGCCCCACAGCAGCAGGCATAAGTATAGTTATCTGCGTGAGTTCATCAATACTGGCATAACGCCAGTATCGTCGGTAAAAACCAAACTTATAAAGTACACTCAGTTTTACCGCCAGGAACAAAATTGTGACAAAAATTAGGTCAAATCCGTAGAAGTCGAGCTGGAAGGAGTTATCTGAACGAAGTTCAAGTGCCAATACAGGTGTAATCAAAAAAGTAATGGCATCAAGGATGATGAAATGGCGATTTCTCAACCTAAGTAATGTCTTAGATAAGGTGTCTATTGGGTACGCGATAACGTCAAGCGGTATGTCAAAGGCTTTCATATTCTTCGATTCTTAGATAATTGTGGTGAGTGAGGCACATTTCTTTAGGTCGTGCCGTCAGATGCTGATCTACTCCACCGTCACCGATTTAGCTAGGTTGCGGGGTTGGTCAACATCCAAGCCTCGACTTGCCGCAATGTGATAAGCCAACAACTGCAAGGGAATCACCGTGAGGATAGGGGAAAGCAACTCTTCAACAGCTGGAACCGGGATCAGGTGATCAAACGTCTGGGCTGCCTCTAAGTCATTCTTTGCAGTGATGCCAATCAGACGGGCATCACGGGCTTTGGCTTCTTGGGCATTGGAGAGGACTTTTTCGTAGACACTACCCGGCATCGCGATCGCTAGCACCGGCACCTTCGCATCTAACAGCGCGATCGGCCCATGCTTGAGTTCCCCAGAAGGATAACCTTCGGCGTGAATGTAGCTAATTTCCTTGAGTTTCAGTGCCCCCTCTAAGGCAATTGGGAAGTTAATTCCGCGTCCTACAAAAATAAAGTCTTGAGTTTCAGCAAATTGGTGTGTTAACTCCTGGATATAAGGATCAAGACTCTCCAGAATCAGTTCAATTTGCGCTGGGAGCTGTCGTAAGCCTGAGATCAGCAGCTCAAGCTGGGTTGGGGAAACAGTCTGACGCCTTAGGGCTAAATCTAGCGCTAAGCAGTAAAACGCCATCAGCTGGGCGACAAAAGTTTTGGTGGCGGCAACTCCAATTTCAATCCCGGCGTGAGTATCAATAATATTAG
>CAXUIG010000403.1:0-4547 GCA_964250845.1 uncultured bacterium | reverse complement strand
CTCGCTCACATTTGTTTCTTCTTCTCCATGGATAAATCCTCTCTTCAAGTACCCTCTGCTCCGGGAGGAGTTTAACTCTTCCCCCTTGCTCCCTGCAAGATCGCTCCCCTGCCTATAAAGGTCATTTAGGCTGGATTAGCGTCTTTTCTGGCGCTGGGGTTAGAAAATATCCTTACCAAATGGTGCAACACAACCCCCGATCGAAACACGCGCAGTCTAGACTTTAGCCAACCATCAGTTAGGAAATCTGTGGGTCCCGTAAGAATTGCATGTTGTTAAGGGTTGGCTAAAGTCAAGTCTTGAGTCTTTGTAACCGCTGTCACTGATTACAAAAAACCCTGGCTAAAGTCTAGTCTTGATTTTTTGTAACCCCGAGCCAAAACCTGTTCAAAGTAGTCCAGCCGTGTAATGGGATTATTAGTACGTAGTGAGAGATCTTCGTTGACGGCTGGACTACTTTGAATCAAGTTCCTTGTAACCCTTATTCTGGGGTTGCTCAGTAGTGTAACCTTGCCTACTTGGTCTCAAAATGTGGAAAGTCATGCTAACTTAGTCTGACAAGTAAGTATGACAAAATTACCAAGGTGCTCATGACTATATACCAACTAAGCGAACACAAGACTTTTGAAGAAAACTGCGACTGGTGGGGGCATTCTGGACACGTAGGTGGTAGTGCTTCTCTTTCGCTGCTAATTCGCACTCGTGATGATGCTCTACTGGTAATGCAGGTTTTATGCGGCAGATTATCCACGCTGGGCGCTCTGGGTGATGAATCTGTAATGGCTCAGGCGCAAATAGCCTACGAAATTATTCTGGATTGGGACAGTCCAGAATTTGATGACGATGGCCTCTGCCAGTCTGCTTTAGAAGTACTGGAGAACAAATTGGCTCAATTAAGAAACGAGGGTTTAGACAGCAAATATTTAGTCACTGATGAATTCCTGCTAGATGTTTTGATTCAATGCGTTCGTAGCCGAAATGGTCTACTCACCCGATGGGTGACGACTAGTAGATATTTTTAAGCTTTACCAAGAAAGGCTTTTGCATGAGTAACGGGCAGAGGGCAACAATTTCTCGGGATAAGACGGCAAGACAATAACAACATGCAATGAAAGCGCTTTGTGCCGACAGATATCCTCACAAGCGTGGGCTTTAGTCACTGGACAAGCGAATTCATCTCGGGGCTTTTATGAACTTCTGTCAATGCACGATCATAAGAGAGGGGCACTAAGAGTGTGTGTGTGTGTGTGCCCTGGGGGTTAAAGCCCCACCCATACCGCAATCCTTGGTGCGTTAAATCAAGTAGGGTGTATTGCCTAAAAAGCATTTTCCCTTCTGCATAAAAGCCTTCTGCCTTCCTTTACCCTCTTTCTTTTCTTCCCTACATCCCACATTCTGCACCCCGTTCTCGGTCAATGTCTCCTTGTTACAATTCGAAAGGATTCCTCCATGGGGGTCCCCACACCCTATACCCGTCACCTGCAACCCGCGCGCTTTTCGCTTTGACACAATTGGATTCAAAAGTCATTAACCACAGCTCTATAACACCGACGAAATCAATCGAGGCTGGCGCATCATGATTACTCAATCCCCTCATACCACCCTAGAAGATGCCATCTTGAATGCTCTAAAACAGGGCGCTCGCAATCGGGGCGAGCTGTTTGATCTCACAGGTAAACCCTATTCCGTCCTAGTGCCAGCGCTCAAATCCCTCAGCTCCAGAGAATTAATCGATACCTACTTCCAACTCCAAGAACACCTTTGTGTCCTCACCTATCGCCTGCGCCCTCAGAACCATTTTCAGCAGTTTTTGGAGCAACCTAGGTCTGGTTCAGGTGGTTGGGTCGGATAAACTGGGTCGGCGGCTAATCTAGTGCAGCTCGGATTGCCTATAACTACAACAAAAAGGTTCTACCGCTCCCTTTATACTAAACAAACCATTTTCAGCAATCATAACCCAAGCTGTGCTTGGAGAAAGCGCGTAGAAACCCGGCGTTGTGAGGAGTTTCCCGGTTGTTTAAGCCTAAAAGCCAGGTTAAGTAAAGGTTTGGCTGCTTATCTCCCTGCAAAAATAGCAGAAGGGGAGCGGTAGGACCAGAAGCCGAAGTGGGCCAGAGGAGACAAGTTGGCTCAATTGCCGTCAGTTGCTTTTTCCATAATCCGCTTCCATTCTCTCCAAGTAGAGCAACTGCCGTGGAGTAAAGCAGGTCGAGCGCTGCAACAACTCTAAGGAGCGTACTCAAAGGGTTCTAGCTCGAATTGAATTAACGCCGCTATGCGTTGGGCCACCGCCTTGATATCCGCCGTGTACTCGTCGTCAATCAAAGTCAACTCTTCCTTTTTACACTGCTGTTTATCTCTGACAATGCTGATACGCACAGTGTACGAGAAACTGCCTACATGCTCAACGATTGCCCACATGCCGTTAAATGGGTGTAGGGGCGATCGCTTGAGAGCCTTGATTTCAACTACGTCACCTGGGGCGAACTCTGGTGGCGATGGATGCTTCTGGTTGAGGTCTTCGACTACACCCAGATGGCGCAGGAGGGCATCTTTAACGACCCGCGCTGATGGGACGGAACCACCAGCGGCCTCTACAGCTTTATCCCATACTTGACGCTGTTCGTTCGGCTTTAGAGATGTGATTGCCCTAACTTGACGTTCATTCGTCGGCATGATCTGCCGACCATTGGTCGGCAAATTATTCAGGTTGTCTACTACAGATGCTGCGAGGATTTTTAGGTCGGCAGAATCGCGCCCATAGCCAAATCTCTCCAGGCAATATGTTTTCCAAGATTTATGCGTGTTACGGTATAAGCGGCGATCGCGGAGTTCCCGCAGGGCAACTCCCGCGCTATAGAAGGCTTTTTCAACCTTCAATTCCAACCGCTGCCGATCAGCCGCTTCTTCCGGCGACAGCTCTTCAACCACCTCGACGGGAGTGTTTTTGGGCACATCCGTATTCTTTTCTGGCATAGCGTTTGACTGCAGGGAATTGTCGTTATCGGCTGTCCGTTCTTGTGGCGCTTTGGCAATGTCTGCTGAGCGCGACGGCTTTTTGTTTTTGGCCAAGTCCTGCTTGTCCTTTACCTGGGTGATTAGCTTTTCGGTATAAGCTTGGGCATAATCACGCGGGTGGGGAAATTTCTCTGCCTCCACCGCTAAAACGAAATGGGACTTAAATCCCGTGGGACTGATAGGACCCGTAAAACTGAACTCATGCATCCGTCGTTTACCAACAAGACATGGGACAAATTTCACTTCAACAATCTGCCCAGATTGCAGTACTAGGGTAAATTCACTTGCACCCCGCCACCCAGCCGGTGCATCACCATCTGGTGCCTGGGAGGCGAGCGCCCAAATCTAGCTCCCGGTCAGGCTGTTCCCAAGCTGGGTCAGTGCCAGTTGCATCTCAAAGAGTCGGGGCTGTAGTTGATGTGAGCATGAGACTGATATTGGCTGATGTCGAATAGGGTGTCGCTCATAGCTGTTCTCAAAATAATGGCAGTAAGGAGATGGCAGACTTCAATTGCACAGGAGTGCTGTTGGGAGGTGTTTGCAACACCTCCGACAATTGAATTCGGTTTGGCTATCCCATCTGATCCAAACCTCCGGCGCTTGAAAAGCCCTCATTCCGGCTTATATATGTACCCAGCCTCCCAGTTGTTTTCGAGCTTTCAACGCTCAGCGAGGATGAAGTGTGCGGCTGCATCGAGGCATTCAAATCTGGTTTCGGGTAGAGTTGGATGTGGGTTTGGGTGAGTTGCTTGATTTTTGGCATAATGGTAATGGTTTTGAGTTAAGAGTTTACGTAAAGCAGTTATATGCAATCAGGCTGAGAAAGTGGCCTGAGAGAGCTGGTAGCTGCTTTTTTATGTGAAGCGCATCATCCGGCAAAGTGGTTAAAGCTTGCTGACCACTAATGAAATTCAAAATTCTTGCATTCACAATTCAAAATAAATCAAAGAATAAATTTTGAATCAATCAAATTTGGGTACAGGCCCCACTAATTCAACTTTTGAACTTTGAATGCAAGAATTTTGAATTATTTTGACCTGTTCAATCTCTCCTATTAGCCAAATTTCGCAGGCGGCTAAACGTGCCATCAAAAAGTAGCTTCACCGTTCCCGTTGGGCCATTACGGTGCTTAGTACAAGAAATCTCCATTACGCCACGGTCGGGGGTCGCAGGATTGTAATACTCATCCCGATAAGGGAAGAGAATCACATCTGCATCTTCTTCTATCCGCCCACTATCTCTAAGATCAGATTGCAACGGACGTTTATTACTGCGGTCTTCAACTCCACGGTTTAATTGAGACAGCAACATAACTGGAACTTTACACTCGCGTGCTAATAACTTCAGTTGCCGCGTCACCTCGCCCAACTTCTGCACAAGGCGATGATCGCCGCCATCAACCAATAGTTGTAGGTAGTCAATCACCACTAACTTCAATCCGCCGTGTTGGGTTATGACTGAGCGTACCTTTGACTTAATTTCCTGGAGGCTGGGGCATGCGGTATCATCAATTAACACGGGGACGTGGC
>CAXUIG010000402.1:0-4550 GCA_964250845.1 uncultured bacterium | reverse complement strand
CCCCTGGAGCCCCCCTGCCCCCCTACTAGTTCTAGGTGACTTGCCACCAACCAAACGCTGGTCCAATAAACCGGATTGTCACCCAGCCAACAGCCAGGAGCCCGATGCCAATCCAGGCACCGCGATTGCTCCAGTTTACAAACTGTTCGGCTTGTTTTTTGGTGATCGGAAGCCAAGGAAAGATATTGGCTTCTTGACCGTAGTTTTCTCCAAGTGAGTCTTTGCGACGCTTTGCTTCGCCCATGATGGAAAGGATAAGGATGAAATGCTATCTATGCAGATGATAGCGTTCCTGTTTTTACGATCGCTAGTTGCTTGACAAAATTACACGGTGAGCAACGCCTGTGCTTTTAGCCGCTTTGTGCAGAATTTTCCTCACCCGATTGGGTAAACAGGCTAGCGTCTAAATAGTTGAGCCGTGCTAGAGGACCCAGAGCAGCCAGAACCTGAGAGCCGTAGCTGCGGTGAAGCACACGGCTATCAAGTAGGGCAACTACGCCAAGGCGTTCTCGCACCGGCGCGATCGCACGAGCCAATTCACTCAAAGCAGCGGGCAAAAGATAAAGGCGAAACCAATCCTGGCGCGATCGCTTGTAGTAAGCCACCCTACCAGCCACCAGAGGATTTTCCAGCGACGGCAGGGGCAAGGTTGCTATTACCAGCAGCTGGGGGGCTGGCAGCACTCGCTGATGCTGCCGCCAGAATTCCCAGCCACTCACCAAAATGCCATTATCATCCAAACAGGTTTTCTCAACCTGCACCCGCGAACCAAACTCAGCAGCTAGAATTGCACCGACCTGAGACTTGAGCGGCATATCACCCACCAAAAGAACCGTCAGTCCCGGAGCCTTTGCACTCAGGCAAAGCAGCGAGTGGACTTTCTCAATAAAGGCCACTTGAAATTCAGGCGTATTCGGCAAAGGCAACTGCTCTGGCAAATACAGTTGAATCAGTTCACTGTTGCGATCCCCAGAGAACTTCAAGCAAGTCAAGTCCCCTAAACCCACACACTGCCGGTAGATGGGAGCCTCAGCCTCCTGATCCAACACACTGCCAATTAAAACTACTGGTTGCTTAGACCAGATTGGCGACAGCGCTGAAGCCACCTCAGCTGGGGCGCAGTGCAAAGAAAATAAACCTTGGCGACGGGTAATGGTCGTCCAGAGCAGCTGTTGATCAATTTGAAACCGCTGCCAAAAATTTCTCCATGTCGGTGGCAACCCTAGTAGGCTGTCGCTGGAAACCGCTGGGGCTTGCAGGTTCGAATACAGACGGCGTAAGACGTCTTGCTCTAGTGGTGAAATTAGATAACACTCGTAGGGATTAACAGGATGTTGGAAAACCGCCCGTGTCAGTTTCACACGCGCATCCCGAATCGCCTCTACCTGGTTTGGACAAGCCAGCATTAGTTCATCCCAGTCACTGGGTTGAATACTGACACTCAGTTGGGTACGCGCCCAGTCTGACAAATCATCTACGCCATCGAGAAGGGTAGGAATGCCGGTGGGAAAGTCCCCTCGTCCTTCCAGCTGGGCTGCTAACCAGGCTTGAGGGGAGGTGAGTAGCAGTCCCTGGAAATCGGCATCGGGCCAGCGATCGCCCGTTCGGATCACTTTTTTGGTTTGGAGCCAGTGCTGTAATCGCGGAATTTCCACTGCTCTCAGGCGCTGCTGCACCTCCTCTGTCGCCACCAATATCACTGGCTGAGGCCACATCAAGGCGGGTGCCAGATAACTCAGGCGATAGCGCCCCTGATAGCCACAACCAGCCCCCACCTGAATTAAGGCACCACGCCCCAGCCGCAAGGCACGTGCTACCAACCGCGCCATCGTCAAATGATGGGGCCAGGAAGCCTCACCCTGCGATCGCAGGAAGCTATGCAGTGAGTAATGGACTTCTACTTCAATCACCCGTCTACAGCTCCTGAAATTAGCAAGTTAGCCTTGAGCAACATGAAAGCCCCCAAGATGGATATCGTAGCATTCAGCTTCGAGAGACCGCCGGTAGCTGTGTAACTCTCATGGGCAAAAGCCTTCAGGTCAGGGCGTATCAGTATTACAGTATTTATCATATGGTCAAGAGCATCCTTGTGTTGTTTTAAACACTAGGCTTTTGTGCGGGTGAATTAGGACATATAAAATGCGGTCACACGAGCCTAATTCAAATGGCGATTTGGGCGCTCAGCACCGCCACTTACATTGGTGATATGACGTTAAACCGTAGAATTGCGGCATCAAATTGAGTAAGTGCAATATTGAGATCGATCGGATTCAGAAGTTTGAGTAAATTCCCGCACAAATAATCACGCTCATAATTCTGTTAATGGAAATTTAAATAATTTTTCCAGTGATACTACCGTAGGCACTGCAGGCAACTTTTAAATACTATAAAGGTCTCATAAAGTAATGAGGTCGAGATGAGCACTACCGCACGCCAAAGGCTCAACGCAGGAACTGAAGGTTTAGGCGCGAAGAAGCACCAGCGCTTCTTCAAACAAATTGCCGCAGGATTTGTGTTAGCCTCAGCCATCTTAGCTGGCGTCGGCGTGGTTTCACACCGGAGTATGACTAGACTGATTAAAACCTCTAACCAGGTGACACAAAGCCAAGAGGTTATTAATAATCTCGAAAATGTACTTACCCTGATGACGGATGCTGAGACCGGGCAACGTGGCTACCTCCTAACGGGAAAAAAGCCTTATCTGGTACCGTACTCACTTGCTATTGAAGAGGTTAATCCAGAAGTCGCAGCTCTCGAGAAATTAACCGCAGATAATCCCAACGACCAGATCAGGCTAAGAACCCTTAAGCATCTGATTACCAATAAACTTGCCGAACTTAAGGAGACAATCGACCTGCGGAAAGACAAGGGGTTTGAGGCTGCCTTGCAGATCGTACAGACCGATCAGGGCCGTAATCTGATGGATAACATCCGCAGGTTGATTCATGAGATGGAGGTGGAGGAAAATCAGTTGCTGACACAGCGATCGCAGGCGACTGCTGCGATTGCCCAAAAGAGCTTTTTAACCCTCTCCGGTGGCTTTTTACTGAATTTTTTCATCATCGCAGGAGTCTACTACCTAATTTATCGGGAAATCACTGAGCGCCAGCAAGTCGAGGAACAAGTCAATCTCTTGCAAACATTGATGCTGGCAATCGCTGAGTCCCAAGATCTTGACGCAGCTCTGGAAGTTGTCCTGAGTACGGTGTGTGAAACCAAAGGCTGGAATTATGGAGAAGCATGGATTCCTTGCGCTGACGATACCGTAATGACGTGTAGTCCAGCTTGGTACAGCCGTACCGATAGTAGGGATGGGGTTAACTCGCCCGTACTAGAGAAATTTAGAAGATTGAGCCAGGAGTTTACATTTCCATTGGGCATTGGGCTGCCTGGACGTGTGTGGTCATCCCAGCAGCCAGAGTGGCAACAGGATATTTCTAGCGAGCCGAAGATAAATTTTCAGCGTGCCGACATTGCTAGGGAATGCGGACTAAAAACCGGACTAGGAATTCCGCTAATCGTCAAAGATCAGGTGCTGGCAGTTATTGTATTTTTCAAGATTAAATCCTACAAACAGGACACAAGACTAGTTGAGAGCATTTCAGCAATTGGGGCTGGATTGGGTTCGCTGATTGAACGCTTTTCGGTGGAGTCGGAGCTGCGCCAAACACAGGAAGAGTTAGAACTCCGGGTCAGCGAACGAACAAACGATCTGGCACAAACCAATGAAGCGCTGCGACACGGCAAGGAGCGGTATCGCTCTCTGGTCGTTGCCACCTCGCAAGTTGTCTGGTCTACTGACGCTGAAGGGCAGGTTGAGGATATGCCCAGTTGGAGAGCTTATACCGGTCAAAGTCAAAGCGAGGTAAGAGGCTGGCGCTGGTTGGACGCCCTGCACCCAGAAGACCGCGATCGCACCGCACAAGTTTGGTCTCACGCTGTTCGTACAAAGACTGTTTATGACACAGAGTATCGCGTGCGGGGTGCCGATGGCAGCTATAGATACTTTTCTGCTCGTGGAGTTCCCGTTATGGTAGAAGAAGCGAAGATCAGCGAGTGGATTGGCACCTGCACCGACATTAGCGAGCGCAAAGAAGCGGAAGCAGCGCTGCGCCGAGCGCACGACGAGTTAGAAATACGGGTTGCCGAACGAACGAAAGAGCTGGCAGCGAACAATTTCGCCTTGAAGCAAGCCAAACACGAGGCAGAAGCTGCTAATAGAGCCAAAAGCGAGTTCCTGGCGATGATGAGCCACGAGATCCGCACCCCGATGAATGCAGTGATTGGGATGACGGAGCTGGTGCTCAATACAGGTCTCACCCCCCAACAGCGGGAATTTATCGAAACCATCCGTAGCAGTGGCGATGCTCTGCTCAACATTATTAACGACATCCTCGACTTTTCCAAGATTGAGTCTGGCAAGTTGGAGTTAGAGGAGCATTGCTTTGACCTGCGAATGTTTGTAGAGACAGCCCTAGACTTACTGGCTCCTGCAGCAGGTGCAAAGAACCTGGAGTTAGCCTGCCTAATCGACCCCGAAACCCCGTCCC
>CAXUIG010000401.1:0-4555 GCA_964250845.1 uncultured bacterium | reverse complement strand
ACACCGTCTGCGGACGGGTTCCAGCCTCCTGGTATAGTAGCAAGACGATGCATCGATGTTGGATGGGTAGGGGTAACAGGCAATGGCTATCATTATTGCAACATATATTACAACTCTACAGATAATGGTTCCCCAAATTGCAACACAACCGTTCGTTTTCTGTAGCGTGGTTGTGGCATAATACTACCTTTACAGGAAACTCTATGACTGCCGCTTATATTCAAAACGAAACCGAGTTCGATACACTGCTAGAAACCGAGCCGCTGTTTGTAGTCGACTGCACAGCTACTTGGTGCGGACCTTGCAAACTCGTTGCCCCCTTGATAGATCAACTGGCAAAGGAGTATAGCGATCGCGCTAAGGTCTTTAAGCTAGACCTTGATACCAACAAGCCTGTTGCCAAGCGATTTGGCATCCGCAGTATTCCTGCTGTCATGATCTTCAAGCAAGGCGAGTTGGCAGAAACGATAGTCGGTGCTAAGCCCTATGAAGACTTCAGCAGCGCTCTCGCTAAATATTTGGCTTGATGATCTTGTCTTTGTTATCGCTCTTGTGTCACTCGCTAGTGGTAAAAAATCTCACCAGAAATTGAAAGTGGTTATGTGGTATGGCTTTCAAGCTTGATTGTCTAACACATTCTTCTATTTGTAGGTGTTTAGCAGAAATCTAAGCCTAGGGCGGGGCTCAGATTTTTCTCTCGGCAGTTGTGACACAAGAGCGATCATGCAGCAAAAACACCCTCTTAAGAATGAAAACTTGGTAGTGTTAATAAGGAAGCATCTGCCCCAGTGCGCGCAGCAGCTTGTACCGATCAGGGATCTGCTCAGGGCTTTGAGCTACTTTGAGGACTTCTTGGTGCTGGTACTTCTTCCGGTTGTATACTTCCAACTTTTTGGCATAGGTGGCAGGAGCGCAGCGGAGTCGGGCGGGCTTCAAGCAAAGTTGTGTATGTCAGGAATTGTTTGAGGATGGAATCTTCACAACAACTTCAACCCCAAAGTCAGACAGAAATTTTGAATATAGTAGAGTCTTATCTTTCAAGAAGGGGAGTTCAGAGCAACTGGCTGATTGGCAAGGGCGTAATACTTGAACCACCTTTTAGAGCTGAAGCTGGTTCCAAACATGGAAAAATTCTGATTTGTATCACAGGTAAAACTCGGAAAGTTCGAGTCCTGTGTTCAAAGGTAGTTACCAGTCAGTATAGATCTGACATAACTTTTGTATTAGCGCAAGAAAAGAAGGCTCCGCTCCTTCGAAAGTTCACGCCCCTCCAGCTAGCTAGACGTCAACTATTATCAATCATACCTCCTAACTCCTCAATGTCAAAAGAGAAGTATATAGAGGCAACCAAAAAGAAGGATGGAGTATCTCAAACCGATGCTCCCCGACGATGGCGTGAGTTAAGAACAGAATACGGGTTTGATGTATCTGTGGATAATAGAGTCTACAAGCGAGGAAGGGCTGAATTACCGATTTACGAGCCAAATCCCCGCCCCGATATGCAGAGGCTGAATAGAGATCACTGGGAAAGCGTCTATCATTCACACAAAGGTCAGTGTAATAAGTGCGGAAGAAAGATTCAATTCCGAGAAGGAGATGAGGGCGTTCCTGGACTACTTGACCATCGTAGCCCTGTACTTTTTGGTGGGGGAGACAAAATCGAAAATCTTCAGCTCTTCTGTCATGTTTGTAATAATACGAAAAACTCTATATGTCGCTTATGCCCGTTTGAATATCATTGCCAGGCGTGTACCTGGGCATACCCTGAATATTTTCATGATACTCTTGTTATTCGGCTTGAACCCGCAGAAGCACAGAATCTCGTAATGATTGCTGAAGAGGAAGGTAAAGAACCACGTGCTTTTGCCCAAGAATTATTTGATGAGGCGTTGAGGGAGCGAACCTCAGAATTGCCATAGTATTTGCTGTAGGGATAAATTTAACCAATAAATATTGATCTTATAGCGTCGCTGTGAAAAGAGACATTTGCTCCACAAACTCTCTAGAGTCTTCCCACGCCTCCCGTATTTTAAGCCCAAGTCGATAAGCTAAAACTGGAGGTACGGCATTACCAATCTGAAGGGCTACAGTTATCTTGCTGCCAATAAACTCAAACGTGTCGGGGAAAGTCTGCAATCTTGCAGCTTCCCTATGGGTTATAGGTCGGTGTTCAGATGGGTGTAGATACCGTCCCTTTTCAGGTTTATAAAATTCCGTGCGTATGGTCAATGCTGGTCTATCCCACCACAGCCTTCCGAATACGTCTGTTGATCCCTTGGTCTTATGAAGCCAACAACGAGGTGTTATGTCTGGACGTACTGCCATAAGATCAAACCTGTTACCGCCTTCAGGAACACAAGCATAACGTTCCTGACTAATATGAGTTGGATTCCTTCCAAGGTGCCAGTTTTCATCGTTAGGTTTCAAGGGTAAACCAGCAAGTGCCTGTCTAACAGTGAATTCTGAACCGAGAGGGCAAGGCTTGGGCCACTCAAATTCTCTTCCCTTAATGCCGATAATGAAGGCCCTCTTTCTCTTTTGGGGCACACCATACTGTTGGGCAGATAGAACTCTAGAGACTACGTTGTAACCCAACTGACGACCGTGAAGGATTGTCGAACGTCCTTCTTCAGACTTCAGTATGGGCGGTACGTTCTCCATTAAAAACGCATGCGGCGCAACTTCCTCAACAGCCTGCATGAACTCCTGCCACATCCGATTTCGTGGATCACTGTCAATCCGCTTACCTAGCTGACTAAAGCCTTGACAGGGCGGCCCCCCAACTAATAAATCAACCCTCCCTCTATATTGCTTGAAGCATAGCTCCTCTACAGGCAGGGGTCTTCCATTAGGATCGCGCTCTATAATGTGACCAAAATTAGCTTCGTATGTAGCTGCGGTGTCAGGGTCACACTCAACAGCACCAATACTTCTAAATCCAGCCCAATCCAATCCCAAGCTTAAACCTCCTGCTCCTGCAAATAGATCAAGCATGGTGTAAGTCGATGGGTTAGCTATCATTCCGTAGTACTCGGGAGTTCCCGGTTGCATAGGTAAATCCTTCATCCTCAATTAATTATATTCCTTTTAGAATATAATTCAAGTCACGCTCCAGGCGAGTCTTCTTTCTTTTCGGGCTTACGCCCAGGCTTATGTTCTTGACTTATGTACTCATTGAAGCTTTCTTCATTGACAAGCCAAATCCCACCAGCCTTCCGTCCTTGTACTTTACCAGTGCGTACCAAAAGACGAATATGCTGGGGTGTAAGACCACTCATTTGGGCAACTTCTGAGACTGATAATAATCGCATACAGAACAGGAAGGGCGCTCAATAGCATCATCCCTCTCCTAATAAGGCAATTTCCAGCCAAGCCTGCCCTTTCTCCTAACATTCGCTTCCATAGGAGCGCGATCGCACCCACTTCACCTCCCAATTGTGTTACAGTGTACAGGGGGAAAAGGAAGAGGTGGCAGGTAACTATTAATACTCGAATCTCACCTGTTGTGGCTCACAGACGACACAATTCATCTGTAGCTGAAGTTTTGCTACATGCTGCTGAAATTGCCGAATTTTGTGCAGCTAATGCCGCTGCAGTTGATCAAAACGGAGCTTTTCCGGTCAAAGAGTTTGAGTTGATTGCTGAGGCTGGAATGCTGGCGGCACCCCTGCAACCGGAGCTAGGTGGACTGGGATTGGGAATCGATGCCGGTGTAACCTATGAACTGTTGATACTGCTTAAGCAGATGGGGCGTGGCAATCTTGCAGTCGGTCGCATTTATGAGGGGCACGTCAACGCCCTGCAACTGATTCAGACATTTGGCACCAAAGAACAGATAGAAGCTTACGCTAGCGATGCAGGCGTTCGCCACAAAATCTTTGGGGTCTGGAACGCTGAGGCGGCGGATGGGGTCAAGATTATTCCCATTGGCAACGAACGGTATCGGCTTGAAGGCTCTAAAACCTTTGCTTCTGGGGCAGGTTACGTGGAACGTCCCTTTGTGACTGGAGAGTTGCCGGATGGCGGTTGGCAAATGTGTGTGGTGCCAATGGATGAGGTGGCTACAGTCAGTGACCCCTCTTGGTGGCAACCTTCTGGAATGCGGGCAACTGCTAGTTACAAGGTGGACTTTAGCGGCGTTGAACTGGATGCCTCGGCGTTAATCGGCAATCCTGGTGACTATTACCGGCAACCCTGGCTGACGGCAGGGGTGATTCGCTTTGCAGCGGTACAACTGGGAGCGGCAGAGGCACTATTTGATGCTACCCGTCAGTACCTCGATTTGGGACGAGCGAATGATCCTTACCAGGAAGCGCGGGTGGGCAGGATGGCGATCGCGATCGAAAGCGGTAACCTCTGGCTGCGAGGGGCAGCAGACTTGGTAGCAGCCTATGCACCTGTTTTCGGCGGCTCCCCCAATTTGCCAAACGACCAGGCAGACAAGCTGGTTGCATACGCTAACATGGTGCGAACGGTAATTGAGCAGATCTGCATGGACGTAATAGACTTGTCCGAAATATTATCTCGGGGTCAAAAACATGGTAGAAAGGAATTT
>CAXUIG010000400.1:0-4557 GCA_964250845.1 uncultured bacterium | reverse complement strand
CATCACTACAATGCGTCACTGCAATCCTGACCATTACTATTCAGGATTACCAGATTTTCAAGCTGTAAATTTTCCGTTACCTTAAGTAGACATCAGGCTATACGGTTGTGTTGCAACTCCTGGCTCAGGTCTGACAAAGCATCGGTTGTGTTGCAACTCCTGGTGGTCTGGTAGTAGTAATTGTACTTACTGACCGCCGCCACTCAACCCAATATCGCATGATTACGATTTCTATTCTGTCCCGACTGCGGCACGCCTACAAACAAGAGACACCTACTAATCCAAAGTTCAGTATTTTTACTCTAGGCGCTCCTCAGAGCACCGCTTTCAGAAGACTTCGGCAACACATATAGCCCACGCAAATGATTTAATGCGCCTTGACCCACACTCTGCTCTTTTTGTACAGTGCGTAAGTCCTACTAACTACTAACGTCATGTCATTCATGCGGTCTAAGTTTCCGATGCCACTCCTTGAGAATCAGCGCTGACCAGAATACGAATCCCAGCACTGCCAATCCGGTCAACCCATCTGTCCAGATCAAAAGGTGCATCTTCAACGAGAACTGAGACAGGGAGCCGTAGAGGTAATGTCCTGGACTGGCTAAACCCGTTAGCGAGTAGATGATTAGACAGACATATCCAACCCAAAACTTCCTTTCTTTATAGAGCCAGTATCCGGCAATACCCACGGCTGTAAGAATGAGCCAGGATTGATAAATCGACGGGGCAGTAATCCAAGCTGGTTGAGGATATTGATCAATGAAGAGGTAATTATCAGTGAAATGAATGCTAGTAGAAATGATGCTGACAATCAAGAGAAGTTTCAGCAATAATTGACGCTTAATCTCAAGATTCATAATTCTGTCTGAGTGTGAACCTCTCTAAAGGTTTAAAATGCTACGGTACACTGAACAGCGAATTGGTGGGTTGCGTTTCAACAGTGGGATGTAAGTAGGGTGTAAACAAGTCTCGTTCTTCTGGACGTAATCGCCTTGGACGCGTGGTTTCTCGCTCCACAAACAATCCTTTTTGCCATCCCTCTGCTGCCAGCGTTCCCTGACCGTTATAGAAACGGAATTGCATAATAGCAGAGGCATTTCGTAGTTCAGAAATCCACACTTCCACCCGCGCGCGATCGCCTAGATAGAGCGGTAACTTGTAGATAATGTTTGTCTGAACCAGAACTGGAGCAAACCCTTGCTGAAAGATTTTGTGCGTCGGCATCCCAACCGCTTCCAGCAATTTCGTCCGCCCAATTTCCATCCACTGAATGTAGACGGTGTTGTTTACATGCCCAATAAAGTCTATGTGGAAGGAATAAACTTCTAAATCAAAAATAATTTTTTGCATCAATCAATTCTCCGAACCCGATAAACTCCGTGCGTACTCCGGTTCTTCCTGCTTTGAGTCAGGTGTAAGCATCGTCCTTTAGCTATGAATTGCAACAAATATCATAGTCACCACTCAGTGACAACGTATCATACTCACTGAGTGGTGACAAGTAGGTTAGAAAGATTCATGGCGCGGGACAAAGCAGAAACGAAGGCACGCATTTTGGCAGCAGTTGGTAAATTGCTGGCAAAGTCAGGCTTCAAGCAATTAGGGGTGAATGCGATCGCCCGTGAGGCAGGCGTGGATAAGGTGTTGATTTACCGATATTTTGAGAATTTGCCCTCGCTACTGCAAACATTCGGCAACCAGAGCAATTACTGGATAACAGTTGAAGAATTGATTGGGGATGAATCAACTGCAGAGGCAGAGTCATTGAATGAGTGGATGGTTCTGTTGCTGACTCGCTTCCTGCATGATTTGCAACAGCGACCGATTACGCAGGAAATTATGCGGTGGGAGTTGCTCGAAGGCAATGAGTTAACCCATGAGTTGGCACAGGTGCGCGATCGCATGGCAACCCAGAGCCTGGAATTTCTCAAACAAAAATGTTCCTTCCCGCCAGACAAAGATATTCCTGCCATTAGTGCGGTTTTAATCGCTGGAATTGTTTATCTGGTTTTGCGAACCAAAGTCAGTCATACCTTTCTGGGGATTGATTTGGGTTCACCCAACGGATGGCAACGAATTGAAGCAGCGATCGCTTCCCTAGTTGAGGCAACCGTTCAAAGCGACGAATAAGAGCCCAGAACCTGCAACCCTCTGGCAATTGTCGCTCGCCCAGGCCTAACGGTGGAGCACACGACGGTGTATCGTTGAGTGCAGCACTATGCGCCGGAGCTGCGACACTAGGTGCCGACCTCACTTGAGGCCGAAGCGTTGCTGATGAAACCCGCAGGGTCGAGGTTTCTGGCATCGGCGTGGTCAGCTTGACTTGTTGTTACTTATTTGCGTCGAGATTTTCTAAGTCGTCAGGTGTGCCAGTAGCGGAAACTTTTGATGCACCAGATTTACCGGCACCTGAGTTGCCGCCGGAAGCACCCGCGCCACCAGAGTGTTTGGCGTCCGCGTCGCCGTGTTCTTCTTGGAGGCGTTCGAGGCGGTTCTTTTCTTGAGCTTTATCTTTTTGGTCAGGCATGTTTTGTTTGTGTGTTCAATGGACGTGAGCCGATTAATAGTGTAATCTGTTTTATAGCTAACTTGCAATCATAATTTCACTTTTGGTTTCCCGTTTTATCAAAATGCAGAACACGTCTGATTATACATGTGCTTACTGTGGTGAGAGTAATTTGACATTCGTTGACTTAAGTGCTGGATCGCAGCAATCTTACGTTGAAGATTGTCAAGTTTGCTGTCAGCCTAATATGCTTTTTGTTCAGCTCGATGAGTCAACACTAGGCATTGAAATCAATAGTGAACCTGAAAGCTAAGCGAGATGTGGCGAGATTCTACTGGCAGTATTTAAAAATCGGTGTTGTTATCAACCTGTATTCAATTTTGGGCAAATTAGAGTTGCTTAAAAATGGTTACAATCGCATCAATAATTGTCTAATGAACAGGAATTAACCAAATGTCATTGACCAATATGAACTACACGCAAGAAGAACAGAAGAATATCGAGCTTGCTAAGGAATACATGCTCATCGCTTACGATCCTAAGCGTGCCAGCGCTAAGGCAGTCGCACACCTGTGCGCACCAAACAACAAATTCATTAGTCCCACCACGTTCCCCGGTGTCAACACCCTGGAGGAATATGCTGAGGATCACGCCAAGATCATGCAGCAAGTCAACGATCTGCACTTTGTCAGTTTCGATGTCCTTTTTGCCAAAGGAGACAGAGTCTGTATGAGGTACACGGCCTCAGGCAGCCATAGCGGTGCACCCCATGGGAATATCTTGGCTACAGGTTTGAAGGCGCGATGGACGGCTAGTGCGCTGTTCAAGGTGGAGAATGGAAAGCTCACCGAGTTCATCAAGGAATGGAACAAATTGTCAATGTGGGAACAGTTCGGATGGCCCATTGAGGAGTGCTTAACAAATTTGTTGGTTGATTGAAAAGCAAATCAAGAAGTGGCGTCATTGACCAAAGAAGGACGACGCTAACCCCACTTCTACCAAAGGTGAAGTGGGGTTAGCGTTGTCCAAGAACAAAAGCGAAGCAACTTTTTTCTATTCTTCTGGCTCGTCTTGTGCCCCTATTCAGGTAAAATCAAGCGCATTCGGTTCACCGGACAGAATGACAAGAATCTTTCTGTGGAAGTCATCCTTCACCCTAGTTTTTGGGTACTTGGGGCGTGATGAGGAAACCAGGCCAACAAGTGAAGGTGTGAGTAAGCCTGGATGAGTATCAGGACAGTATAAACGAACTGCTAAGAAAATCGGACGAGCCTTGAGAACAAGTCCGATCTATCCTTGAGGCACGATTTTTTCGTGAGGGCTTATGGAACAAATGACCTCGGAGTGGCGGAGGTCATTTGCGTTCACGCCCGAAACGTAGCTTCATTATTGTTATCGATTAACGGTTGAGGGGGGGGAGAGTTCTTTTACTAGCTCCTGGAACAGCATCACAGATGCCTTGGCGGCCACCCGTGCTCTTGCGAGCTTGACTGGTTTATGCTGTTTTTCCGAATCCAGAATACGCCCCAATGCTTGGCCAATCGGCGTTTTCAGGCGCCGGGACTTCGGTTCTATCCGGGTGAATATCCATTGCCATAGCGCAGTTCGGCATAGCCCCGAGCCTGACTTTTTTGTCAGTTTTTTGTCGCCTGAATCTTCGCGGGTTGGCGCTGTGCCTAACGCTTTCTGGAAACGGCGCCGGGACAGCTCGCGCCTGGTTGGCTTTCCCGAATTTTTGCCCTTGGAGACGCGAACCTCGGGCAAGCCGTCTTCCCCCAAATAGTTCTGGAGGGGATAGATTTGGGACAAAATTAACGCTTCGACCCGTTCGCCAAAACCGAACCGGGCAAAGACTTTTCGATATCCCAGAAAGCGCGGGTCTTTGACCAATTCACGCATATCCTTTTCAAGCGCCATCTCCCGACGCTGGAGGTCTATTATTGCCAATGCTTGGAGATGCGTCTCGTTTTCGATACCCAAACCAATAGTTTGACTATAACTGAACTTTAGACTAAGTGGGCGATCGTTAACTCGGCTTACCCATTAGAATT
>CAXUIG010000399.1:0-4628 GCA_964250845.1 uncultured bacterium | reverse complement strand
CGGATTAAACTTAAGCGACTTTATCCCTCAATTATTTCTTGACAGACTAGTAGTTTTGACCGGTGCATCAGGTGGGATTGGAGTCTTTATTGCCCGTGCTCTGGCAAAAGAGCAAGCAACCGTAGTTGGCGTTTCTCGTTCTAAGGCAGGTCTGGCTCAAATGTGTGCTGAGGTCGAAGCTGCGGGCGGTAGAGGTATAAGTATTCCATTCGATCTCAGCCAATTGTCAGAATTATCAGTCCTAGTGCAGCAGATTCATCAACTTGCAGGTTCCATCGATATTTTGATTAACAATGCTGCCATAGAAAAATACCGACCTTTTCAGAACTACATTTTAGAGGATATCGAATCTACATTGACGACCAATCTTCTGGCACCGATGGAGTTAACGCGATTGCTACTGCCGAGCATGCTAGACCGCAATAGCGGTAATATTGTGAATATTTCCTCTGGAGCTGGCAAAAAGGGAGCGCCATATAACAGTATCTACTCAGCCAGTAAAGCTGGTTTGATTATGTGGTCGGATGCACTACGGCAGGAATTAGCTAGTACTAACGTCGGGGTTTCTGTTGTCTGTCCTGGATACACCGATGCCGGAATGTTTCATGAACTTAGCATAACACCGCCCACTGTAGCGCGCGTTGCTCAGCCAATGGAAGTGGCAAACGCAGTGCTTGAAGCTATTAAGCAAAACCAGGACGAAGTGATATTGGATGGAGCTGCTTCCAAAATGTTGTTTGCGATTTCACAACTTTCTCCACAATTTGGGGATGTGGTTTTTCGGCGTTTAGGTGTGGTAGAGGTGAACCAAAGCTGTGCAGAAAAGCAAATGCAAGTGGAGAAATTGTCAAAACTTAATTTAGGATCAAGCTTCTGACTTGGTTAATACATAAGTTACTTGAAAACCAAGTAAAAGTGGCTAATAGTAATTAGGATATCATCATAATTTTTTTTAAAATTTTTGTGATAAATGTCGCCCTATAATGGGCTAGTTCAATCACTTATCAGCAACTATACTGGGCTCTCAGGGTAACAAATGTGGACGGATTAGCGGAGCTTTTAGCAGAAGAAAAAAGACGTGGAAGTTTTTCAGCAGTAACTGTAGAGCAAAAAATTATATGGAAACATTGCAATCACCCTCAGCTACAGAAAAAAAGTTTTTGATTAATGTTGTCACCGCATGGTATGGGGGAGCGCATTACGCTACCTTAAATGCACTACGTTCAATTATTGAGCAGCAAAAACTACCCTGGGAAATCAGGGTAACCGATGTGGGCGAAATAGTGAATCGTCTAGCAGAACAAAAAAAGATAGTGGATGTCTACAAGCTATTGGGAATTTCTGGAGATGATTTTTACAACCGGATACTCAAAAGCGGCTGGACATGGCTTCACCCCCTAATACTGCTCGTAGATAGACTACTGATCAGACTAAATTACAATACTGGTGTCAGTATTTTTGCGGAATATTGGCAGCAGGAACAACCAGATTTGCTGGTTTCTATAGTAGCGCTGTATAATAAAGGACTATGGGAAAGTTTACAGAAAGCAAAACCAGGCACCCCTGTAGTGACCATTATTATAGATTTAGTCGATACTCCGCCCGGGTTTTGGATAGAACCGGAAACGGGAAATCATGTGGTTTGTCCAACTGAAAAAGCAGTGGATCAAGCTCGTTCTCTAGGGGTAGAGGAGGAGCGTATCTTCAAAACTTCGGGACTGATTATTCACCCTCGCTTTTACGAACCCATTTCGTGCGATCGCCGGATTGAGAGGCAACGTTTGGGTTTAGATCCAGACTCGATCACCGGAATTGTGTTATTCGGGGGTAATGGCTCCAAAGTGATGCTGGAAATTGCCAAGCGTCTGGAGTGTTTCCAACAAAAGCTACAACTCATCTTTATTTGCGGACGCAATGAAGAACTGGCTTTGGCTCTACGTAAAAGCCAAGGTCTCCAGAAGCGGTTTGTCATCGGCTTTACTGAGGACATTCCTTACTACATGCATCTTTCCGATTTTTTTATTGGTAAACCAGGTGGTATTAGCATCAGCGAGGCGCTGGCTATGAAGCTACCATTGATTGTGCAACGTAATTTTGCCACAATAATAAATGAACGATACAACACCGACTGGGTTCAACAGAAGGATGTGGGTGTGGTTATCCGCAGTTTTCGGAATATCGCTCCGGCGGTTGAGAAGTTTCTTCAGCCTGAAAATTTTGCTCGCTACCGTGCGAATGTCGCTGCTGTGAACAATCAAGCCGTGTTTGAAATTCCTGATATCTTGCAGAAGATTCTCGCTACTACCTATAAGACACCAGTGAGATAATCACTTAAGTAAAGGTAGCAATGGCGATGAATCGTGTTAAAGTTCTCGTGCTGGCAGCAATGTGTTTTGGCCTCTTCATGGCTAATCTCAATGACACCGCCGTGAATGTAGCGCTTCCCAAGATTCAACTCAGTCTTGGTTCCAATGTGTCGGGATTGCAGTGGATTCTCAACGCTTACGCCCTGCCTGCAACGAGTCTAGTGCTGCCGAGTGGGACATTAGGAGATATTTACGGGCGCAAGCGAGTCTTTCTGACAGGACTTGTCCTGTTCACGATGGCATCTTTAATTTGTGGTTTCGCTCCCAGTCTGGGTGTTTTGATTGCTGGGCGAACTCTTCAAGGCATCGGTGCTGCTGCCTTGATCCCAACTTCTCTCTCTATCCTCGTTGATACCTTCCCTGAGCCGAAGGAGCAAGCTAAAGCAATCGGTATCTGGGGTGGAGTATCAGGACTCGCCCTCGTTGCTGGTCCTGTCCTTAACGGGCTACTTGTGGAAATTTTTGGATGGCAAAGTGTGTTCTTTCTTAATGTACCGCTGGGCGCGATCGCTTTTTGGGTGACCTCCGGTGTTGTTAAGAAAGGTGTGCATCCGAAGAAGCAAAGTATAGATGTGCCAGGTTTGGTGCTTAGTATAGTCTTTCTCTCTTCGCTTACCTACGCACTTACCGAGGGCAGCAACGGAGGATGGCAATCGCCGCTCATTCTCTTGCTGCTGAGTGCTGCCGGACTCAGTCTGGTGGCATTTTTGGTCGTTGAGTCCCAAAGCAGCCAGCCGCTACTACCACTACACTTGTTTAAAAACCAAACCTATGCTGTAGTCAATGTCGTCCAGGTTTCGGTAATGTTCACTCTTGTGAGCTTGCTGTTCATTTTCAGCCTGTTCTTGCAGCAAGTGCATGGTTACTCGGCGGCAGCAGTAGGCGTGTGCTTCCTGCCCATGAATGCGGCTTTTGTGATCGCATCCATTGGTTCTGGGTGGTTCGCTGCTCGACTAGGGTGGCGCTTTACGATCACGACGGGACTGACCCTGGCGAGCGTGATGATATTTTCGTTCATCCAAACCAGTGCCGATACTGAGTACGGAACACTCCTGTGGAAGCTTGTTCTTTCGGGCTTTGGCGCTGGCTTGGCAGTCTCGCCTTTAACAGCAGTAGCGATGAGTTCTGCGCCCTCAACTCAGGCGGGAATTGCCTCAGCGGTGCTCAACACCAGTACCTGTCTCGGCCTGGTCTTGGGAGTTGCCCTACAGGGATCAATTTTCAAGCAACGCCTAGCCTCCGATCTGGCGCGATCGCTCTCTGCTTGGCATCTACCCTCAAACATCCAAAACGAACTCATTGCTGAGGTTTTGTCCGGCAACGTTAAAGTTTCGAATCACCTCCCAGCCAACATCTCTTTGCTTGCCTTCCATCAGGCGACACACCATGCGTTCGTATCCGGTCTACATGCAGTTATATTAGTGGCTGGCTTGGCCTTGCTAACTGGAGCCTTGTTGATTTTGGTGTTTGCTCAGCCAACTTCCAAGCGGCGACCAAGTTTCTTGAGGAGTGTTAATCCCTGGGTTGCTGGGCTGGTGGTTGTTACCTCAAGTCTCAGTCTAGGTGCAGCCGCTTATGTCATCTCCCAAACTCAAAAAACCAGGCTGACGCCACCTCTTCCACCTAGTGTTGCTCCTGCAACAGCAGTGACCGCCTTGGGACGACTCGAACCCAAGGGAGAAGTGATTAAGCTATCTGTGATCGATGCTCAGGATAGTCGAGTAGATAAATTGCTGGTAGAGGAAGGCGATCGTGTCAAAGCTGGACAAGTGATTGCCCTGCTACAGGGCATGGATAAAAAGCAGGCAGCATGTGCCGAAGCCGAACAAAATCTTGCTGTCGAGCGGGCTAAGCTTGCCCAAGTCAAGGCTGGAGATACAAAAGCGGGGGAAATTGCCGCTCAAAAAGCGATCATTGCCCTGAGAAAAGCGCAGCTACGCACTGAAACTGTCGTGAAAACGGCAGCAATAGCTAGTGCCGAAGCAGAGTTATATAATGCCGAGCCCACCTATAAGCGCTATCAGACTCTGCACCAAGCGGGAGCCGTCACCACTTCCAATTTAGACGACAAGCGGGAGAAATTTAAAACGGGTCAAGCTAAGCTGATTGCGGCTAAAGCTGATCTGGATAACACCGTCTCAACCCTGGAGCAGCAGATCTTGCAGGAAGAGGCGATGCTGGATAAGCTGAGGGAAGTGCGTCCTGTGGACCTGAGTTCGATGTAAAAAATTAGAAAGCTAAGCCCTCTGTAAGCTGTGACAA
>CAXUIG010000398.1:0-4647 GCA_964250845.1 uncultured bacterium | reverse complement strand
CAGCTAGAGTCACCGCAGCTAGAGTCACCGCAGCTAGAGTTGGTGCCATTCGTGCAACGTAAAGAGTCACCAGAGCCAGAGCCAACCCTGGAGGAACTCAAAGCTCTGTTGCTCAACTGCGACACCCTGGCGGCGCTCAGTACACTCAAGCGAACCCACAAGAAAACCATAGGTAAAGCCTACCGTGCTTTAACTGAGTCGGAGCAGGCTCAAGTCGATGCGCTCGCGGCGCTGGCGGTCCCCTACAAAGTCTTTAAATACCTGGGAGAAGAAATCAAACTTGGAGCGGAGCGATTAATTAAGGGAACCCTAGTCTACATAGATCCGAAAGCCCAGGTTAGGTCTAACGCTCGTAGTGCGCTGGTATGGGCTATCAATGGGGTGTCCAGTGGCTGGCTGAATCCGATAGAAGTAAGTTTTAGTTTGCTGAAGGAGGTAATTAAGATGATATTGCCGAACGAAAATCAGTCCGGGGGTCAACAAATGGGTTTGCTCTGAAACTCTTAAAGTATTGGCCTTCATATTAAACGCATCAAATAAGATCCTAGCAGGACAAGCTGGCTCTGTATACTATATGTAGTATCAGCCGTTCTACCTGATAAGTTGCGTTAAAGCATGCTTGTTAATTTTAGCCAACCATCAAGCTGGGAGTTTTTCAACGACCTTTCAGCGATCAAGGAATACCTTGGCAGTGGCTTGTTCAAAGGAATCGGTAAGAAAACAGCATCTAGAATCTTTGATTGGTTTGGTCTAGACACGCTCTTGATTCTGGATTCTGATATTTCCCGCCTAACTGAAGTCGAAGGAATTGCGTCTTATCGGGTAGGGGCAATTCAATCAGCCTGGGATGAAAGTAAAAATTCGCCTCACAGAGCCGCAATGTCACTGCTTCTTGGTCTAGGGGTATCGTTGAACCTGAGTTTAAAAATTTGCCAGTACTATAGCTCTAGTACACTGGATATCCTCAAAAGTAATCCCTACCAGTTGGCATTAGATATTGATGGGGTGGGTTTTAAAACAGCCGATGAGTTAGCACTGATATTAGGTATTACTCCAGACTCTAAGCTCCGAGCATCTTCAGGTGTACTGCACGCTTTTGTTGGAGTCTAGTAGTGATGGGCATTGTTAAAAAGCCCATGGACGTTTTGATAGAAAACTCCACTATTCTTCTGAGCACCAAAGAATATATCCCATCAACGACTGAACTCCACAAATATTGAGGCAACTGGTTGATAGCAAAAATCTGGTTGAAGGAGATCTTTCACACAGTATTTATTTGCCCCCTTTTCACCGAGCCGAACTGACCGTAGCGAGGAATATCATCAGCATGGCGGCTCTGTGTAGGGATGATGACATTAGGCTCAGTGATAAGATTGCCGAGCTAGAGCACTGGTTATATAGTCAGGCCGGAGGACGCCATGAATACATCAACCAACTCCAAGTTCTATCATCTGAACAAAAGGCAGCTTTAGCTAGATCAGAACTCCATCAAGTCGCCATCATTACGGGTGGCCCCGGTACAGGAAAAACCTTCACTCTGCAAACCCTAATGCGGTGGCTAAGTGGTAGATTTGATGTAGCCTTAGTTGCCCCAACAGGCAAAGCCGCTAAAAGGCTGGCTAGCCTTGCCGGACATGAGGCTAAGACGATCCATCGGCTTTTGGAATGGTCAATGGTTGCCGGGAGGTTTGATCGAAACCAGTCAAACCCGCTGACAGAAAACTTTGTAGTTGTTGATGAAGCGAGTATGGTTGACTTGTTTTTGTTCAACTCCTTGCTCAAAGCGCTGCCCCCAGCCGGAAAGTTGTTGCTGGTTGGCGATCAAGACCAATTGCCATCAGTGGGGCCAGGAATGGTGCTGCGGGATTTAATCAATTCGGAGTTAATTCCTATTACGAGGTTGACGTTAATTAGGCGGCAACAGAATGGTAGCGATATCATCACCGCAGCTCATCAAATTAATCAAGGAATTACTCCTAACCGGCAGACCGTAAAAAATCCAATTCCGCTTGAATCAAGGTCGTCCGATTGTTTGTGGGTTGAGGCGTCATCTCAAGAGATGGCAGCTGACGAAATCATCAAAACTCTAGAGTCCTTAAAAAAATCTGGTTTTAACTTGAGGAGTGATGTTCAAGTACTCACCCCCATGAAGAAGGGTGCTGCCGGAACAAAGAACTTGAATGCTCTGCTTCAGTCATACGTCAATCCCAAATATTTTGAGAATAATGAATTACTTCTGGGTGAGGAGATTTGGCGAGGGGGCGATCGCGTGCTCCAAACCCGAAATAATTACAATACAGGGGTGATGAACGGGGAAGAGGGAGAGATAGTAGGAGTAGATCTAAAAGCTCAACAAATATTAGTTGAGTTTGAGGGAGGTGCAATTGCTCCCTACACCGCCTCGACAATTAGTGATATCATACATGCTTATGCCCTGACTATTCACAAGAGCCAGGGAAGTGAATACCAAGTTGTTATTGCCCCCATACTTATGTCGCATCGCCGGATGCTAACGCGGCAAATTTTGTACACGGCGATAACTCGGGCCAAGACTTTATTTATTGGTGTTGGTCAACTTAAAGCGTTAGAAGTTGCTGTTCGCAAAGATTTACCAGCCCAACGTTATACTCAGCTAACACAATATTTGATAACGCCTACAGTCCTAGATTGTCAAAGCTCTGAACCTTCTAATCCAACCGAAAAATTGACCTCGGTTCAAGGCCGACTTAGAGAACTGGGATTGACAGCATCCAAAGGCCAGATGACCAAAATCGGTAGCTTGGCCCTCCAGCTCTTCGAATTGACTCACGGCTTGAGCCCGTGTAGAAAACCGGAGCGAATTGGCGGGATGCAATTCACCACTTACCACTATCCAGATTCGGCTCAAGCACTTCTCGACCAGGCAATTCATCAAGTCTTGGAGAATTAAAGTGTGCAGGCGATCACCTTTACTCCTTTCTAAAAACCGGAGCGAAATTATTTAGTTCCATTCGGTTCATAGACACTCGTGGTGTTGAAAATATGCCTGATTTTTTAACTAGCGGGTTAAATGCTAATTGAAGAACGAGCTTGAGCTACAAATTATTCACCATATCATCTACAGCCAAGCCGGTTTGATTGGCAAAGCGCTGAAGCGAGTTGATTTCTTAGTAAAGAAAAAAAGATGAAACTTTTATTAGTACAGTCCGACCATCGCATTGCTGAAGATCTGGCCTCAGACCTCACTGAGCAAAATTATGTAGTCGATGTTGCCAGTGATGGTATTGCTGGTTGGGAGCTAGCAGAGGCATTTGCCTATGACTTGCTCCTTCTAGACGTGATGCTACCAAAGCTGAGTGGGATTAGACTTTGCCAGCAGTTGCGTAACTGCGGTAAAAGCATGCCTATTCTTCTACTGACTGCTCAATCCGCTAGTGAGGATAAAGTCATGGGGCTAGATGCAGGAGCAGATGACTATGTAGTCAAACCCTTTAACCTCCAAGAGTTAGGTGCCCGAATTCGCGCTTTACTTCGCCGGGTGAGTCCTCAAAAATCCCCGATTCTTAAGTTTGAGAAATTGAGCCTTAATCCGGCTCTATGTGAGGTAACATATTCCGGGCAACCCTTGTATCCGACCCCAAAAGAATATGGTCTGATAGAGCTGTTCCTGCGTAATCGAGGTCGCCTGTTTAATCGAAGCGTGATTCTAGATCAACTGTGGAATGAAGAGCCCCCCGAAGAGGATACTGTCAAAGCCCATATCAAAGGGGTGCGGCAGAAATTAAAATTAGTCGGGGCGCCCGCTGATTTGATTGAGACAGTTTATGGCCTGGGCTATCGCCTCAATCCAAAGTATTGAATGTCGAGATAATTAACATGACAATATGATAGAAAATGCATTATTTTTCTAAGTAATTCCGCTAATATTGTTATCATTTTTTTGGGAATGCTCAGACTCCATCCAGTCAAAAAATTGGCCTAACTGTGACAACGTGATTAACCCATACTGCCAGAGAATCATGGGCAACAAGCTGGGATGAGGTTCAGGATGCCGTAGTGCAGTTTCTATATATTTGGAGGGAATCCCCAACTCAAATTGTAAAAAATCGATGCTCTGACTGGAGCCTGTTTGTTTCGTAGACATTTCGTTGCCAACTGCATAGATCAGTTCTTCCCAAGTAAGTTTTATGTTGGCTCATGTAATTCCTGATTTCATTTTGAGAGGATGAAGAATTGTATGAAGAATGCGTAAATGATTACACCCCTGTTCACATCGCCCATCAATCACTCATGCAGTTGGTAACTCAGTGGTGACCGAGTAGAGCTTTGGTAATGGCCCATGAAGTAAAAATAGCCAGATGATTTATTACTGGTGTCAGACTGACTTGTAGACGCCAGTCATAAAGTCTCCCTAATCCAAAGTTTTGTCGGCAGGACTGTAGTGTACATTCAACAGATCAATTGCATAAAGCTTCGCCGCTTCCCCTCGCCGGTCATAGCGGCTAGTAACACTAACGTCAGAGTGTCCGGCTAATTGGGCTACAGTGACAATATCCACTCCCGCATCCAGCAAGTCACTGATGAATGTCCTTCTGAAGTCATGTGGAGAAAACGGTGCCACACCCGCTTGTTCTCCTCGGCGTTGCCAGGCACGCAGCACGCCCTGCT
>CAXUIG010000397.1:0-4657 GCA_964250845.1 uncultured bacterium | reverse complement strand
GTCGAAAATCGCCTTGTTTCTGGGTCGGAGTGTTTCTGTTTCCGGGCCGCTACACGTAGTGTTCGTTGCCCCAAACTGTAAACGAGTAAGCACAGACCCATAACCATCGCCAGTGCCGCAACTCGTTCGCGAGAGTTTAGGAAAACACTGGATGTGAAAAACAGCGGGTCTTTGAGGAATCGAAAACCCCGCGAGCGTGGATTGCTGGGCTTTTGTATTCTCGCAGCACGTCATCATTGCTCAACTCTTGGGCATCTAGGACATTGGTGGCAAGAATAAAACGCCCTGAGCGTTGCTGTTCCCTAGCTATTGCCTCTTGGCGAGGCACAAGGAAAGCACGAATTTGATAATAGCATTGAGCTGGTTGAGCGTCTTTGCGAGGTCTGCCTGACAAGGCAATTGCGGCAGAGTTCAAGAATTTCTAGGTTAGTAAGTTGATGAAACCGTTGTCGGTTCTCAAAGCGGTTCGCTGCCTTGATCGCATCCGCCGCACAGGCTTCTTCCTGTTGAGACAACTGCCGTAGAACTGAAAAGTACCTTTGACAATTGTTGTGAATTCCGGATATTATGGCTACACTTTTTCCGGAAACTCTGTCCGCTTTTAGCACCTGTTAACAGCCTAAAAATCATCAATAGGATGACCAAAAGAATGATGACAAAAATGAACATGCCATTAAGCTCACTGGGAATCAATGACAGTCCCAGTGAGCTTAACTACATATTGACTAAAACTTATCGTGCCTCGTAGCGTTCGAGATACCCCTATTACCCCTCCTTAACAGTAGGTTCGTCCCATTCCAGCTTGCGTCCGCGCAATCGGTAGGATGGACCACTCAGCTTGATATGCTCCCCGTGATGGAGCGTGCGGTCGAGAATGGCGTGGGCCAACTCTTCATCATGTAGTACGCGCCCCCATTGCTTCAGCGCTTTATTAGTTGTGAACAGAATGGGCTTACCCTTCTGATAACGCTGGTTTACCACCTGAAAGATGACATCTGCCGCATTCGGGCCATAGCCAAGGTAGCCCACTTCATCTATTACCAGCACATGGGGCGCGATGTAGCTCTTAAGTGAACTGTTAATATCAGAGCTAGCGCATAGCTCGTTAATCAGAGCAGCGGCAGTGGTGAACCGAGCGACAAAGCCGTTCTGGATCGATTTGTAGGCAATGGCAATGCACAGATGTGTTTTTCCAGTGCCTGGTGAACCTTCGAGAATTAAGCTGCGATTATCGCTAACTAGCTCCGGTCCTAAGAATCGACCCAGCATCTGCCGTTTGAAGTCGCTACGGAAGGTGAAGTCAAAAGTCTCAATGGTAGCTGGAAAAGGAAACTTCGCCCGAGCTACCTGAGTAGCAATACGGGCTTCAGCACGGTGTGCCACTTCCTCTGAGAGTAGCCTTTCTAGGAAGGCTCCGTAAGACCATCCTTCTTGCTCAGCGGTCACGACAATTTCCGGAAATAGCTGATGCACTGTGGTGAGACCCAGCCGTTTCAGAAGCGCTTCGAGAATGCCAGTTTCCTCCTGCTGCATCCCTACCGCCTCCTGGTATTGGTACTTGTCACTACCTCCGAAGCAATGGCGCTCAGGTATTCGCTACCAAAACAGCGCTGCTCAATCGCCAGGTCGATAGCTGCTAGCAAATCAGACCGTCCGATCTTCAGATACAGCTCATACATCCGAGCAATGTCAATTTCCCAGTTGTTTGGGCGTCGATGCACCAGCTCGGTCAAGTATGGCTCGACAGCTGGGTCAAGGTCCCAGAGTAATTGTCGTTGGGCATAAGGCTTACCTCGCTGCCAGCGAAACAGTTCTTGAGCATGACTTGCCAAGATAGAGGATTTGCCATTTTCCGGAAATCGGGGATGGGTCGCAAGCATTCGATTTCCCAAGTAAATACTCACTGCCGCCTGTTGTAAGTGTAGGGTGACCTCTTGACCAATGTACTCAGCAGGGGCGGAGTAATCGATGTTCTGGTAACGCACCCTTGCAGTTGGTCTTACTACTGCTGTAACTTTAAAGGCGTAGGTCTGGGATTGATGGGGACAGGGCTTAAGGGGTTCATTCCTCAGTAATATGGCAGGGATCTGACCTGTAGCGTCACACTTGCGTTCTGTGTTGACAATGTTCACCCAGTCTTCTAGTTGCTCAATCAGATCCGCTTGGTTTCTGAAGCTTCTTCCACAGAAGAAATTCCCCTTGACGAACCCAACTAGATTTTCAACTGAGCCTTTCTGTTGAGGTCGATAGGGCCAGCAGGCTACGGGAATAAAGCCACAGTCAATGACAAACTTCCCAAAACGTTTGTTCCAAACCACCTGCGTTTGACCATCTGGGTCAGTGATGCGGGAGTTTACCACAGTGGTCATATTGTCAAATACACATTTGAGGGGCATGCCGCCGAAGCGCTCAAATGCTCGTAGTAGGCAGCGTACAACTGCCTCTAATTGTTCGTTTTCTACTACATGGATCTCAATCGTGCGCGAATACTTGAGTCGGGAGGCAAAGAAATGCACTCCTCGCGTAGTGCCGTCCTCAAAAGTGACTCGTCGCTGACCAAAGTCATGCTGGCTGAACTCACCGGGTAATCCCTCAAAACGGACCAAGGGCGGCTTGGTTTCATGGGGACGGATGCGGCGAACCAGGTCATAGACGGCAGATTTGCCGCCTTCATAACCAATTGCTTTCAGGCGAGTGAAAATCTCACTGGATTTGAGCGCTCCATCCTCGGGTTTTCGAGGCTCCTTACCGCTCTTCTGTCACTCTGATGAGAGTATAATGAGTGAGAAGTGCTGAAACCTAGGCCCCGTCTATGGATAAGCCCCGTGCCGCTCGACCAACCATCAAATTTGTCGATGAATATTGTGACTTCTATAGAAATCTGTTTCCAGAAGTTAGAAGCTTTGAGGCATTTAAGCATTTGCATGTGGGAATTATTTCCCCAATAAAGAGGAAGACCCTGCCAGAAATTGCTAAAGTTGTAGGATTAGAGAACGAACAGACACTACATCACTTTCTCAGCAAATCCCCCTGGGAAATTAAAGAACTGAGAAGGCAGAGACTAAATTTAACTTTGCAGGCTTTAAAAGGGAGAAAAATTTTCCTAATTATCGATGAGACAGGAGATAAGAAGAAGGGAAAAAGGACAGACTATGTGTGTTGCGGCAATATCTAGGAAAATTAGGAAAGGTAGATAACGGGATTGTGGCAGTGACAGCTTGGGGCTTAATCAATGGTATAACCTTTCCTTTATTGTTTGAAGTCTATAAGCCAAAAGAAAGGCTATTAGCCGAAGATACCTATCGCTTCAAACCAGAGATAGCGGCACAGATGGTGCGAGAAATCAAGCAATTGGGATTTGAGATAGAGCTGGTATTAGCAGATAGTCTTTATGGGGAAAGTGAAAGTAAATTTTTAGGATGTTTATCGGAATTAGAACTTAACTTTGTTGTAGCTATTAGAAGTAATCATGGAGTGTGGTTGCCTAAAGGGCAAACGGTTCGGTGCAATCAATGGCGAAAATTCGACCGGATTTTTAGCGATGGAACTCAAGAAGCACGTTACGTAAGAGAAATCATTTTTGGCAAGAAGAGAAGTCGCAGATTTTGGGAAATTACGACAGACCCGGAGACAATGCCCGCAAATTCAACCTGGTATGTGATGACAGAAATACCTGGGTTGAACTACAAAGATGTTGGTAATTTATATGGCTGTAGAAACTGTGTTGAATATGGGTTAAATCAAAGCCAGAATGAATTAGGATGGGCAGACTTTCGGCTCACCCGTTATTCAGATATTGAAAAATGGTGGGAGGTGGTTTTTAGTACTTACTTACTAGTTAGCTTATTTACTACTCCTTGTCAAACCTCGGAAAAATCAGGCATTGGATACTTCCGGTCAAGAAGTCAAAGAACGTTTGGCACAACACCCACAATGGGATACTGGAATCGGCTGTAAAACCTGGCTCAATAATCTTCGTTTAATTAGTCTACCCTTCTTCTGTTTCAACCTTATTCTTCCTTGGTTAAGGGTGTTTCCCATTCCACAATTATCCTTGGGATTCCCTCGGTTAATTGCTTTAATGAATTTCTTCCCTAGTGCTGTTCCACAGTTCTGTTTAGAAGGGGATTTCCAATTTTCCTCTGCTTAGAGTGACAGAAGAGCGGTAATCCAGGAATGGGGTTCGGCTCGTTTAACACGGCTTTGGCGTTCGTTGAGAGGTTACGAAGCGATGAACATGATACGTTCGGGACAAATTCAAAGTGTTGAAAAAGGAGACATACTCAGATCTTGCACAATTCGTGGCTCAAATTTTCGGAGGTGCGGCATAACGAGCGCTTAAGCGATGAGGATTGTCTGTCCTCAAGCAGGAGTTGCAACACAACCCGTGACAATGCGCCGATGCGAAGGATGCGTCGGCTTTCTCAAGTCTGCTCTATGAGATAGCGAAGTGCTGGCGCGATGAACTCGCTCCGTTCCCATGTCGGGTGTCGGCGTTGCACAACAGATTCGAGCTGGCGAACCGCATTCGCGACGGACACTTTATTGGCTTTAGATGATGCGACCAACTTGCGAATCTCTTGAAAGTAGTCGCGCACCTGATTAACTGAACTTTAGACTAAGTGGGCGATCGTTAACTCGGCTTACCCATTAGAAT
>CAXUIG010000396.1:0-4692 GCA_964250845.1 uncultured bacterium | reverse complement strand
GTGGTGATTGCCAGCCCAAAGAGCCTTCTCAACTACTGACTTTTTGATCTACTGAATCTATTTTGAAAACTTTGTCAATAAATTCCTCGACGTTTTCAGGATTCTCAATAAATTCTAAAGCCCGCTCATACCGACCAGGTAAATGACGCTTGGCTACTTTTGTAACAGTTGCTATGGAGATCGGAGTGTGATCGAGCAAGCGCATTTTCTGCATCATCAAGTAAAACCACAGCTCGACGTTATAACCCGTCGTAAAATTCATCACTATCCTCCTGGAGGCTGAGGTTATAATAGAATGACGACACGGAATAAACTATATTCATTCTATCTTTTAACATTTTTTCAAGCATGACGACATGCTAAAATGACACTAGTTAAAACAGGAAGGTAGTAATGGGAAGGGGAAGACCTGGGGGCAACCCAGACATCAAGCAGTATGTTTTTACAACAACAAGGGATGAGCCTTTAGTGGAAAAACTAACGTTGAGAATTTCCACTTCTGTGAAAGCAAGACTTGGCCAGATAGATAACTATCCTGAATTTGTTCGGCAAGCAATTGATGAAAAATTGGAGCGCGACGGATTCAATGTTTAATTCTTGTCTGGCTCAAGCTTCTGAAGTCTTGACGACTTGACATCCTCTACCCCCGAGCGGAAAACTATCAATTGTTGTCCCGCGCCGTGTGTGAAATAGTCGTGGCGCACCGACTCGAACTCTTGCAAGACGGCGTGGGACTTCTTTTGTATTACCTTTTTGTAACCCCTAAATTTTGAATCGAATTTAGTAGGGGCTAACTTTTCAGTAAGCGACCTCACCTGCCAGACTTTGGAGCACCTTTAAGCAGCAGTCCGCCTTGGTAACTCCGCGACTTCAACAGCTTCAGCCAAAGCCCTGATCGCCATGAGAGCTGAAACCGCCCTTGTGGTTTCCTCGTCCACGATCGCCACAAATAGACTAGCCCAACCTGGCATTTGTCTATTTTCAGTTCTCAGTTGCGGGCGATCGCTTAACCAATAAAAATCTTGCTCAAATCGTGCCCCAACATTTCCGGTCATGACTTCACAATGACAAAACCCTTGAGCAAACAAAAAGTTAGCCAACGGACATCCATTGCTGCTTCTGGCTTGTCCAACGATTGCCTCAGCCGGGTGGCTTTTTAACCAGAACAGAAAAGTCTTAGGCGTTGAAAGGGTATCGAGTAATAAGTTCATGACTTTACCTTAATTAAACTGCTAGAATGGTGAGAATCAGTCGTTTTAATTAAGATTCAGGGTTCAAGTTTAACTTTTTACTAAAATTATTTGACTCTGAACTCTGAATACTTTCTTGCAACTTACACAGCAACCATTAGCTGTTGCTTAATTTGAGTCATCCAAGACTTGATAGCCTCAGCTTCACTTAGCCCCTGCTGCTGCAACTGTTGAATAATAGACCACCAGTCGCTGCTAGGGAATGGCTCAGACTTGTTTAAAGTTTGATACCAATAACTGACCAAAATCTCAATCACTTCGTTACACTGTTCATGAGTGAGTTTTTCCGGGTGGTCGGTGTCATAGTGGGCAAGAATAGCTCTGACCGCATCAACCGAATGACCAGTCAGCGATCGCACTGCTTTGACGCGATCCGCATAGCGGACGCGCTTCGAAGAGCTGTTGGATAGCCCTGGTGCAACAAGTGCTGGTTGTGGTGACGTTTGTGGATTGATTTGATCACAAACAGCAGCCAGTGCCTCTGGTTCTATTGGTGGCGTTAAAGGTAGTTCTTGAACTGTTGTGGATAGCCCTAGTCGCTGCTGGATTTTGCTAACCAAATCCAACCAGTTAGCATCTGCCTTCCACTCAGCTAAAAATCGCACTTTAGTAATGGCATTGTACAGCCTAGCAAAGACTACATTTTCTTCACCAGCGACAACAGCAATAGTCAAAGGTTGATTTATATCAGTTACGGTCGATAGTGCCAGCAGCAGTGTTTTGCTGAAGTTGGTTTCCAAACCAGAGCGAATAATGTAGACCTGATCCGCATGAAAAACGAGATCAATCTTGTGATTTTCTTTGCCCTTATATTCTTTGATAGTAATTCGTAACTCCGACAGATAGCCAGTTAGAGCACGCTGGAGTACCGGATGGTAAGAATTCAGGTGGTCGGTTGGGGCAACAGAGATGGCTGGGATTTTCCACTGCTCGACTGAGCCGTTAGAGCTGACCGAAAGAACTCTATGACTGAACGTCCCTGCCGACGACAAGTCTGGATCACACGGATTCAGGTCTGCTGTTTGAGCAAACCGATCCATCGAGCGAGACCCCCCACTGACTTTACGCTTAGTCACTGCTAAACGCAGCGAACGTTCGGCGAGGTTGTTGTCAGGCGGGACTTCTGGATGGTCGAGGAAATACCACCACTGCTCGGCTTTATCCCGTAGTGATCGCAGTAACTTACCCGCCTCATATCCAGCTCGACCAATCCATTGCTCGATGCTCTGGCTTATGCGTACCCTGAACTCACAAGCCCAAGTAGAGTAGGCGAGCACAGGAAAGAGTTTCTCGCCAATACCGATGTTGCCTAAAGGCTTCATCAATTAAGTCCAAGAACACTTGCCCTAAATCTGGGTTGTTGCCGTAACCCAACTTGATGACTTTCTGGAAGTGACGTCGCAGATGTGCCAGACATTTTTGTTGGGCCTTGACCGGGTAGCCGTTGTAAACGCCGAAATCATCACTGCTGAGAACCCCGTCGAAGCTATTCCCTAACTGTGTCTGTAGTTCAGCACTTGAAAGGCGCGTATCACCAGCATGAAACAAGCAGAACTCTTGAGATGCACTCACCCACAGCCACTCTTTCAATCCCAGCACTGGCCAGGGAGATTCATCGACGTGGACATGAGGCTGTTGTTTGACCCATTCCCGTAGCTGACTGACGCTAGGATTGATGGCCTCAAACACCCGATTGTTAGTAGCTTGCAGCGTGCCTACCCCAATGTCAATGTTACCGATTTCCCATAGGAGTTCTTGTTGTTTCTCGTAAGACAGATGCCCGTAGTTCCCGTCCCAAACGAGCAACGCTTGCAGACTCACGCTCAAGTCTTGACCTGGCACGATGCTCTCTGGCCATGATGCTGTGTGTATCTGACCACAATCACTACACTCACAGCTGTGGCGCCGATATTCCACTACTTCAATCGGTCGCTCTACCAGTTGCGCTACTTGCTGCACTTGCATGGCTACGGGCTGCTGGTTAAATTCTTGGGTAGTGGTAAATATGTAGTGAAAATTTATATTCACTAACTCGAATTCTTTCTTTTTATTAAGTTTAATTTTGATTTTTATTAAAATTGGCAATCAGCCAGACTAAATCAATAATATTTTAAAATCCTAACTATGGTGGCAAAATGCTAGTTTAAATAAGGTAAAAGTTCTGATAAGTTTTGACTATTTCAGCGCTCATGGCAACTCCCAGACCTACTTGCCCCAGTTGCGGTTCTCAACACACAGTAAAAAACGGTATGATTCATAACAAAAAGCCCAAGTATCAATGTCAAGACTGTGACCGGCAGTTCGTGGAGAATCCCACTTAAAAAAATATTAACCAAGAGACGCTCGATTTAGTTGACCGGCTTTTATGTAAAAAGATACCTGTCTTCTGGAATTGCTCGTGCCGCTCAAGTATCTAAAAAGTGGTTACAAGATTATGTTTATACAAAATACGCCCAGGTGACTCAGAAGATAAAGGTTTCAGAAAAACCCAAAGGCAAATTAGAGATTGAATGTGACGAGGCTTGGTCATTCGTAGGCAATAAAGGTAACAAACAATGGATTTGGTTAGCTTTAGACAAAAAGACGCTTAGAACTTGTCGGAGTTTACATTGGCGACCGCGGTGAATCAGGAGCCAGAGGATTGTGGAACTCAATACCCGCAGTCTATCGCCAATGCGCAGTCTGTTATACAGATTTTTGGGCATCTTATGAGAATGTTCTGCCTACAAAACGTCACAAAGCTGTAGGAAAAGAGAGTGGTCAAACCAATCATATCGAAAGGTTTAACACTTGCATTGCGTCAGAGAATCTCGCGTCTAGTTAGGTCAACTCTTTCTTTTTCTAAAAAGCTAGAGAACCACATCGGAGCCATTTGGTATTTTATTCATCATTATAATGCTTCTTTATCAGCTTAATTAGCTATCACTACATATGTATCCGTTCAGGGGGAGTTGGCAGCCGCTGATATTTGTTCCTTGAGGATTGCACTTTTACGGTGGTGTTCGTTGCAGCGAACACAAGAGTTAGGCAGCAGGCAAGACTTGGTGTGCAGCAGGAGCGGTTTGTGGCAGTAAAGACGGAGCGGGTTGACCGGCACGAGCAGCACAGCTTTTCAGCTGTCAGATACTCCAGCACATTCCGGTTCTGGGAACGCAAAGTCATGACGACGGTCAGCAACCGGGCGACCAAGAGACTACCAGCTTGGCTCTCTCGTGCCAAAGCTAGTGCGTCGCCACAAGACAGCAGGACGAATGGCGCGCTCGGCAGCATTATTCGTGGGTTCAATCCCCTCAACAGTGACGAACAACCACATGGCTGGCTCCACCTGTAGGAGCTGACGACAGGTGCGTACCGTTTTGGCCAAAGGAGTTTGTTCTTGGGCGGCAATCTAGGGCGAACGCACCTAAATTTATACACGAGAGCTAAGTGGTATCCTAGAGGA